>CANKBX010000120.1 GCA_947480055.1 Planctomycetaceae bacterium
GCAACGGCGGAGGAAATGGGCTCGCGCCAGCGCGATATTTCCGTGAGTGAATTTTTTGCCAAGAACCGACATTTATTGGGCTTTGATAATCCGCGCAAGGCTTTGTTGACCACGGTGAAAGAGGCGGTGGACAATAGTTTGGACGCCTGCGAAGAAGGCGGCATTCTTCCAGAACTCGCGGTGATCATTGAGGATTTGCAGCCTGATCGGCCCGCGACTTCCAAGAGTTCGCGCTATCGAATCACGGTGGTGGACAACGGCCCAGGAATTGTGCGCAAGCAAGTCGAAAATATTTTCGGGCGACTTTTGTACGGCTCCAAGTTTCACCGCTTGAAGATGAGCCGTGGACAGCAGGGCATCGGCATCAGCGCGGCGGGCATGTATGGATTGATCACCACCGGCAAGCCCATGCAGATTGTCACCAAGATTCGCTCAAGCGACGCGGCGCACCGCATTGAGTTGGCCATGAACACAAAAACAAATCGCGCCGAGGTGACAGCCGACGCTGAGACGAAAGATTTTCCGCCAGCCAAGTTGCGCGACGTGACGGCGGGCTCGCGCTCGCTCGCGGCCACGGACGGTTTCTTAAGTCCAAAAATATTTCCAACTGGAACAAGTGTTTCCATTGAGCTTGAAGGTCGCTATCAAAAGGGCCGCGGTTCAGTTGATGAGTTTCTGGAACTCACTGGTATCGCCAATCCGCACGCACGCATTACTTATGTTCCGCCATCGCGTGAGAGCGGCGCGGATGATGAGGAACTACTTCCCGCTGATTCCGTGGCCACGGCCGTGGACGCTGGCGAGGTGAAAGTTGAAGTCACTTCCGAGCATCATGGCGTGATTATGTTTCCGCGCGCGGTGAATGAATTACCGCCAGAAACACGCGAAATCCAGCCGCATCCCAAGGGCGTGGAGTTGGGAACGCTGCTGCAAATGTTGAAGGAATACGAGGCCGCGGAGAAGGGCTCGTTGTACAAATTTCTGCAAGATCAATTTTGCCGCGTGTCCGCCAGCACCGCGGGAGCGTTGTGCGAGGCCGCGGGCGCCACTAGCCGTACGCGCGCTGGTGATGTTGAGCCGCAGCAAGCGGAAAAATTGTTCGCCGCGTTTCAAGAGGCCAAGTTGGGTCCGCCACCGGTTGATTGTTTGGCGCCCATTGGTGTGCGGCAATTATTGGCGGGCATGCTCAAGGGCGTGCGCGCGGAATTTTACGCGGCCAGCAGTCGCGAGCCAGAAATTTATCGTGGGCGTCCATTTCAAATTGAGGCGGCCATCGCCTTTGGTGGCGAGTTGCCGACAGAAGAATCAAGCCGCGTGATTCGATTCGCCAATCGCGTGCCGCTTTTGTTTCAACAAAGCGCGTGCTCCAGTTTCAAAGCCGTGGCTGAAACAGGCTGGAAAAACTATGGTTTAACGCAGCCGCGTGGCAGCACGCCAACGGGACCGCTTGTGATTTTAATTCACATGGCAAGCGTGTGGGTTCCGTTCACCAGCGAGTCCAAAGAAGCCATCGCCGACTACGACGAAATTCGCAAGGAGATGAAATTGGCGCTGATGGAGTGCGGGCGCAAGCTTGGAAGTTATTTACGCAAGCGTTTGAAGATGCGCCGCGAGGGCGAGCGCCGCGATGTATTTGAACGCTACATTGGCGAAGTTTCCAAGTCACTGCATCACATTCATGGCGCCGACACGCGCGAGGTGTATGACGCGTTGTTGGCGCAAGCTAAAAAGCGCACGCGCCAAGCGGATCAAGTGTTGAACGAAGATGGAAAAGTGGTCAAGGCGGAGGATCCGTCCGATCAAGAGGGCGTGTTGGTTGTGGCCAACGCCATTCCAGCGCTGGCGCAAAGCGACCGCAGCGAAGTGAAAGATTCGCATTTGGAAGCCAAAAAACCATTTCAAAGTGCAAATGTGAATGTCAAGACAAAGCGCGGCAAAGTTTCCGCCAACGAAAGTGCGAAGATTAAAAAATCCAAGCGTGATGATGATTCCCCAACGCTCTTTGAAGCGGATTGAATGGAGTTCCAATGGCCAAGAAAATAACCAAACAAGTTTCCACCAAAGCCCGCGATGTCAACACGCATAAAAAGATTTATGTGCTTGCGGAGACCGTGACCAAGGCCGCGTTGAGCGGCAAGGAACCCATCGTCAGCGTGCCCACGCGTTCGCGTTCCAACACGATTTGGAACAAGAAGCGCGGCATTCTTGAAATGGGAAATGCAACGCAAGATCGGCAGTTGTTCAATTTGAATCAGGCGAAAATTTTCATGCAGACGCTTTTGCATTCTGGTTCCATCAAAGATTTAATTGAGGCCGACAAGACGCTGAGCTTGCGCGGTATGTTTTATAAAGGCCTGCACACGGTGGCCGGCACCAAGGAAAAAACATTCGTTGATCAAACGGAGTCCGACGGAATTCTGGAGGACCTGGAAGTTTCACTGACCGCGTTGCGCGAGGAACTTCATATTTTCGCTAAGAAAGCCGGCAGTATTGTGGGCAATATCACGCTGATCGATTCCGGCGACGAGATCGATTGCCGACGCATGGGTTCAGGCGGCTACGCCATTCCCAGCATTGTGGAACCCGATGTGATTCAGTTCAAGAAGTGCGAAGCCAAGTTTATTTTGCACGTTGAAAAAAATACCGTGTGGAGCCGCTTCAACGAGGACCGATTTTGGGAGAAGCACAATTGCATTCTCACCGAAGGTGGCGGTCAACCTCCGCGCGGCGTGCGTCGATTGCTTCGTCGCATGCATGAGGAATTAAAGTTGCCCGTGTATTGTTTGCTTGATTGCGATCCGTGGGGGCATTACATCTACAGCGTCATTAAGCAGGGTTCCATTTCGTTGGCGTTTGAAAGTCAGCGGCTTGCAATTCCCGAGGCCAAGTTTCTTGGCATTCGCGCCAAGGATTACAAAGCGTGCGGCCTGAGTGACGATGTGCAAATTGCGCTCAATGACAACGACATCAAGCGCGCCAAAGAAATTGCCGCCTATCCATGGTTCCAAGGCCACAAGCCGTGGCAAAAAGAAATTGAAGGTCTGCTGACCAACGGTTTCAAAATGGAAGTGGAGTCCTTGATCACCAAGGATATTTCCTACGTCACCGAGGAATATGTTCCCCAGCGCTTGAAGGCCAAAGATTGGCTAGAGTGATTTTGCGGGCAAGAACAGCGAAAAGCATGTGCCCTTTGACGCGTCGCTGAAGACTTCTATGCGGCCGCCGTGTTCCTCAACAATGCGGCGCGTGGTCGCAAGTCCAAGACCGCTTCCGCCAGGCTTGGTGCTGGCATAGGGGCGAAAAATAGTCGCAAGGCGCGACGCATCAATGCCGGGTCCGGAGTCAATCACATCAATTCGGTAGCCGCTTTCGTGCAATTTGTTGGCTGGAACAGCCTCAATGCGCAGCAATAATTCGCCGCGGCTTTCGCCCACGGCAACTTGACCGTCGGGGCTCATGGCTTGAACCGCGTTGATAATTAAATTAAGAATGGCTTGTTTCAACAATCCGGAGTCAACATTGCATGTCGCGGGCGAGATCGGATTGTCGATGCGCATGAGCACGCCCGCGCGCTCCGCTTGCGGGTGAAAAAAATCCGCGAGCTCTTGCACCAGTTCGCGCAAGTCACGCGGCTGCGGATCAAGTTTCATTCGTCCAGCAAAGCGTAGAAAGTCGCTCAAAATATCTTTCAATCGACTGGACTCCCGCGCCAACGCGTCGGCGCGCTTGATGGCGGTTGCGCGTACGGGCTCTGGCAAATCGGAGTCAAGCACTTCTTCGCGCAGCAACTGCGCGTTGAGCGTGAGTGTTGAAAGTGGATTTTTAATTTCGTGCGCCAAGCCACTGGTCATGCTTCCGAGTTCCGCCAGACGCTCTGCGGATTGCGCGCGTCGCTCAGCGGCAAGAGCGCGGGCCGCGCGCCGACGCAATGGACCCGCCGCCGCCAGGCCAGCCAACACTGCGCCAATCACGGCACCAATAAGAATTGCTGGAATGGAATTCAGCATGAGATGCCAATGTCTATACAAGGACTCGTTGAAAAAGAAACGCCCGCCTTGTGAAAGAAAGGCGGGCGTTCATAATTCAAAATATTAATACTAAAATAACAAAATGCAATGCTTTGAAACACAATCACATACTTGCGACTTATGCGGTCGGAGTTGTGGTTGGGGTTGGCACGCGGCTTGATTGCACTTTGGTTGCGGACCAACCCTTCGCGCCTTTGGTTGCGGAATACGTAACCGCTTCGCCATCGCGCAAAGTGCGGAAGCCAGCTTCTTGTTCAATGGTGGAGAAGTGCACGAAAATATCTTCGCCTTGTGGACCAACAACAAATCCAAAACCCTTGCGTGGATCAAACCACTTCACGGTTCCTTGGACATTTACGAATTCAGTTTCATTGCTCATGTTCAATATCTCCAGAATGTTGTAAAAAAATCCCACCTAACGTATTGGCATTGTGCGTTCATTTTGGCACTTATGCAAGGGAAATTTCAAAAACATTCACAAGTAATTGTTTCTTAAGGACTTTGGCGCAAGGCTTGCATAACGCCAGGGCGAATTGGAAATTCCGTGCTATTTCGTGGGAAAATGTGCTGATTTTAAAGGCGTGGATCTAAATTCGCAGCCTTAAAAAATGTGGACGGGGGGTGAAATTGGTTCAAAAAAATCCCCGCCCATTGGAATGGGCGGGGATTGAAAGTCCCAAAATACGAACTTGGCATGCGACCAAGTTTGGTTCGCACAACGAAATTCGCTCAGTTCGCTGGCGCTGGTTCCGGTGTCAAGAGAGCCTTGCGGCTCAACTTAATGCGACCGTTCTCATCGACATTGATCACCTTCACCTTGATCGACTCGCCAATCTTCACGTGCTCAAGAACATTCTTGACAAAGCCGTGGGCGAGCTCGGAGATGTGGCACATGCCGTCGGTGCCTGGCACCAACTCCACAAATGCGCCGAACTCTTTGACCGCGACAACTTTGCCTTCGAACACGGAGCCAACCTTGATCTCGGCGCCAAGCGCTTCGACTTCCAGTTTGGCTTGCGCCGCTTTGGCCGCGTCGGAACACGCGATGAACACGGTTCCGTCTTCTTCCACGTCGATCTGCGCGCCGGTTCGCTCTTGAAGCGAGCGGATTGTTTTTCCGCCTGGACCAATGAGCTTGCCGATCTTCTCTGGATCAATCTTGACCTTGGTGATGCGTGGAGCGAACTGCGACATCTCAGCGCGAGGCTTGGCGATGACGGCTTCGATCTTGTCGATGAGTTGCAGACGACCTTCGCGCGCTTGCGTGAAGATGACCGCGATTTCCTCAAAGCCAAGTCCGCGTGCCTTCAAATCAAGCTGAATGCCCGTGATTCCATCACGAGTTCCGCTGACTTTGAAATCCATTTCGCCAAAGAAATCTTCCTCGCCAATGATGTCGGTGACGTGCGTCACCTTTCCATCTTTGGAGGTGAAGCGTCCAACGCTGATGCCCGCGCACGTGGCCTTGATAGGCACGCCCGCATCCATCATTGCAAGGCAACCACCGCACACGCTTGCCATTGAACTGGAGCCATTGCTCTCAGTGATCTCGCTGACAATGCGAATGGTGTATGGAAAATCTTCTGGGTTTGGCAAAATGGCAAGCAGACTTCGCTCGGCCAAAGCGCCGTGACCAATTTCACGACGACCTGGGCCAGTGATGCGGCCAGCTTCGCCCGTGCAGAATGGAGGGAAGTAATAGTGCAGATAAAACTTCTTCGCGTACTCAGGCATGAGACCGTCAATGATTTGCTCGTCCTTGATTGTTCCAAGAACGCAGGTGACCAATGACTGAGTTTCA
>CANKBX010000121.1 GCA_947480055.1 Planctomycetaceae bacterium
CGGGCAATTCAAGCGAGTCCAAAATCTTGCGCATCTCGCGGCGCTGTTGCTCGTCCTCAACCTTGCGGCTGACGCCAACTTTGTCCATGTCCGGCATCATCACCAACAAACGGCCAGGCACGCTGACATAACTAGTGAGCGTTGGACCCTTGGTGCCAATGCCTTGCTTGATTACTTGCACGGTGATCTCTTGACCCTTCTTCACGCAATCTTGAATGGCTGGTCGATCGTGGCGCGGAATTTTGTGGCCAACGCTTTCGGCCTTGATGCCGCCTGGAAAATATTTTGGATGCAAATCACTAATGTGCAGGAATCCGTTTTGGCCTTCACCAAAATCAATGAAAGCGGCTTGAATTGCGGCCTCCACATTGGTGACGCGGCCCTTGTAAATGTTGCCCACATTGGTGGCGCTGGTCACGCGCTCGGCGAAATACGACTCAAGTCGGCGACCGCGCACAAAGGCCACGCGACATTCGTCGCCAGGAACTTCATTCACAACCATGATGGTGTCGCGCGCTTTCGGCGCTTCGCGGCGCTTCACAACTCGTCGAACAGGTTTTGCTGGCGCGCCATCGGCGGTGACATCTTGGGTGGTGCCTTGAACATTGTCGCCAGCCTCGGAGGCTTCAACTACTTCTGCGCCTTCTTCAAGCGTGTCGCTTTCCGCGGTGACGTCATCGGATTCTTCAATCTCCTCAACTTCTTCGAGCGCGTCTTCGCTGTCGATTTCAGAGTCATCCGTTACGGTTGTTTCAATTTCACTCGCATCATCAGTAGCGTCTGACTCAACCAGTGCGTGACGCTTTGGAAGTGGGGTGGCCTCCTCAAATGGAGTCCAGATTTGACCAGTTGGCAGGTGGTCGCCGGCGTGCTCGGTTTCCGAAGCGTGTTCGGTTTGCGAAGTTGGCGCGGAGCCATGCTCGCCAGCATGATCAGTGGCGTGACCACTGGCTTCGCCAGTTGAATCACTTGCGGAAAAATTGTGCGAAGGGGTCTCAGACGGTGTGTTTTTGGGGTCGATAGGTTCTACCACGTGTCAATCCTGCCGCAATGTGCGGCGATTCGTGGCGGGCGCTAGTGGCGCGCGATTTCCAAAATACAGCCGCAACGGGGATATATCCCGGGGTAACTGAGATTGGTTTGATCGCACATCATGAGCGTTCCGCCATTGATTCTGAAGACTGGCTTGGGCCGCACCTCACCGAATTGTTCGGGGGCGACATCTGCAGTCAAAGCAGAATCGAGTTCCTGTTGTCCCGCGTGGCTCAGGCCGTAGCCCAGCCGCCGAAGTTCGCGGGGTCTAATTTTCGTAACTCGTCGCGCAGACTTGTTTGAATCTGGTGCTCTGAGTCGAACGAGCCGACCTTTCGGGCGAGGCGTTCGCAAAGTTCAAGGTTTACTGACCGAATCACCCTTTTGATGAGCGGAATTTGTCCTGGAACAATCGACAGTGTACGCAAACCCATGCCAATAAGCAACATGGTGAAAACTGGATCACCGGCGATCTCACCGCACAGGCTGGTTTCAATGTTGGCGTAGCGGCCGGCGCGAATTGTGTTTTTCACCAAATACAGCACCGCCGGACTGGCCGCTGTATATAGATTGGCCACGCGTTCGTTGCCTCGGTCGACCGCCAGGGTGTACTGGACCAAGTCGTTGGTGCCGATCGAGAAGAAATCCACCTCGGTGGCAAAGGTTCGCGCCATCAGGGCGGCGCTGGGAACCTCAATCATGATGCCGATTTTGGGTTGCGGGTCGAAGGCGATTCCTTCTTCTTCCAGCTCTTCCATGACATCGCGCACGATCAATTTTGCTTGGCGCAATTCCATCAGCGTGCTGACGAGGGGAAACATTATTCGCACGGGACCAAAAGCGCTGGCGCGCAGAATGGCGCGCAGTTGCGTTTTGAACATGGGTTGATGTTGCAAGCTGTAACGAATGCTGCGCAGACCCAAGAATGGATTGCGCTCGGGCTCGCTCAACATTTCTTGCGTCATCTTGTCGGCGCCAAGGTCAAGCGTGCGCAAGGTGCAGGGCCGTCCCTTCAACATCAAGATTGTGTTTTTGTAGGACTCGAATTGTTCCTCTTCATCTGGTGGAGTGTCGCTGGTCAGGAATAAAAATTCTGTGCGGTACAAACCCACGCCGTCGCCGCCATGCTTGAGCACATTCTCCACCTCGGCTGGAAATTCAATGTTGCCGTGCAGTTGAATGCGCACGCCGTCGGTGGTGATGGCTTCAAGCGAATCCGTCTCCTCTAATTTCAAACGCACGCGCGCGCTTTGCTCGGCGCGCTTTTGAAAGTCGGATTTAATTTGCGCGTCGGGCTTGAGCACGATTTCGCCGGAGTCGCCGTCGACAATGATTTCATCGCCATCCTGCAGCTTTTTGGCGATATTTAAGCAGCCCACCACGGCGGGAACGCCCATGGCGCGGAACACGATTGAAGTGTGGCCGGTGAGGCCACCGGCTTCCGTCACGAACGCAATCACCTTGCTGCGCGGCACCGCGGCCACTTGGCTTGGCGTGAGTTCGTGCGCCACAATAATTGTTGGTTCACTTAGCCGCTCAAGCCGGTCTTCTTCCTCGCCCATGAGCAAACCTAAAACGCGTCGCTGCAAATCAAGAATGTCGTCGGCCTTGGCGGCGAAGATTTCATTGCCCATGGAGCGAAATTGCCGCGAGAGTTTTTGAAATTGATCCGTGACCGCGGCTTCAACATTGGCGTGCGCCACGCGAATGGAATTTTCTATCGGATCAATCAGCGAACGATCTTTCAGCATGCCTTCATGGAAGGCGAAAATTTTCGCGGCGTCCGCGCCAAGCTCGCGCTCAGTGTGCTGGCGAAGTTGAGCCAATCCGCGCAACGCATGCTCAAGCGTCTTATGCAGGCGATCAATTTCCCCGGTGATTTCTTTTTCTAAAATGATGCGACGCGGAACGTGGGTTTCAGCTTCACCTAGAAGCAGAACTTTTCCCCACACGATGCCGGGACTAGCGGCGATGCCTTTAATTCGTTCCATACGGTGCTCGGCGGGGCGTTCGGCGTGATGGCCTAGAAAATGCCAGACAGATCAAGCGGATCGGTGCCTTTATAAAGATAGCGCATTCTTGGAAACGGCAAGTTGCCGTAGAAATGCTTCCAATGAAGCAATCCACGTAGCCGGATGCAAAGTCTTGCTTAAATGCGGTAAGAGGTTCACAATTTCTAAAGGTCGTCACTTATCAAAAGAGGAAATTTCTAAATTATTAAGAGCAATTGCACGTACCCAAAATCCCAAAACTGTACGTGATGCAGCACGACTTGCTTTTTTACACATCACATTACGAAGAGCCGAGGTTGATACTGACAGGAATAAATCGTTTAAATAAAAGATTTTTTTCTTGACTACGTAAATTTCTGTAATATGTTTAATTTAGTAAGTTTTAAAATCTTTTAAACTTATACAAAAGAATACAATATGTTACAAATAAATAATTCACTTCCCCGGACGGTTGTTTGTTTCTTATTAATTTTTTCTTGTGTGACGATGGCGGATAGCGATCAAATCCCAACCGTTGAATACTATTACACGAATATAGGGATTGTGGAAGTATCCGTCATAGTTTCCAACGAAGTAAAATGTACCTGTAGCGCAGGATATCTTATTGGCGATTGCATTCCAGCTAACTGCAAAACGAAGCAACGATGCACAGGCACTAATGTCTCCAACGCCTGGTGCGTGATGCAGAAAACAATAGAAATCGATCCAATTATTGTTGGGCCACAACTGTGATTATTACTTTAAAGTCCGTGCTGCTTGCCACCGTTGCCACGAGTGTTTTAGGATGCATGCCAACATCAGATGTGATTGCTACAAAATGGTCGGATTCTCACAAGGATCTTACAAATTTGCGTGTACATGCCACACAGACTGCAACCGAAGTATTGGTTGAAATGTCCTCGACCGAAGAAATGTTGGATGTAGAAACTATTCGTCATCATCCCAAAGCGCTTCTTGTCTCTATTGAAGTTGACGCAGTTATGACTCGTGATGGTTATGAAGTAGAGATTCGTCGTGCAGGTACCACAGCCACCGATCCTGCCGATATAACGTGGAGTTTTCATGGCGGCAATGAAAGACCAGTGTTTACTGAAAGTCGTCATGACATGAAGACGGGCAAGTGGATACTTGCAAGCACGACAACCGCGCCAGAATCTAAAGTGAAACGAATGCGCTTGGACAAATCTGGTTGTGGAGACAGTCTCTTAGAGTGGGATTTGTTTAGCCCTATCTATGATTGTAATACGGCCGAATTTCTTAGAATTTGGATGTTAAATTATGAGTCGATGTCTCAAGATCTGAGTTCAAATCCATGTATGGGTATTCAGAAATACCAAGAGCAGTCATGTTATGTCCTGCAAGACACCTCATATGATGACACAACAACCGACAGCAAGGGGGAAGTTCATCGCAACAAACGGTCGGATGTTTTTTTTGTAAACACAGAAACCTTCCAAATTGTTGGGCAACAAACTCTTCGTGTGGATGCACATCCACAAAAATTGAAAGCGTGGTGTTGGATCTCGGAATCTATTTACTCATATCCACTGGGTAGCAAATAAATACTTGCGGATACATTCCTAGAATGGAATATGTCGAAAGAAATTGAAGCCGAATGTCGGGATTTACATAAAGATGGTCGGATCGGGTAGCGAATTCTTGCAAATTGCAAGTTGCCGTAACCGCAAGTATGGTGTAGACTGTCCATGTATCCGGATAAACGGATGAATGCGGAAGTCCGCACTCTTCGTTGATCTTTCAACACTTTTTGGAGCCTGCCTGTGACCGCAACCGCCACGAATTCAACAACCAAGCCATCCGTCAACACAACCACCTTTATGGACACTGGACTTTCGCTCAACAGCACTGTTCCTTTCCAAGTGAAGGACCTCAGCGAAGCCACCGTAAAGTTTGGTCGCAAGGAAATTGAACTCGCCGAGCATGAAATGCCAGGCTTGATGGCGGCACGCGAACAATACAAGGGCAAGTTTCCGCTCAAGGGCGCGCGCATCACCGGCAGTTTGCACATGACCATTCAGACCGCGGTCTTGATTGAGACCTTGGTTGAACTTGGCGCGCAAGTGCGCTGGGCAAGTTGCAATATTTTCTCCACGCAAGATCACGCCGCCGCCGCTGTTGCGGTTGGTCCAAACGGAACAGTCGCAAATCCAAAGGGCATTCCAGTGTTTGCATGGAAGGGCGAAACGCTTCCAGAATATTGGTGGTGCACATGGCGTGCGCTTGATTGGGGCAACGGCACTGGTCCAAACATGATTTTGGATGACGGCGGCGACGCGACCATGTTGGTGCACAAGGGTCTTGAGTTCAACAACTCGGGCAAGGTGCCATCGCCAGACACGACCGACAACGAGGAGTTTAAAGTTGTGTTGCAACTTTTAACTGACATGCAAAAAACTAACGCCGGCTATTGGAAGCCAGTGGCCAAGGACATTATTGGCGTGAGCGAAGAGACCACCACCGGCGTGCATCGCTTGTATGAAATGCAAAAAGCCGGCGAACTTTTGTTCCCAGCCATCGACGTGAATAGTTCCGTGACCAAGAGCAAGTTTGACAACCTGTATGGTTGCCGCCACTCATTGGTGGACGGAATCATGCGCGCCACCGACGTGATGTTGAGCGGAAAAACAGCCGTTGTGTGCGGTTATGGCGATGTGGGCAAGGGCTGCGCGCAAAGTTTGCGTGGCCAAGGTTGCCGCGTGAAGATCACGGAAATCGATCCAATCTGCGCGCTTCA
>CANKBX010000122.1 GCA_947480055.1 Planctomycetaceae bacterium
CCAAGATGAATTGGTTGCCCAGGCGTATGAACTACGAACCTGAACTTGACCATTCACTTGCAACTTGAAGTTTCCATCTGGGCTGGCAATGAAGAATCCATTGTTGTAGCCAGAGGTTGCTGCGGTTGCTTGAAGGCTAGAGCGGGTGTCCGCGTCTGCCATCACGTCTTGAACTACGCTGCGGATTTGGCTAGCGCGTTCTTCTGTAAGCCACTTGTCGCCGTTTTGGCTCTTCAACTCATTGAGCTCTTTCTTCAACTCGGCGATTTGTGCGTTAGTGTCGTTTGTAGCCTCAACAGACGCTGCAGTAGCCGAAGCGGCAACAGCAGAGAAAGCGAGAAGACCAACAAATTTTGTCAAACTCATTGCATGTGCTCCTGATATAAAAGTAATTTCTGGTATTCACCCTGACCCTGGGTTCATACCTTGCGTCATCCACCCTGCCGTCGGTGTCCTTGCCACAAAGGCAAAGACCGGAGGGAGTTCTCAACCTATCGGTCTAAAGAGATCCGTAAGTTGAGGGCAAGATCATAGTGTCGTTAAATTTATTGTGTAGTGTTTGGGATAAAAATATCCATTTTTAAGGCGTTAGGGGGGTTTTAAAGGCCTATGTTGGGTTTGTAAGTTGTTGTGCCACAATATGTTGAGTGTTTTTTAAACATGCAAAATTTTGTTTAGCAAATTTATTTTGAATTTTTTTGCAATTAGTGCAGAAAAAATTCATTTTTGGGCGGTTTTGAATGACGCGCCCAGCTTAACGGCGCGCTGTTTTTGAGCGGCTGTGGCCAGTTGGGTTTGGGGTTAGAAGCTCAAATGCCGCAGAAATATGCTCAATTTTGATTATTTCAAGGGACTTAGGAGCTTGGACTTTTTGTGAAGCGGGCACAACTAGGCGGGTAACACCACGTCTTGCGGCCGCGGCAATGCGTTCATGCATTTGAGAAACAGGGCGTAATTGCCCAGAAAGTCCAATTTCGCCGATTGCTGCGAAACCATCTGGCACGGCGCGGCCAAGTCGGGCGCCTGCAACTGCAAGTGAAATAGCTAAATCTGCGGCGGGTTCTAGCACTTTTAGGCCGCCCGCCGCTGCGGCGTACACATCTTGGTCGCCTAAGCGCAGACCGCCGTGTTGTTCTAGCACCGCAATCAACATTGCAAGGCGGCTTGCATCAACGCCCGAGGCTTTTCTTTTTGCGGCGCCAACTAAACCAGTTGCGGTAAGCGCCTGAACTTCCGCAAGCAAGCAGCGCGTGCCGGCCATTGTTGGAACACATACTGAGCCAGGTCGTGGAGCAAGTGACGGGTCCGCGGCGAGCGCGCTTTCATCAACTTGGCGAAGACCAAGCGATGTCATTTCAAACAGACCAACTTCAAGCGTGCTACCAAAACGATTTTTTGCGGCGCGCACAACGCGGTGCGCGTAATGACGGTCGCCTTCGAAACTCAGCACCACATCTACTAAATGTTCCAGCAGGCGCGGGCCCGCAAGCATTCCGTCTTTGGTGACGTGACCCACAATTACAACGATAATTCCCGTTGTTTTTGCAAGCGCAACCAAATCAAGCGCGCAGCGGCGCAGTTGCGAAACGCTTCCGGGAACGGCATCAATGTCCACGCGGTGCACAAGCTGAATTGAATCAACAACCAGCACGGTTGGATTAAGTTTGCGCGCCTGCTCAATAATGCGCGCAAGATTGCTCTGCGCGTGGATCCATAAATTTTTCTCGCGTGAAATGTTTTGAGTGCGTTTGGTTGTGGTGGGAGTTTCTTGCGCGGCGGAATCGCTCTGCGCAAAATCTTTGGGCGCATGTTTTTTGGCGCGTGAAGAAGTAGCGGCATCTTGTTCGTTGGTCAAAGTTGTTTGCGATAGAGAATTTTCAAACGAAGAAGTTGGCGCGTTTGTTTGCGCTTGAGATGCGCCGTGCGCGGTGGTTGTTGTGGCGGTTTCAAGACGCTCAGCGCGAAGGCGCAATTGATGCGCGCTCTCTTCGCTGCTTGCGTACAGCACGGTGCTGCCACCATCGGCTAGAGCCGCAAGGGCTTGCAACAGAAGCGTGCTTTTTCCAATTCCGGGATCGCCACCAAGCAACACAACGCTGCCAGGAACAAATCCGCCGCCAAGCACGCGGTCAAACTCCGCCACGCCACTGGCAATGCGCGGAATGAGCGAGGCTTGAATTTCACCAAGCGGTTGCGCCTCGCTGCTGAGTTCGGTGTCCATGTGAACGCTAACGGGCAACATGCCGGGCGTTGGCTTTGCCTCAACGAATCGCTGCAGCGAATCCCACGTGCCGCAATCAGGGCACTTGCCCAACCACTTTGGATGGTTGGCGCCACAAGCGCCGCATAGATAAGACACGCGTTCTTTTGCCACGCGGTGATTCTACGGCGCGGGCGGATGCGTCGGTGAAAACGGGCGCAAATGCCGCAATATTTATCATTTTTGTTTGGCAATACAGACAGCGACACCAATCGAGTCGGAGTTTCGATCGGCGTCGCATAGTGACGAGCAATTAGGTGTGCTGTGGTGATGCGCCATCGCATCACCAAGTTTGGCAAGTGCGCAAGCGCTCTTGTTAAGAACAATATAGTGCGTCTTTGACAATTTTCACAGTGATTGTTGGAATTATTTTCAAAATTGTTTGAAGCGCCAACAGTGAGTGAGTGATTACGATGAAGGCGTGCTTGCATTCAAACCAACAAACGATGGACGGGTTGGCGCATCAATTGGGAAAACAGTTGATGCGTTGTGGCAACTTGCAAGGCTTGCGGTGTTGTCAAAGTTTAAATTACGCGGCGCGTATTGGAAGTGGCGCGCCGAAACTGCTTTTGGAACAAATGTGAAGCGCATGCCATCGCGTGCCGCGCGCTTGAGGGCCGTGCTTCAATATGGCGCGTGGGTTGGACAAATGCGAAGGCTTGCCGCGCGCGGGCGATGAATTACAAGATTGTTGGTGCGCGCAAGAATGTGCACAACATGTGGCGCAAGGGCATAAGTTGTTTTAGCAAAACGCTTTGCGTAAAAAATATTTTGTGGACACCCTTACGGTTGCCGCCGTGGGTGTTGATGCGCTGAAATATTCGCAAGTGAATGCCGGGCTGGTGATCAATAGACAAATCTGGTGGATGTTTGCCGAACGACCTAGTGAATACTCAGCGGGCCTTGGCGCGGATCAGGAATTGCCGCATCGCTCATGGCAATTGGATGGCGGCTAACCGAACCAGTGCCATCGACCATGGGGCTGAAACGGCTTCCAACCATGGGAATACGGTGATTTGGAGAGGCTTGGCGCGGCATAAGTGGCGAAACCAAATACAGCACCGCGATGCAACCAATCGAGCCAATCCAGATGTATGAATTCCAACCCATGAACACGAATCCGGCGGTCATGAGCAACACCATCAGCGAAGTTGGAATAAGGCCTTCCCAAGCCAGGCGCATGAGTTGATCAAAGCGGAAGCGCGGAAGCGTCCAGCGAATAGCCATGGCGAATGCGACCATGAAGATCACCTTGGCCATCATCACCGCGAATTGCGCGCCGATGAGAAGCAGGCTGCCTTCAGCTGGCAAGTCGAACCATAAACCGAATGGACTAATGCTCCAGCCACCAAGGAAAAGCAAACTGAAGAACGCTGCGCCGGTGATCAAGTGGAAGTATTCGCCCAGGAAAAACATAGCGAAGCGCATGCTGGAATATTCCGTGTGGTAGCCGCCAACTAATTCACTTTCCGCTTCGGCCAAATCAAATGGCGCGCGGTTGGCTTCGGCAAGCAAGCATGTATAGAAAATGATGGCGGCGACAGGTTGCTGCACAATGTTCCACATGCCGTTGCCGGTTTGAGCCACAACAATTCCGTATGGGTCAAGGTTGCCAGCCGTAAGAATGATGCAAAGCAGCGACAAACCCATGGGAATTTCATATGAAATCATTTGAGCGCTGGCGCGAAGGCCGCCCAAGAAACTGAACTTGCTGTTGCTAGCCCATCCACCAAGCGCAACGCCGTACACACCAAGGCTTGCGATGGCCAGCAAATAAATCATGCCAATACTCACCACGGCGCCGCACATTTTCACGCTGATGCCCTCAAGACCAAGCGTTGCGGCAAGACCAAATGGCAAGGTGTCAAAGTTCAGTGTGCCGGCCCACGGAACAATTGTGAATGTGATCATGGCGGGAACCATGAGCAACGCGGGCGCGATCATGAACAACACTTTGTCGGCGCCAGCCGGGACAAATTCTTCCTTCATGAGAAACTTCAAACCGTCGGCGATGGGCTGCAACAAGCCGAATGGGCCGGTGCGATTTGGTCCCACGCGGTCCTGCATCCATGAACTCAGTTTGCGCTCCAGCATGATTGAATAGGCGCAACCAATCAAGATCACGTGCAACATGATCACGATGACGATGAGGCCAACAATGATTTGCATGGTTTGCGGAAGCGCGGGAAGCCACGAGGGCAGATATTGATTCAGGTTGAACGACATGTGGGTTGGCATTCTAGGCAGATGCTAAAAAATGCAAGTGGGGGTTGCGGGCGGCGTGTATGGCGCACATTAATTGTGAACGGGTGATGGGTGAGTGTCTTTATTATTTGCGATGTCATTGGCGCGGTTGTGTTCAGGCGCGGGCGCTGCCGCCGCGGGCTTGAAAGCGGGGCGCGCCAGGTGCGGAAAATAATCTTGAATGGCGAACACGTTCCATGGCTCGGCCTGCATGCCGGCAATGGCTTGCACCGCGGCGCGCGCGCCAGAAATAGTGGTGACAATTGGCACGCCGCTGCGCACGGCCTGCGCGCGGATTTTCCCTTCATCGGTTTCGCCGCCTTTGCGCGTGGCGGTGTTTAGAATTAAATGTATTTCGCCGCTGCGAATAAGGTCGAGCACGTTGGGGCGCGCGCCTTCGGAAATTTTACGCAGTGCGGTGGCGGGAATATTTTGTTTGAAAAGTTCCACGTGCGTTCCGTGTGAGGCGAATATTTTGAAACCCATGCGCGTGAGCGAGCGACCCAGTTCACACACATGCTTCTTGTCGCTATCGCGTACGGATACAAAAACATTTCCCTGAACAGGCAACATCACGCCCGCTGCAATTTGCGCTTTCGCAAACGCAACAGGCAGACTGCGGTCGGCGCCCATCACCTCACCGGTGGAGCGCATCTCTGGACCAAGGATCACATCCACGCCTGGAAATTTGGCGAATGGAAAAACACTTTCTTTCACGGCGAAGAAACCCGCGTCGGCAGTTTCATGCACGTTCAGTTCATCAAGCGATGCGCCCATCATCACGCGCGCGGCAAGGCGCGCATACGCAACACCTTTCGCTTTGCTAATAAACGGAGTGGTGCGGCTTGCGCGCGGATTCACTTCAAGCACATAAATCACATCGTCCTTCACGGCCATCTGCACATTCATAAGTCCGCGCACGCGAAGTTTTTTGGCTAGCGCCATGGACTGTTCGCGAATGCGGCGCACGATTACCGGCGAAAGTGAATATGGCGGCACGGTGCAGGTACTGTCGCCCGAATGAATGCCGGCCTCTTCGATGTGCTCCATGACGCCGCACACAACAGCGCGCGGGTTGGGACTTATTTGTGGAATAAGTTTTGTCTGCGAACTTTCGTCGGGGGAGAAGTCCGCGATCACATCAACATCAACTTCAATCGCGTCGGCTAGAAA
>CANKBX010000123.1 GCA_947480055.1 Planctomycetaceae bacterium
ACATTTAATCACGCCGCTTCCAGGTTGCACGCCGCTGAAACCGGGCTCATGCACTCTGCCATTTCCCGGTGTGGACGCAGCGATTGTGGATGAGCAAGGCAACGAACTTCCCGCGAACTCTGGCGGCTTGCTTGTGATTCGTAAACCGTGGCCGGGCATGTTGCGCGGCATTCACGGCGACCGCGAGCGCTACATTGAAACCTATTGGGGAAAAATTCCAGGCATGTATCTAGCGGGCGATGGCGCACGCCGCGACAGCGACGGATTCTTTTGGATCATGGGCCGCATTGATGACGTGATCAATGTGAGCGGCCACCGACTGGGAACTGCGGAAGTTGAAGGCAGTTTGGTGGGCAGTAAATTGGTTGTTGAGGCCGCGGTGGTTGGCATGCCGCACGAGATCAAAGGCACTGGAATTGCAGCGTTTTGCGTGCCTCACCCGGATTATGCGCACGCCGCCGACGACGCGCTTCGCAAAAAATTAATGCAACATGTCACCAATGACATTGGCGCGATCGCGCGGCCGGACATGATTCGTTTCACCACCACTTTGCCCAAGACACGCTCAGGAAAAATCATGCGCCGACTTCTGCGCGATGTGGCGGCGGGCAAAGAAACCACGCAAGATGTGACCACGCTTGAGGACTTCAACGTGCTGGCGAAACTTCGTGAGAGCGAGGAATGACGTTCTTATCAAACCTGGGATGGGTGTGTCCTGCGGCACCCCTGTTGCTGGGGATTTTTTTCACTTTGCTGTGGGCCGTCGGCCATGCAATTATTTCTCGACGGAAGGGTTATCGATATCAATCCACTGAAACCAGCAAATTCATTGTGCGTGGGCTTGCGCCGCGGTTTGTAGCGCCGCCGATCAGTCTTGAAATTGCTCTGTTTTTTATTCCGGTTTCATTGGCAATCGCCGGAGTATTGACGTGGGCTCGATTTAAGTGGAGCCCGCTAGTTCATTTCTTCGACTCCATTAATGCGTACTTTCCCCCTTCAATTAAAGGCTATGCGCAATTCATGTTCATGATCATTCTGGCCCTGTTACCAGGATTCTGTCTTCTTAGATTTCTAAAAATTGCGTACCAATTCCACGAAACCATTGCGAAGGTCGAAAATGGGTTCTGCCCTTTCTGCGGGTATGCGACCTGGGCCAGTGTGGAAAACGGCGGTAAATGCTCCGAATGCGGCGCGGTTCAATTACCTACAAGAGAAGACCATCTCTATTGAACCCTTACACACTTTGTTGACAAAGGCGTGCCACAAGTCCGCAGGTTTTTAGTGACAACCTAAACCAACAAGCCAATCGACGACGCGTTGATCGACTCGTTCAACGTACGGATCCACGCGAAGTGTCTGTATGCGCACATTCGAATTGGTAGAAGTCATGACAAGTTTGATTTCTTGAAGGAAGCACTGCAATTGCTTTCGTGCGCAAAAATAAAAACGCCGCGCGCGAATCCGTATGAATTCGCCGCGGCGAGTAATGGAGCCGAGGGGAGTTGAACCCCTGTGCCGAAACGCCCTGACAAGGGCCTCTACGCGCGTAGTCAACTCTTTGATTTCGGATCACCTTCGGCTGTTGACCGCTTGGGATGACCCTATGCATACAAAGTGTCGCGGGAAACCGCATGCCAGGGTTTCTCCGCCAGTCCGATGTTTTTTGGATGACACTCCATCGGGCGTCAAGCGTCATCCATGCAGCCTAATTAGGCTGCGAGTGCGTACTGCGTATTGGCAGACGTCTTTTTGCATACTTTTTACGTGGCCAGTATGCTCCACGGCGCGCCACCAATGTCTGGAATCGCCCGGTCGATACCGGTACGGCCCCGTGCAAACAAATCCAATTCTCCAAGTTTGCAGTGTAGCCACCTATGCGGCGCAAATGAAAACACATTTCAATTTTTCAAAGGCGATTCATGGGCGGATAAAAGTATTTTTAGATGGACCCTGGAATGTTGCCAACGCGCCCACTTCGCCAAAGTAATGGCAAATGCAATGGATTTACAGCGAAAACGACGCAAATTGAGTTCGCCGCGGCTTCGGCGTTCACAAAGAGTTCGCCGCATAATGAACGCTAATTTATTTCGCCGCGGCTTCGGCATCCACGGCGCGGAATCTATTCAACGCGTTCAACGCCGCAACTTTGTAGCACTCGGCGAATGTCGGATAGTTGAAAACCGTGTTCACAAAATAATCCAAGCCGCCACCAAGAGCCAACACCGCTTGACCAATGTGCACAATTTCCGTGGCTTGGCTTCCAATGCAATGCACGCCCAAAAGTTTGCGCGAGTCCCGGTGAAAAATAAGTTTCAACACGCCTTGGTCGTCGCCACGAATTTGTCCGCGCGCGCTTTCGGAATAGCGCGCCACGCCAATTTCATAGGGCACCAAATCCTTGGTCAATTCCTGTTCGGTGGATCCCACCATGCTCAACTCGGGCACGGCATAAATTCCATAGGGCCAATATTTTGGAATAGCCACGTGAGGTAAACCAAACATGTCGCACGCCGCAATGCGGCCTTGCTCGTAACTGGTTGCCGCCAAGCCTGGCGCGCCAATTACATCACCCGCGGCGTAGATATTTTCAACCGTGGTGCGATAGCGCTCATCCACTTTAATTCTTCCGCGATCATCCGCGGCAAGACCCACGGCTTGTAAATCCAAACCTTCAACATTGCCTTGGCGCCCCGCGCTGGCCAACACCACATCCGTCACAATCACCTTGCCGCTTTTCATTTCAATGGTCACAGCGGGCTTGGGTCCAACCGAGCGACTCACGCTGGCCACTTCTTCATTCAAGCGAAAAGTCACGCCTTTTTTGCGCATTTGATGCACAAGCTCGTCCACTAATTCAGTCTCCATGAACGCGATCGGACGATCCACTTTATCAAGCACGGTCACCTGCACGCCAATCTGCGCGAACATACTGGCGTACTCAATGCCGATCACGCCGGCGCCAATCACCACCATGGTGCGTGGAATTTTTGGCAGCGACAAAATCGTGTCGCTGGTGAAAATACATTCCATGTCCGGAATCATCTTCACCGGCATAGCCGCGCGACTGCCTGTTGAAATAAGCACAAACGACGTGTGCAACGTGCGATTGATATCCAAGCCTTCAACATGAATTTCATTCGGAGTCACAAACCGGGCAAGTCCTGGAATAATTTCTATGTCGTTGCGGTCAAACTGATCCTGCACAACTTCGCTCTCGCGTTCCACCACCAAATCAACTCTGCTTAACAAGGCTTCCATGGTTGGACGCACGGGGCGTGTTCCCATAGCGTGCATGCTCAGGGTGATGCTGCGGCGCGTCATGCTGCGCACGGCCTCGCGAAATGTTTTGCTGGGAATGGTTCCGGAATGAATGCACGCGCCACCAATGCCCGCGCCCTTCTCCACCACGCACACGCGCTTGCCAAGTTTGGACGCTTGCACAGCGGCGCGCTGGCCCGCTGGCCCGCTGCCAATCACAACCAAGTCATATTCATACATATCTGTCATAAGGTTGAGAGAGGATAGCGGCAAAGAGCGCGGTCCTATTTCAGTTGCACATTCGCATCTTTGTCATTGCCCGATGTGTAATCCCTAACAATCAGCCGTTTCGCTGCGCAAAATCACGCATGACATCAGCCAACGCTTTGGCTCCCTCAACGGGCATGGCGTTGTACATACTGGCGCGCATTCCGCCCGTCGCTTTATGCCCCGCCAATGCGGCAAGCCCGGCGTTGGCGGCTTCCTTTAAGAACAAAGGCTCATGCTTGGGATTGGCCGCGTGAAAAAGCACGTTCACAAAACTCTGGCATTCGGCTTGCGCGTTGGCTTTCCAAAAACCATTCGAGTCTCGAATGGCCGCCAAAACCAAATCGCTGCGCGTCTTCGCGCGGCGCTGCATTTCAAGAAGCCCACCTTGACGAAGAATCCACTGGCACATCAAGCCAACAGTGTGCATGCCAAATGTGGCTGGCGTGTTCAAGCGGCTTTCCGCTTTGGCGTGCTCGTCGTAGCGCAACATGCTTGGCAACTTTCGAACAGGCGCCTTCAATAAGTCGCGACGAATCACCACCATGGTCATGCCAGATGGACCAAGATTTTTTTGCCCCGAGGCATACAAGAAAGCGCAGCCCTTCAAGTCCAGTGGCTCCGCGTAAATATCACTGCTCGCGTCGCGCGCCAACCACGCGCCCGCGGCTGGTTGCGGCGGCGCAACCCAACGCGTTCCCCACACGGTGTTGTTGGAGCAGTAATGCAAATAGGTTGAGCCCGGCGTGGTCTTCAACTCGCCCGCGCGCGGCGTGCGGCTATATCCAAAGTCCGCGCCCTTCCAAATTTCATTGATTTTTCCCACCTCTTTGCCATCCGCGATGGCCTTTGAAGTCCACACGCCGGTGTCTGGATAATCCGCGCTCGCGCCGTCGGCTAGAAAATTAAGCGGCAACATTCCAAATTGTTGCGTGGCGCCGGCGGGCAAATACAACACCGCGTAGTCCTGTGAAATATTTCCAACTTTGCGAAACGCATCTTCGCTCTCTTGCAAAATCTTCTCGAACAATTCACCGCGATGGGAAATTTCAAGAATGCCAGCGCCGCCACCGCGCAGATCCACCAAGTCGGCTTGCAGTTGCTCAAGCACTTCAAGCGGCATGGTGGCTGGACCCGCTGAGAAATTAAACACACGTCCACTTGCCATCGGACGAACTGCGCTCGCGTTCACTTTGCCTTGGGTTGCGTGACTCATGATTTCCTCACAATCGAAGTGATGCTTGCACTTAATACATTTGCGTTGCGACGAATGGTGTTCATTTGTTCCTCTGTTGGAGTTTGGTTCAAGTGAATGCGCGCCAACGCGGCCTCGCCACCATCGTAAATAATATTTTCCATTTCCTCGGCGTTGATTCCAGCCTGACCCAACGTGTAGAACACATGAGCCAACACGCCTGGACGATTCAAATGTCGCACCGACAGCAACGTAGTGGCCGGCGTGGAACGCGCGCGATTCACGCAATTTGGCGCGGAACCACTCTCCAACCACTCGCGGATCACGCGCACGGTTTCAGCCGCCACGGCGTGGGCCGCCTGCGTGGTGGAAGCGCCCACATGAAATGTTCCGTACACGCCCGGCACCTTGGCAATGGCCTCATCAAATTTGGCGTCATCTTTGTCCGGCTCATGCGCGAACACGTCAAGACCCGCGCGAATGCCGCGGCCACGAACCGCCGCCGCCAACGCCGCCTCATCCACAACGCGACCACTTGAAGTGTTCACGAAAATAGAATTCGGTTTCATGGCGTTCAAAAACTTCTCGCCAATCAACAAGTCCGT
Organism: Planctomycetaceae bacterium; assembly: GCA_947480055.1. Taxonomy (GTDB): domain Bacteria; phylum Planctomycetota; class Phycisphaerae; order Phycisphaerales; family SM1A02; genus SYAC01. The sequence continues at coordinate 5,326 of CANKBX010000123.1, forward strand.
CTCCTCATGCACGGCCAAACTTACGCTCACCACATCGGCCAACTTTGCCAAGTTGACAATGTTGGCGCAGAAGTGCACGCCCGCTGCGTCGGCTTTCTCCTCCGTGAGTTGACGGCTCCACGCCACAACACTCATGCCAAAAGCTTTGGCGCGCCGCGCAATTTCCATTCCAACTTGTCCCAAACCAATCACGCCAAGAGTGCGTCCATGCAAACCCGCGGCCTGCAAATATTCTTTGCGCTTCCATAATCCGTTGCGCATTTCAATCACTTGATCAGGCAAGCGACGATCACACGCAAGAATGTGCGCCCACGCCAACTCCGCCACCGCATTGGCA
>CANKBX010000124.1 GCA_947480055.1 Planctomycetaceae bacterium
CGTCGCTATGATTCGACCTCCATGTCGACGCAATCGATTCAATTACCGCACGAAGTTCTATCTTCGATCATTCGTTCCAACACCAATTCCACGAGTTACCAACGAACTCGCGAGATGACCATTGACGAGCTTCTGCTCGAAAATCGCGTCGTCTTCTTGATTGGCGAGATTGGTCCATCCAGCGCCGCCCGCGTCATGATGCAAATGTTGTATCTCGACAGCCAGAAGCGCGGTCAAGACATCAACTTCTACATCAACACTCCAGGTGGCGATGTGGATGAAACGCTGGCCATTTACGACACCATGCAATTTATCTCCAGCGAAGTTTCCACCTACTGCATTGGACGCGCGTACTCAGGCGGCGCGTTGTTGCTGGCCGCTGGCCAAGCTAAGAAGCGCCACATTTTGCCCAACGCCAAGGTCATGATCCATCAACCTTCAGGCGGAGTTGGTGGTCAAACATCCGACATTCAAATTCAAGCGGAACAAATCATCAAGGACAAGCGCGCGCTGAATGAAATTTTGGCGCGTCACACCGGAAACCCTGTGGAACGAATCGCCAAAGACGGCGAGCGTGACAAGTTCTTCACCGCCACGGAAGCCTTGGCGTACGGACTGGTGGACGAGATCGCAGCGTTTCCCGACAAGTCCAAAAAGTAATTGAAGCCGTGATTGCAGATGTGATTGACAAACTGATTTAATTTCCAAAACTCAAACAAACAACGAGATCCCCCGACTATGACACTTGTTCCAATCGTGATTGAAAAAACCGGACGCGGCGAACGCGCGTATGACATTTACAGCCGCCTGCTCAACGATCGAATTATTTTCGTGGGCGGACAAGTCAGCGACATGATGGCCAACTTGGTCGTGGCGCAATTGCTTTTCCTGGCCAATGAGGATCAGAAGTCCGACATTCATTTGTATGTCAACAGTCCTGGTGGCAGCGTGACCGCCGGCCTGGGCATCGTGGACACCATGAACTTTATTCCGTGCAACATTTGCACCTACATCATTGGTCAAGCGGCCAGCATGGGCTCGGTCATCGCATGCAGTGGAACAAAGGGCAAGCGATTTGCGCTGCCGAACGCGGAAAATCTCATGCATCAACCGCTCATCGCGGGCGTGCTTGAGGGTCAAGCCACCGATCTTGAAATTGAGGCGCGCCACATTCTGCGCATGCGCACTCAGTTGTACGTCATTTATTCCAAGGCCACGGGTCGCAGCGAGGCTCAAATTGCCGAGGACTGTGAACGCAATAACTGGCTCACTTCACCAGAAATGCTGAAGTACGGCTTGATTGACACCGTGTTGGATAAATTGCAAATTCGTCCGCCCGCGGCTTAATTGCACTTGATCTAAATCATTTTCAAGCTCGAATGAATCCGTCTTGCCAACGGCTCATTATCCCATGTCCGCGAATGTGCCCGGATGATATTTCCACCAGCACCACTGAACCACAAACGCGCTGGTCATTCCAAAAGTAGCGCCAGCAATCACATCCGTGATGTGGTGATTTTGCGACATGACTCGATTGAGCGCCACAAGCGCCACCAAAACCAAAGCCAAGGGCAGCAATTTGGGCCAGCGCAACATGCACACAACCGCCACCGCGCCGATAGTGGCGGCGTGACCCGATGGAAATGAAAAACTTCCGCCGTTGGGAATCGCGCCGTGCCAATTTGGTCGAGCGCGCAGAAAAATAAATTTTAAAATATTGACAACGACACCACTGGCCACGATCGAAGCGCAAAGAAACACGGCCCATGTGGCGATATCTCTGCGCTTGCCAAAAATTCCTATAAGCAAAATCACCGCCGAAAGACAAATCCAAGGCAACGCATCACCTAACAGACCAATCGAGCGCAGGAACACCCACTGCTCCAATTCTTCCTGAGTGAATTGGTTGGCGAATTGCTGGTCGAAAAAAAACCATATCACGCACAACACGGGAATGAATCCCACAAGAATTCCGGCGATCAGCGCCCGGCCCCACGCGGTTGCAAGGAGTGGTTTGAAATGCGCCGACTCGCCAGCAAACTTCAGGCGCGACTCGTTTCGTGGATATGTTTGAATGGAAGACATGGTTGTGAGTCAGAACCTCGGGTCAAAGAAACATTTGCGCAAGCGTGTGATGATACAAAATCTATATTTATTCTCCCCTATGATGCCCCCATGAGTGATTCCAAGGATGCGGAGCGCGCCATCGAAATGTTTCGCAATGATTTCGCGCGGGTGAAATCCGAAGTGCTCAAAGTGATTGTTGGTCAAACCAATGTTGTGGATGGCGTGCTTATCGCCTTGTTTGCCGGCGGCCACGTGCTGCTTGAAGGCGTTCCAGGACTTGGAAAAACACTTCTCATTCGCACGCTCAGTCACGCGCTGCAACTGAAATTTGGCCGCATTCAATTCACCCCCGACCTCATGCCCGCGGATGTCACCGGAACCACCATCGTGGTCGAAAGCGAGCACGGCCGCGACTTTCAATTTCGCAAGGGGCCCATCTTCGCGCAAATTCTTTTGGCCGATGAAATAAATCGCGCCACACCTAAGACGCAAAGTTCTCTGCTTGAAGCCATGCAAGAACGCAGCGTGACTGTTGGCGGAGTGACTCACCCACTTGAGCCGCCCTTTCTAGTCATGGCCACGCAAAATCCAATTGAGCAAGAGGGAACGTATCCCTTGCCAGAGGCGCAGTTGGATCGATTCTTTTTCAAGCTACTTGTGGGCTACAGTTCGCGCGCGGAACTCACCACCATTCTGGAGCGCACCACAAGCGGGGTTGAGGCCAAAGTGGAAGCGGTGCTTGGCGCGGAACAAATCATCGCGTATCAAAAGTTGGTGCGCAAAGTGCGCGTGGATGCTGCCGTGCAGGATTACGCGGTGCGTCTCACGTTGGCAACGCATCCCAAGAGTGAATTTGCAACGCCCATGGTGAATCAATTCGTGCGCTTTGGAGCAAGTCCACGCGCCGCGCAGGCGCTTATTTTGGCGGGCAAAGTGAATGCTTTGCTTGCGGGCCGCGCGCATGTCGCCTTTGAAGATGTGCGCCCCGCGTTGCTGCCCGCGATGCGCCATCGCATGCTGCTCAACTTTGAGGCGGAGGCCGAGGGCCGTAGCGCCGATAGTATTTTAGAAAATCTTCTTGAAACCACTCCCGCCGATATCCGTTCTGAACGACAACCAGTAGGAAATAAAAAATGATGCGCAAGTATGTTTACATCGCAACCACCGCCCTGCTGACAAGCTCCGCCATCGCGCAAAATATTGGCGGTGACAATAAGCCCGCGCCAAAGACGCCGCCCAAAGTTGCGCCAGCAACCACGGCAACTCAACCACCTGACACTTCTACAACTCCAGCCACAACCCCAGCCACAACCAAGCCAAATGTCGCGGCAGAAACCGCGCCCAACACCGCGGCCGCAACAAATGCCTCCACTCCGACCGCGCCACCAACTGAGAAACCCAGCAACAACTTAAAAATCTCAGGTGGCTACATGCATCAATTCAATACTTCCATTGAAGGCAGTGGCTCCTATACCGCCGACCGCGCATTCTTTGGGCTTTCAAGTCGCTACACCCTTTCCGAAACAGTCACGCTTTCCGTTGGAGTTGCCTACGAATATGACTATTACAACTTCACTGGCAACAGCATTTTTGCCACCACCGCATGGAACAATGTGGAAACGCTTGGCATTCTTCCGCGCTTTGACATTCACCTAAGCGATCATTGGTCCGTTGGCGCGGCGCCATTGCTGCAAATGTCTGGTGAATCAAATGCAAGCGCCGGCGAGACCATCACTGGTGGAGCGTTGGCAAATTTCCGCTACGCCTTTGATGAAACGCACGTGCTTGGAATTGGCTTGTTGGTGAAAGGCCAGCTGAATAATTCAGTGCTTGCGGTTCCAGTTCCAATTGTTGATTGGGAAATTCGAAAGGGGTTGCGTATTTCCAATGTGCGCGGACCAGAGGCAAATCCATCTGTGGGATTGGAACTTGTGCAGGAACTTTCAACGCAGTGCAATGCGGCCCTTGGCGGCGCTTGGGAATATCGAATGTTCCGCCTCAACGACAACGGTTTGTTCGCCAATGGTGCCGGCCTTGAGCAGCAAATCACTTTATATGGACGGTTTGAATGGAAACCCGCCACACAATTCCGCGTTGACTTTGTGGCGGGCGCGGCGGTTATGAATCAACTCAAAATCTACGATAGCTCCAACAATTTTGTGGCGAGCGAGGATGGCGGTACGGCGCTTGTGCTTGGCATATTTGCGAGCTACAAATTTTAACGCCGTCGCCCTTGGCGATTGAGCGCGACAAATTTCCAAACGCGTCCACGCTGATTGAGGCGTACATTTAAGCGTTTTGCGTAAATTAAATCTAACGCTTTGACGGCGCCGCGGTCAACAAGGAAAGACGCCTTCCGGCCTCCTCCACATTCGCGCGCGAATTAAACGCGCTCACACGCAAAAATCCTTCGCCGCAATTTCCAAAGCCGGCGCCCGGAGTGGTGACCAATTGCGCTTCACGCAGCAGCACATCAAACGCGTCCCAACTTGAAAGGCCCGCGGGGCATTTCAGCCACACATACGGCGCGTTCTCGCCGCCCCACACTTGAAGTCCTTGCGCCGCGATGGCTTTGCGAAGAATGGCGGCGTTGGCCAAATAGAAATCACATAGCGCAGTCATTTGCTTTTGCCCCGCAGGCGTGCACAACGCGGCCACGGCTTTTTGCACCGGCCAACTCACGCCATTGCTGCATGTGCTCCATCGGCGCGACCATAAACCGTGGAATGCAATTCGCTTGCCGTCACGCGTTCGCCCAGTCAATTCTTTGGGCACAACAGTAAATCCACATCGAAGCCCAGTGAATCCACCATTTTTTGAGAAGCTGCGAAATTCCACCGCGCATTTTTTTGCGCCTGGAATTTCAAAAATACTTCGCGGCATATCGCTGTCACGAATGTACGCCTCGTACGCGGCGTCAAATAAAATCATCGTGTCGTTGCTCAACGCCCAATTTACCCAACGCGTGAGCGCCGCGCGATTCATGGCCGAACCGGTTGGATTATTGGGTGAGCACAAATACGCCACGTCCACCGATTGCGAAGGCGGTTCTGGAACAAATCCATTTTCAGGTGTCGCATCCATGTACACCAAGCCTTCGTAGCGGCCGTCTTGCATCACGCCGGTATTGCCCGCCATGACATTGGTGTCCACATACACCGGATACACCGGATCAGGAACCGCGATCACATTTCCACCGCCAAGCAATTCCAGAAAATGGCTTGCGTCCGGCTTGCTTCCATCCGAAAGAAAAATTTCGTCGTCGGCAATGTCGACGCCGCGCTCGCGGAACATGCTTTGGGCAATTGCCGCGCGCACAAAATCGTGGCCCGTGGGCGGTCCATAGCCTTGAAAGCGTTCGCGAATGGCTAAATCTTCAACGCCTTCGCGCAAAGCCGCAACGGCAACTTCTGGAAGCGGCTCGGTCACATCGCCAATGCCGCAGCGAATCACCTTGGCCGCA
>CANKBX010000125.1 GCA_947480055.1 Planctomycetaceae bacterium
AAAAACTCACCTGATTGGCCAACTCCACTCGGTTCACAATGCCGCCGACATGCTCCTCTTTAATAATGTTCATGCCGCGGCGAAAATTACTGTTCAGCACAAACATCAAGCTCACCGCAAGACCAATGATCACGCCTATCAGCAAATCCGTGAACACAATGGCAAGCACCGTGATGGCAAACGGAATAAATTGCGCGCGTCCGCCTTTGGCCATTTGTACGAACAACTTTGGACTTGCCAGTTTAAATCCCGTGGCCACTAGAATGGCCGCCAGCGCGGCAAGCGGAATATGGTTGAGCAATGTGGGAATAAAAAACACGCACACCGTCAGCAACACGCCATGAGTAATGCAAGAAAGCCGCGTGCGCGCGCCAGCGCCAGCATTGACGGAGCTGCGCACAATCACGGATGTCATGGGCATGCCGCCAATTAATCCAGCCGCCACGTTGCCCACGCCTTGCGCAAAAAGCTCGCGATTAGGCGGCGAAACGCGCTTCTGTGGATCAAGTTTGTCAGTGGCCTCCAAGTTTAAAAGTGTTTCAAGCGACGCCACAATTGCCAGCGTGATAGCCGCGGTGTAAATCTTTGGATTGTTCCACTGGCTCCAATCGGGCATGCTGAAAATAGTGTCCCAGCCTTGTCCATTCACGCCCACAACCGGCACCTCCACCAAGTGACTTTCCTCAATGGTCCAACTTGATCCACTCACGCGCAGCAACTCGCTTATGGCAACGCCAAGCAGCACCGCGGCAAGGGGGGCTGGAAATAAACTTTTCTTCAACCGACTTTTTCCCCAGACAAACAACAGCGCAATGCAAGACAGTCCAACTAACGCGGCGCCGGGAAGAAACGCGCGCAACACTTCAGCAATTGCACTGAAGGTGTTGCGACCGTCGTTCTGCAAGAAAGCCATTTCGCCTTCGTAGTCAGTGTCGTGGCCCACAAGATGCGGCAGCTGTTTCAAAATAAGAATGACACCAATAGCCGCCAGCAGTCCGCGAATCACATTGGTTGGAAAATAGTTTGCCAACACGCCCGCCCGCAGCACGCCCAATCCAATTTGCAAGATGCCGCTGATGGCCACCGCCAACAAGAACGCCTGATAGGAACCCAGCACTTGAATTTGTGAAATCACAATGGCGGCAAGTCCAGCCGCTGGACCGGACACGCTTATGTGCGATCCACTGAGCAGGCCAACCACAATCCCGCCAAGGATTCCAGAAATAATTCCAGCGATCACCGGCGCGCCGGATGCATGCGCAATGCCCAGGCACAACGGCAGTGCCACCAGAAACACAACCGTTCCGGCGATCAGGTCTTTGCCAATGGATTGCATGCGGGATAGTTGTGGTGCGGGTACAGCGTCTGAAGCGGGGGGCATGTGCTCTCTCTTTGGGTGCGGGTTGTGTAGGGACAGGGGAATATAAGGTGAGTGGCGCCGAATATACTTATTTCAGAAAAATGTTCTGAAATATACTTCGCATTCTCACATTTTATAAAAAAGCCCGTTTTTGAGTCAATTTCGGGCTTTGAGTCCCCAAAAACGCATTTCAGCTGGTTACAGGTGGATGACCTATACCCAAACAGCACTCAATTTTTCCGTCACATCACAAATGCCTAATCCGTTTATAAAGGTTGAATCAAACTACGTTTACGGCAACCGCATACCCGCAAACACCGTGTCAATAAGCGACGTGCCAGTGGCGCTGTCAGTGTCCTCGCTCATTTCCCAGAACATGGTTCCGCCAAGCGCCTTTTGATTGGCAAAGTTCATCTTCACGCCCATGGATTGCGCGTCGTCGTAGGTGATAAATTTCTTGGCGCTGGCCGAATACAAGTAGGGCACCTGCGCCGTGGCATTCCAGAAGCGCGTGTAGCCGCCCGCGCCGCTGAACACGCCGTTGGAATACGCAAGCACGCCGCTGCTAAACAGCGAGTTGTATGGAAACTCCGTCTCGCCCAAGCCAGGCGAAGTTCCCTCCGAGCCCGCTTGACCCAAGCCAGTTCCGCTTGCGCCCGCCTCAACATTGTTCCAGCCGCGTCCATAGAAAGGCACGCCCAAAACAAGTTGCGAAGCAGGCACGCCGCCTTTGCCATTGAGTCCAGTTAAGTACACGTCCGTCGCGCCCGCAATAGACCACTTTGCCGCGCCAGCATTTGGATCCACATTCACCATCGGCGCGTTCAACCCAGTCATCGCATCCCAACCGCCGTGAAAGTCATACGTCATTATATTTATCCAATCCACAATCGCCGCGATCTTCTTGGGATCCATGTTTGAGATATTGGTGTCGCCTCCTGGACCAGCGATGGACAAGTAATACGTTTTGCCATCAATTAAAGTTTGCTTGTTCAACTCGTCGCGCAGCGCGCGCAGCAGCAGCAAATAATTATCGCCGTCGGTGGCCGTGTCGCCAATTCCATTTTGCTCAAGGCCGCCGCCGCCAGGATATTCCCAGTCAATGTCAATGCCATCAAAGCCGTAGCGCTTCACAACGTATACCGCGCTCTTTGCAAAGTCCGCACGCTTCTGAGCGTCGCGCGCAATGCTGAAGAACGGAGTTGATAATGTCCAACCACCAATGGAAATCATTGTGCGAAGTTTGCTGTTGGCCGCCTTTAATGTTTGCAGCTGGCCAAAGTTGCTGGTGGATTTATACGCGGGCGACATGGTTAAAGCCGCGGCCGCAGTGTCCGCGCCAGCGTCGGCCCATTCATCAAATAAACCAACGCCAGCGCTCAGCGTTGTGCCCGCGGGTTGCTGCAAGTACGCGGCGTAGTTGGTATATGTCCAACCGCGGTAGCTCGACACAATTCTGTTCCACGCCGAAGGCATGGTGCGATCAAGCGGAATCAAGAACGCGTAGTTGATCATGTTCACTTTGTCGCCGCGCACTTTGGTCACCGGAAAATTCTTTTGATAGATGCCCCAGTTTGGGTAGTAGCCAACAATCTTGCGCTGCTCCACAGTTGGCATTTTGTCGTAGCCCGCAGGATCAATCACGGGCGTGCATGAACCCCACACTCCAAGCATCACACCAATGTCCGCGCTGTCCGTCATGCCGTCGCCATTTAAATCATTGGTGGAACCCATGCCAACAGTGCTCAACAAAGTGCCCATGTCAGAACTGTCCACCGTGCCGTCGCCGTTGATGTCGCCAAGACATTGCGATGGCTGCGTTACAACCAACGAAAGACTTGCGGACGCAGTGCCCGCGGAATTTGTTGCCGAAATAGAAACGTTCGACGCGCCCGCGGTTGTTGGCTTTCCAGAAATTAAACCCGTGCTTGCGCTCACGGAAAGACCCGCGGGCAAACCAGTGGCGCCAAATGAAATTGGCGTTCCTGACGCGGTAATTTGATATGTAAATGCATATCCCACGCTTGCACTGGCGCTTGTTGCGCTGGTGATCACTGGCGCGATACTCACTCCGCCGCCGCTACCGCCACCACCAGTGCCGCCACCATTGCCCGCGCTAAAAACTAAATTCGTTGGACCCACTCCTGGCGCGCTTGTGTTGAACACGCATCCAACTTCTGTTGCCGCGCCCGTGGCAAGCGCGCCGTTCCAACTTGCGTTGATCACAACATAATGGTTGCCAACTTTGCTTTGAATACTTCCGTTCCAAACGCTGGTTATGGTCGCGCCCCAATCAAACTCAAGCGTCCAGTTTGTCACCGCGGCGCCGGTGTCGTTGCTGGCGCGCAACACGCCTTGTCCGCCAGTGGTCCACTGATCGGTGTAGGAAAATGTGCTGGCTCCGCGCGCGGAAACCGCGGCCAACAGAACGCATGCAATTTGTGTCCAGAGGTTTTTCCAAATTACAAGTTTGCTTTTCATTTTCATTGTGATCAACTTTCTAAATTGGGGTCTTCGGGCGAAACGCAACCGCAAGTAACCTTCCACACTCTTCACATCCCACTACGAGGCGCGCTATGCAACTGTTGCTTAGCCGGCAATCAATTTGTAATAAATTAAAATCGCCGCGGCCGCGCCACGTCCGCGTTTATTTTTATACCAGGGGCGGTAACACCACATATTTAATCCGCTCCGCGCAAAATTCACAAAAATAATTTTTTGGGCACACATCAACACCACCCGCCACATATGACTTTCGCCAAAAAACATCCGCACTACTGATTCCTGCAACACATCGATCGTCCTTGGCAACTGCTTATGCTTGTCCAATGCAATTCACGCGGAGAAAATTTATAGGGCTTGCATTGGTTGCCGCCGCGGTGTGTGACGCCGGCGGCTTTGCCAAGGACTTGAAAGTTTTTTACCAAGAGTTCATTTGGGCGCACTACTTTCGCCCGCTTGTGAAGTGGGACAACTCAAACGACGCCGACTACGCGCGCGCGGTGGCGGAGGCCGCTCGCCTGGCCCATGAACCCGCGGCATCCGCGCTGCCTGGTTACATCACCGCGCCTATAAAAGTTATGGAGCATTAGCTGCGCGCCTTTGGATATGCATAAAGTTCATTCCCCGTGGCTTTCTATATACAGATACGTCTTTTAGATGTGTCTTTAAAGAACATTCAAACGCTGAACGGACCTGCAGTCTGCATTCACTGAACGCGCAAATAACTCTTTGCATGAGTGATGCTTACAACATTAAATTTACACAAAATAATTAAAGTTTTTGATAGCAGTCCGTCACTTCTAAGTGCGTGCCTGCGTGCCTGCGTAATTGACAACCGTCTTGCGGCGGTTTACCTTCAACCAAGGTACTTGATTGAACTAACCTCGTGGAGAAAATTGTAACTATGTCCCATCATCCAAGATCTGACTTTTCATTTCCAATGAAAAAATATTTTTCCACATTCATGTTGTCCACTTGCATTGCAACGATTGCGTTTGCGCAATCCACAATTCAGCCCGCGCCGCAGTTAGTTCCAGACGCGCGTAATCCCAACCGTCAGATCAAACCAACACTCACTCCAACTGCGCAGCAGCCTGCCCCAACTACCGCGACTCCGGTTACTGGTTCGGACAATGAAAATCTTTTTTCTAAATCAACACGATTTAGTTTTCAAATGGAGCCCGCCAACAATCCGCGCATGCCAAGCGAAGCTTCGCTTATGAGCACGCCGGTCACTCTTTACAAAACAGACAAGAGTTTTTCGGGCAGTCCAGATTCTAAAGGAACACCCGTCACTCTCACTCTCACGGAACTCGCCGTCGCCAACGGCACGCTCACCGACTCCGCTCGCGTGGTGATTCAGAACGCGGTGGTGTCCGCGGTGAACACTTCCGGCATCGGTGGTGTTGCGTGTCTTGTAGAGCCAGCCGCAAAGTCCGATGACAAAAACGTAATCAAGGTTGTTGCAACGCAGATCAGTGGTGTGCGCACCATCGCCAGTGGTGTTCGTGCTGGCGACACCGGCCAAGCCGTCAACAGCGACAAGCATGCCACCATTAAAAATGAATCGCCAATCAATGAAGGCGACATCATGCAGAAGGAAGTGTT
>CANKBX010000126.1 GCA_947480055.1 Planctomycetaceae bacterium
GCAGCGTGGCGGAGGCGTGAATGCGTTTGAGTTGCAGAACTATGTTTGACACGCCAACAGAGTAGCGTCAAGACATTTTGTGCCGCATCACTTTTTCACGACTTTGGATTTTTTCACTGGCGCTACAACTTTGCCCGCGGCGCGCTTTGCGGTCTTCACGCTCTTCTTCAAATCGGCAATCAATTGCGCCACTTCCTTGGCGTGCCCCTCTGGTTTCACCTTGTCCCAACGTTGCGCCACGGTTCCGTTGGGCGCGATCAAAAATGTGGTTCGGACCACGCCCATATATGTTTTGCCATACATAATCTTGCGCTGCCACACGCCCAATTTCATGGCGAACGGTGAGCGTCCCAACTTGTCGGGCGTGTCGACAATCAGGCGGAAGTTCAAAGAAAATTTATCACTGAACTTCACGTGGCTGTCCGCGCTGTCGCTGCTTACGCCAAAAATTTCCGCGTCCAGTTTTTCAAATGTCTTGGAGAGATCGCGGAACTCGCAAGCCTCCATGGTGCAGCCTGGCGTGTCATCGCGCGGATAGAAATAAATCACGCAGTAGCGACCCTTCAGATCGCTTGATCCAAACGCCTTGCCCTTTGAATCTTTCAACAGGAATGCCGGAATCTTGGCACCAACTTTTAACAGGGGCATAAAAACCTTTCAGATCGTGAAGTAAAATCAAACTTAACTATCACGGCGATAGTCGAGTTCTGGTCGACGAGAACCCTTCGCAGCAAGCTCAGGTGTCCGCCAACATCCAATCCAACGCCCCGGTTCAATTTCATGCAGGCAATACGGTTCGCGCTCAGACTCGAGCGGTGGCCGCGCCTCTTTGGGAAGTCCTGGCCACCACGGAATCACGCCACGCTCAGCGCCTGGCAGTTTCCGAAATTCGGCGGGATTTCCAGTGACCTCCTCAACTGTAGTCAATCTGCGCAATCGATGTTGCAAGCCTGGAATGCTTGAAAAAAGCCCGCGCGTGTATGGATGCATGGGCCGATCAAAGAGCTCAAAGACCTGCGCATATTCAACCACTCTCCCGCCGTACATCACGCAAACAACATCCGCGTTCTCCGCCACCACGCCAAGATTGTGCGTGATCAACATGATGGCCATGCCGCGTGAGCGTTGCAGATCGCGCAGCAGTTCCAGAATTTGCGCTTGAATGGTCACGTCAAGCGCGGTGGTTGGTTCATCCGCCAGCAACACCGTGGGTTGACACACCAACGCCATGGCAATCATCACGCGCTGGCGCATGCCGCCGGAAAATCGGTGGGGATATTCATCAAGCAACTCGCTCTTGCCGCGCTTGAGCGCCATCGCGTCGCTTTTAAATCGCTCCTTCAAGCGGTTGTAAATTCCAACCGTCTCCAGCGAATCAATCGCGCGTTCAATGGCTTCTTCAACGGTGACTTTTTGGTGCAGCAAAATCGCCTCAAGAATTTGATCGCCGATGGTGTAGACCGGATTCAAACTTGTCATGGGCTCTTGAAAAATCATGGCCACACGACCGCCACGCACGCTTAACATTTGCTGCTCTGTGAGAGAAAGCAAATCCGTTCCTTCTAATAAAATGGTTCCGCGGTCAACGCGCCCGGGTGGAGATGGCACAAGTTGCATGGTGCTGAGCGCCGTCACGCTTTTTCCGCAACCTGACTCACCCACAACCGCCAATGTTTGCTGCGGAAATACGCTCATACTTACGCCAGCCACGGCTTGAATGCGCGGCGCGCCAGGATTGCTGGCGTTGTCAAAACTCACGGCCAAGTCGGCCACTTCAAGAACGGGCTTGGTCAATAATTTTCCATCGGCACGTGCTTGAACCGATGCGTGAATGTCTGCCATTAGTGGGCCGCCTTGCGAAGTTTGGGGTCGATCGCGTCGCGCAACGCTTCGCCAAGCATATTGTAACTCAACACGCTCAAGAAAATAGCGAGTCCAGGAAACACCGCAAGCCACCATACAAATGTTCCCGTGCTCGCCGTGGCGCTTGAAAGCAATTTCCCCCAACTGGCTTGTCCATCGGGGCCCAGTCCCAAGTAGCTCAGCGTGGCTTCAATGCTGATCGCTGCGGCAATTGAAAAACTTGCGTCAACCAACACGGGCGTCACGCCGTTGGGCAACATGTGGCGGAATAAAATGGCGCGCAGCGGCAAGCCCACCGCTTGCGCAGCTTGCACAAATTCTTGCTTGCGAAGTTTCATAAACTCCGCGCGCGTGAAGCGCGCCGCGCCGGTCCAAGAGAACATTCCAATGATCGCCATCATCATGTAGGTGTTGCGTGGCAAAACGCCGGCGGCAACGATCAGCAAGAACAACACCGGCACCGCCATGAAGATTTCCACAATACGGAACAGCAATAAGTCAATCCAGCCGCCGAAATAACCCATGATTGCTCCAATGGTCACCCCAATCAACACGGAAAGTCCAGTGGAAACCAAGCCAATAGAAATAGACAATCGACACGCCCACAACATTTGTGCCAACACATCGCCACCAAGCGCGTCGGTTCCCATGATAAAAAATCTTTTTCCAAATGGCGTGCCCTTCCAACTTTCAAGATTGGGCAACTCCTCCACCATGGCGCCGGGCGCCGCGGCAACCATGTCACTGCGCGTGTACAGCGGCGACCACGGAATGGGCGCCCACACGCAGCGGATTTTTCCAGCGGCTTCATTGTCCATGTAGCGCTCATAGTTGATCAAGGTTGCGCCGCCCGCGGTCACGGAAATAGTTCCGCTGATGGCGGCCACGGCAAGCGCGCTTGCCACGCGTTTCCACAGCGAATCAACAGATGGAATCCACGCCGCAACACATGCCGCGCCAAGCGAAATAACAGCCGCAATGGGCCAACCGCCATTGTTGCCACGCGCCATTTCTTTCAACCACGGAGCGCGCGAAGATTCGCTGGCCCATTCAATAAGCGTTGGCGCCAACACCACAATCACGCCCGCTTGAATCGCCGCCACCACGAACATGCCCGTTCGTTGCGAGCGCGTGAGCGAGCGTGGACCAAGTAAAATCCACGGCGCGCCCACAAACACGCCAAGCAATAAAAGCCAATCTGTGGCTGTTAAATTGACTAAAAGTGGCCACGATCGGCTGGTCACTTCACCATTTGCGCCAATCTGCTCAATCATCCACGGATGTGAATTGGCGATCAATGGCGCGAAGATGGCGAAGAAGGCGATCAAGCCAATCCAGAGCAAACCAAAGCGCGCGCCGTTGCGCTTGAGCACGCGGCTCCACGCATCTGCCCAGAAACCCTTGGCGCGTGTTTGTCCAACGCCGCGCATGGCGTCGATGCCGGAAATCATATTTGGCGTTTCTTGATTGATGTCACTCATAGCTCACCCGTGGATCCGCGACGGCGTATAAAATATCAGCGAGCAACAACGCGAACACATTCACCGCGGCGATCATCAGCACATCGGCCAAAATAAGATCGCGGTCATTGTTGGAGATAGCGTCCAGCACCAAACTTCCCATACCAGGCACGCTGAAGATGCGTTCCACCACAACACTGCCGCCCAACATGGCTGGGAAAATTCCAACGAACATGGTGATCAATGGCAACAAACTATTTCGAAACACATGGCGCACCACCACATCATTGCGCGCCACGCCCTTGGCTTTGGCGGTGCGCACATAATCGGCGCTGAGATTGTCCAACATGCTGGCGCGCGTTTGCTTGGAAAGGATGGCGAAAGAGCCGTATGTAAGGCACAACACCGGAAGCGCAATGTGCCACACAAGATCAAGAAGCCAGCCACATTTCCAAACGCCAGCGACATTGGTGCTGGGCAAAAATGCCATTGTGTCCGCTGTGGTGTCATGCAAACCACTCACTGGAAATAATCCAAGATATTGATTGTTGGCAAGAAAACCAATCGCAAAGACGCCCGCGAGCACTGTGGGAATGGAATACAGCGACAAGTAGAGAACGCCAGTGAGAGTGTCAAACCAACTTCCGCGGCGCACGCTTGCAATGACGCCCGTGGGAACCGCGATCAAATATGAAATTGGAAACGCAATCAAGTTGATCAGCAGCGTCACGGGCAACGCCTCAATGATCAAGTCCCACACTGGTCGATTCTTGGAGAACGCCACGCCAAAGTCGGAGGTGTCAAGCGAAACAACATTTGGAATAACCGGAAATCCACTTTTGGGATAGGGCCCCGCCATGAAGGCGATCGTGGCTCGCTGGCGAGTCTCCTCGGCAAGCGCCCACTTGGTGTCCATGCTCTTGGCGGCGTCAAATAATTTCACTCGCACACGCGCCAATTGCTCCACACGGCTCGTGGCCGCGGACGCGTCGGAATTATTTTTTGCATCGGCCATGTTGGACGCGCCTGTTGCCGCGGCCGCATCTTTGACAGCTTGCGCTTGCGCCGCGTCGAGCACCGTAAGCACGTCGCCAAATTCATTCGCCTTGGCGCCACCCTTGCCATCAAGCCGACCAACCAAAGGCGCGCCAACCGCGCGCGCCACATCCGCCAACGCGTCGCGAAACAAACGCACCGAACCAACATAACTGCGGCGCGCTCCCTCGGCATCGCGCTGAAGCGCTTTAAACTCGGCAATTTGGCTCTGATCCGTACTTGGCGTGAACACCACATTGGGCATGGCTGGCGGCGCAAACACCTGTGGCAACGACGGCGCAGGAATGGGCCGCGGCACACTCACGCGCTCGCCGCTCTGCATGCGCAAATCACGCGTGCCAAACTTGATCGGAGAAATACTGCTTAGCCATTTTGCATATTGCACAATCACAGGCTCGCTTAATCCATAGCGATCTTCTAGATACGCCTGCTGCTGCGCGATCCCCGTTGAGTTGCCTTGACCACCCGCCGCTTGCATGGACGCGCCAATTCCACCCGGCGCCAGCGCCAGCAACATGAACACCATCAATGTAATTCCCAACAACGTGGGAATCATCAATAGTGATCGGCGGACAAGGTAGGTGACCATGCGTGGACTTTCGCGTCAGTTCTTCACGGGAACCGCGGACACTCTGAAAAATTCCTGCGGCTCAAGCGCGGTCTTGTATGTGTTCACATTTCCAAAGTCACGCTTCACAAAGCGCAGCCACGGCGCCACGCGAATAAATGTGTACGCCTGATCCTCCGCCACGCACGCCTCAAACTCACGCCACACTTGCATGCGCTCGGCTTCATTCATGGCGCGGCGACCCTTCTCAATCAACGCGTCGCATTGCGGACTGTTCCACTGCGTGAAATTGTCGCCACCTTCTTTGATGCTTTCACTGTGCCAAATTTGGCGAGGATCGCTCTCGGGCGCGTTGTTGCCCCACCCCATGGTTATGGCGTCAAAGTCCCGCAATTTAAGCAATTCTTGATAGCGGCTCCAATCCACTGGACGCGTTGTCATGATAATTCCGGCCTTGCCGAA
>CANKBX010000127.1 GCA_947480055.1 Planctomycetaceae bacterium
GCGGGCGCGCAGGCGTGGCTTGGCGACGAGCAAATGCGCTCCGATTTCAAGAGCGCCGTGTGGAAAGCCAACGAATTGATCACGCAAGCCACCGCGACGGCGGATGGCATCACCAAACTTTCGGCTCAATTGCAAAACGATTCGCATGAGTTGCTCAAGCAAGTGGCGCCGGCCTTCGCGGGACTGACCGCGGCGCTGGATGAAATCCGCGCGCTTGCCAAGAAGGCGACTGATGGCCAAGGAACAGTTGGCCGCTTGATGAGCGATCCAGAATTGTTCGAGAATCTTTCCGATGCGTCACGACGATTGGAAATGACCATGCGCGATTTGCAATTGCTGATCCGCAAGATCAAAGAAGAAGGATTGGGCGTGAGTTTCTAAGCGCGCGCTGTACAAGGCGCGCATCTTGCGCGAAAATTCCCCCACTGTTTCAGGCGCTTGCATGGCACAAATTAAAAAGCGGTTCGACTCATTTGAATCGAACCGCTTTTTTGTATCAAACGAAATGCTCGAAACGAGCGAATTAGTTGCTGACCACGATCACTTCAACGCGGCGGCTTTGCGCCTTGGTCTTCAACGGAACATCAGGACCAAAGCTTGACAAAGAAATTTCCTTGCCGTCAAGACCTTTGCTGATGATGTATTCACGCACGGAATAGGCGCGATCGAAACCAAGATAGTAATTGTTCTTGAACGCGGACTTCTTGATGGGATCGGTGTCGGTGAAACCAGCCACGCGGATGTACTTGCCTGGATACTTCTCCTTCAAGATGGCCGCGACCTTGTCAAGACTTTTCTTAGAGCTGTCCTTCAGACTCGCCTTGCCGGAATCAAAGAGCACGTCGCCTTCAATGCTGACATGCAATTCATTTCCGATTTGACTGGCCGTCACGCCTTCAATGCCCGAGAAATTTTTATCGCCAGCGGCGCCACCAGGAGCGGCAGCCTTGGCCTTGTCGGAATCATCCGCGCGGGCAATTGCGGCAAGTCGCTCGCGGTCGGCTGATTCCAAAGCGGCGTTGCGGTCGTCGAGTTGCTTGCGAAGGCTTTCGTTTTCTGTTGTCAGTGCGTCAACACTTTGTTGATTGTTCTTGCAGCCAACCAAAGTGGCGGCGGCGACAAGGGCGAGAATGGAAATGAGACGAGTTGTTTTCATAATGCGGAATCCTTCATGTTTGAGAGCCCCCAACACGTCCCTGTGACTTGCTGAAACGAGCTCCGAATTGCTTTGAAGTGGCAGTGCAAACGCAACGACTTCATTTGTCAAGCGATGTTTGCGGAATTGCTTCAATTCATTGAGTGTTTGGAGTGAGGAGCGCTGCAAGAAACGCTTCGATCCATGGATTGCACAAGAATGAAACCACGCACGCGATGGCCAGGTAAGGTCCGTAGGGAATTTCCCTGGATTGGGTTCCGCGAATTCGATTCAGCCCGCCGGAAATCGCAAGCCATGGAAGCGCGATGAAAGGCGCCATGAAAAAAGTGATCAATGCAATTTTCCAACCCAGCGCCGCGCCCGCCGCGCCAAGAATGTGCACATCGCCCAAGCCCATTGCCTCGCGGCCAAACGACACCGATGCGACAATGCGGGTGAGCCAAATGATTGCGGCGCCCACAAGAAATCCAAACGAGCACATTCCATACACGGCAAAGGTGACGCCACCACAGCGCTCTTGAATGATTTCAAATTGACCCAGCCAGAAGCCAAGGGCGAACGCGCCAAGAATGGGAACTAAAAAATATATTTCTTTCAGCATCTCGCCGCGGATCACGCGCGCCGGAATAATTTCTTGTTCGTAATCAATAAAGCTGCGCACGATCACGCCGCGCCACATCAACACGCTTGACACAAGCAAACCAAACATGGCCACGACCGCGGCGACGCACAGCCGCGTGGGCAGAATGTCCAAGCCCCAGCGACCCAGCGCGAAGTTTTGCGCAACCGACGGCACCAACGCTTGCATTCTCCACAACACAAAAGCGGCAACGGTTGCGGCAGCCGTCATCCGAATTGGAACATAAAATGTGCGCGCGTCGATCAGCGACACGGTGGCCAGCGTGGACCAACAAATTAAAATCGCAATCAGCGCGGGCATGGTTGCGATGGGGCCGTTACGGGTCCACCACCATGCTTGCTCCGCGGCTGGAAATCGCCATGGCCCCGCGTACAACATCAAATAGGTGGCGAAGAACAACGCGCCCATGGCCAGTTCAACCACCACATGTTCGTAGCCAAAACTAGTGCGACATGTGCGGCAACGTCCGCGCAGAATCAAACATGAGAACACGGGGATATTTTCAAACCACGCCAACGAGCGCCCGCACGCGCCGCAGCGACTTTCGGGATGGATAATTCCCTGACCACGCGGCAAGCGCCACGCGATAAGATTGATGAAGCTTCCAACGCAGGCGCCGGCCGCGAATACAAAAAAACCTTGCACCAAATGCGGCATGAGAATCCAGAGGCGCTCTAGAACTCCGTTCATAACAGCTTGGATTATTCCTGCTCCTGCTTGCCCAACGCGTCGGCGGTCAGCGTTTGAATTCGCTTGGTGGCGTTGTCAAGAATGCCGCGGCAATGATTGGACAGCGCGCGTCCGCGCTCAAAGGCCTTCAAACTTTCCTCCAACGAAATGGCGCCGCTTTCGAGTTGATCCACAATGGACTCAAGTTGCTTCATTGCATCCTCGTAGCCCAGATTGGAAATCGCTGCGTCCGCGCTGGATGCGTCGCCTACTTTGTCATTGGTTTTTTCACTGGATGTTTTCGCCATAATTGAAATCTACCCGCCCTTCTCTATTCGTGAATGAAGTTCGCCGTCGACCAGAATGGTGCGAATCACTTCGCCTGGCTTGGTGTTGGCCACGCTGCGCAAGAGTTGGCCATCGCTTGTTTTTGTAATGGAGTAGCCGCGGGCCAATGTGCCTTGCGGACCCACGGCTTGAAGCTGCGCCGCAATGGCATGCAAGTCGCGGTGCGCTTGCGTGATGAATTGATTCATGGACATGTCAAGGCGTTGGCGCGCGGCGTGCGCCTTGGCTTGCGAACGTCCCAGCGTTGCGGCTGGCGAAGTGGTTTCTAAACGGCTTGAAAGTTCCAGTTTGGTTCTACGCGCGCGATCGATGCGCGCCAACATTTTGGCGCAAAATTCCTTGTTCAAATGCGACAACTTGGCGCGCGGCAAAAGTAAAAGTTGCGCCGGATCACGCAAGCATGGACGGCTTGAAACTTGCGCGAGCGCGCGGGATTTGAATTGGCAACATTGCAACAACGATTGACGCAGCGACGCGTTGACAAAGTCCAATTGCTGGCTCAATTCGTCGCGGTCGGGAAGAATTTGGTTCATTGCCGCGGTGGGCGTGCTGGCGCGCACGTCGGCCACCAGTTCAATGACGGAAGTGTCGGACTCATGTCCAATGGCGGCGACAATTGGAGTGGAGCAGCCGTAAACGGCGTCCGCAATCAGGCGATGATTGAATGCGTCAAGATCCTCTCGGCTTCCACCTCCGCGCGTGACCAGAATCACATCAATGCGCATTCGCCGCGCGGCAAGATCCACCACATTGATGGCGTTGGATACCGCGGCAGCCGCGTTGGTTCCTTGCACCACGACATCGATCACCGTGATTGGAACGGATGGAAACTTTCTCGCCGCCACGGCCAAACAATCTTGCAGCGCCGCGCCCGAGGCGCTAGTGATAATCGCAATTCCACGCGGCAACATGGGCAACGCGCGCTTGCGGGATTCCTCGAAATAGCCAAGCTCCTTCAACTCCGCGCACAGCAGTCGAAACTTTGCGTCAAGATCCCCTTGGCCAGTGGCGCGGATTGAATCCACAATGAAGGACAATCTTCCGCCCTCGGCGTAATAGTTGAAGCGCCCCTCAACCACAACTTGCAGGCCTTCAGCAAGCGCCATCTTGATCGCCGATACTTTTGATTTCCAAACCACGCATTGCAGGACTGCGCGCGTGTCCTTGATGGAAAAATAGATATGCCCACTATTGTTAGGGCCCCGATAGCCGCTGATTTCCCCTTCAATGCACAACTTTCCCAAAGCCGCAACCTGATCGCCGATCAGTTGCGCGGCCTCGCTCACTTTCAAAGGCGTTCGAGCTGGATCGGTCTTGGCGATTTGACTCGCCGAATCCGGAGTCGGTTGGTCAAATAAACCGCCGAGGGCAAATGTTGGATCAAATGGGGGGCGCTTCATTTCTTTGTATCTCTTGGGAGTATCGTACGAAGGAGATGGGACCGTGCGATCATTGCGGAGATTTTACTTGCAAAATGTTCTGCCAAAATGTACTGCCAGAATTTACTTCAGAATTATGAATAAATGATCATGAGTAGCGAAAAACATTTGCGCGAATTCACAACGAACCAGAAGGCGAACTGAACGAAGATGGCCCAGAACAGCGGCGCAAATATGATCACCGCCAAGACCACGCTTGCGGAAATTCCCGGCATTGCGGCGCGTGTGGTTGAACGCATGAATGCATTTGATTTGCGCACCGCGGGCGATGTGGTTCGGCATTTTCCAATGCGCCATGAGCGCAAGTTGGCGGAGCGCACCATTCTGGAAACACAGCGCGAAGTGGCCGACGAGCAAGCGGTGATTCGCATTCGCGGTTCCGTGGCAACGGTTCGCGTGCGCCGCGGTCGAGCAACCATGGTTGAAGCCACGCTTGAAGATGATTCGAGCAGCGCGCGCTTGGTGTGGTTCAACGCGGGTTGGATGCGTGACAAAATTCATCCAGGCGACACGGGCGTGGCGGAAGGCCGCGCCAAAGTTCGCAATGGTTTTTTGGAGTTGGGAAATCCGCGCTGGATTCCAGACCATGTTCCCGGCGAAACCATGGCGCAGCGCGCAGAGGCTCCGAGCGCGCCTGTGAATACGCCGGAACATCAGCCAGCAAATGCTTCAACGCATTCGCCAAGCTCCACTCCGGAAATCGCCCGCGCAAATCCCCCGCTTCTGGATGTGGCGCATGACCAGTTGCGCGCCATTTATCCAGCGTCGGAGCAACTTCTTTCCAGCGAAATTGAAAGCGTGGTTGCAAAAGTGCTTGAGTCAGTGTGCGCCACCATTGAAGATCCGCTGCCAATTGAATTTCGCAAGGAGCGCGGTCTGATCGCGCTTGCGGACGCGTATCGCTTGTATCACCAAGCTCGCGATGAGGATGATGTTGCCGCGGCGCGCAAGCGATTGGCGTTTGACGAATTGTTCCTGCTGCAACTTGGAGTCATGATGCGGCGCGCGCAACTTCGCTCGCGCACGCGCGCGTTGCCGTTGAAGCTTGAACCAAAGATCAACGAGCACATTCGCTCGCGCATTCCGTTTGTGCTTACACCTGAGCAAGATCGAGTGATTGGCGAAATTGTGGCTGACATGGGCCA
>CANKBX010000128.1 GCA_947480055.1 Planctomycetaceae bacterium
ACCGGCCACAGCAATCGATACACAACAAACGTCACGAACACGCCCATCATGACGGCCAGTGAAAAATTCATGGTTGGATACAAGCTAATGCTTGGTGCATTCAGTTGTAGCAGCGAGAAATCAAACACAATCACAATTTGCAGCGCCGGCACACTAACGCGTGGCGCGCCGTGCATGACATACCCCATGACAAAAAGAACAATCATGAACATCAACAGAAAGCCCGGAATAGTTGTAATGAGGGGCACAATAAAAATGACGGCGCAAACGGAAAGCACGAAACCCATGACCACGCCCGCCGCGCGCAATCCGCCAATAAGCAACGTGCCGCCGAATGTGGCTTGCACCACCAGCATGACCGTCTCCACGCAACCAATGCCTTGGTCCCAATTCAGGGCAATGCAAAAGATGGCGCAGATCATGATGGCGCTGGCGCATTTGGTGGCGTGCTTCAGCGCGGGCATGTTGGGCTTGAGCACCGACAGGCGAAAAATATTGGGTAAGCACTGTTTGATATTGCGCAACGTTTCAGTTGCAAAATCTGGTTGATTCTTCAGCACGGCGAATGTATTTATGTTTGGCGCCACAACGCCAGCTTCATCCGCAACTCTTTGCATGGGCTCCAACCATTCGGGCGGCGGCGCAATTGCAAGTGGTGGCGCAGCAACGGCGCCATCGATCGATGGATTTTCAAGCTGCTCCAGCATGTATTCCAAGCGTTGATCAAACGATTCGAAAAGTTCAAGCACCGCCGGTGTTGCGTCCGCGTGGCGCTCTGCAACTTGTTCAGCCGCAACAGAAAGACACGCCGCGACACGGCTTTCAAACGCCATCAGCGAAATTAAGTTGTGGCGGGTGGCGCCGTCAAACGAAAAATCCGTCTGCGCGTTGTCCAACATCATCAACATTTCGGGAGTTTGCATGCGGTAGTACTCGGGCACGAAAGAATTCACATCCAGCGCCGCTTCACCAGACAAGTCTTTGCGAATGCGTTCCAGCAATTCACGCGAGCGTCGCACGCTTGCGATTAATTTTTCACGCAGCACATTTAGTGGAACCAACGGCCACAAAAAAATCATGACCAACGAGGCGCACGCCAATCCCGTAATCACCGAGCGATACACAATAGTGGCAACATGCTCGGCGTTTTCCTTTTCAAATAAAACCATGTAGGTGATGACAATGAACGGGTAGCCACCCACAAACACAGTGCTGCGGTAACGACTTGAGACCAAAAAATACATGATCACAATGATGTAGCCCCACATGACCGGCAAATAGAACATGGGTTGCTGTAGAAACAACGCGCCCAACACCACCGCAAGCCCGGTGCCAATTGTGGCGGCAATAAAGTTCAACACAAAGCGCGTCACTGTGCTGAACCCCTTCAGTTCCGTAACCACCAACATGACGGTCATGGCCGGATACATGATTTCAAAGTGTAAAATTTGTTGGAACGCAATAATCAGTCCACCTGCAACAGCCAGCTTGGTGGCGTGCTTCCAACGCTCAGAGTGTGGCACAAGATCCGCCTTGATGAGATCCCACAACGCGGGGGCTTTGGCGTATTGATGCTCTTGCCCATGCTGGTGCTCTTGCCCATGTTGGTGCTGATCATCGGGCAGTGTTGTTACTGAATGATTCATGGAACGCACAAACTGTAAGGCATAGGCGCGCGCAAGAACAAGGATAAAATGAGGTCGTGGGGCGCAGATTCCAAAAACTTCTGAATACCGTGCAAATTGATTGTATTTGCAATTCGCTTTATGGCGCGCACATTGAATCACGGCGTAATGCGCTTCAGGTTAGATGTGTTTGTATTTCGCTTTGTGGTGCAGAAATTAAATCAGCATGTCAATATGAGCGGGCGCATCAATGTGTTGCTGCAACAAGCGTTGGTACAACCCCGCATCCTTAGTGAAGGTCATTTCGCCTTGCAGCGGAAAGTGGTTGTAGCCCAAGCGACCAAGCCACGTGCGAAGCGCGGCGGCGCGCAACAGAATGGGCCACGCAGATTTTTCGGAGTCGCTGTATTTGTTGTCAGGTCGATAGCCGCGCAGTAGCGCCGCAAGTTGTTCAACATCTAAAGTGGCGTCGGGGCGCAGACACCAATCGTTGGCGGTGACGGCCACGTCTAACAACAGCACGTCGTCACAAGCAAAATAAAAGTCGATCACGCCGCTCGCATTGGAACTGAGATGTTCAAACAACACGTTGTCGCGAAACAAATCGCCGTGAATCACACCGCGCGGCAAGTCAGCGTGCGCGTGTTGCGCCTGAAAATCAATTTCGCTTTCAATCAACCGCAACTCGACGGGCGATACTTTGCGCCGCAGAAGTTGCAAATATGATTTCCACCAATGCGGCCCGCGCGGATTCAACATGCCCTGAGTAAACCCCTGCCCCGCAAGATGCAATTGCGCAAGAACTGTACCGACCTGCCCGCACTGCGCCGGCGAAACATGCACCACTGATTCGCCCGACAAACATGTCACCAACAACGCGGGCTTGCCGTTCAATTCTCCAATAAACTCTCCGTGGCAATTGGCCACGGGCGTTGGACACGCAAAGCCCCGTGCCGCCAAGTGCGCCATGAGTTGCGCGTAATACGGCAACTCCGCCGCGCCCATGTGCTCGAACAACGTCAAAACATATTTACCCCGCGAAGTGGTTACAAAATAATTTGTGTTCTCTATGCCGGACAAAATACCCTGCATATGTTGCAGCTCACCCAGCGAATAGTTTTTCAACCACTCGGTCAGTTGCGCGCGCGTGACTGTTGTGTAGACAGACATGAGTGCGTGCAAAGTATCAGCGCAGAGCAAAGTGCGGCGCATCAACTTTCATTCAACAACTTAAAAACCACCCGGAAACTATTTGGATTTACAGCAACAAAAGGAACGATCCAAGATCCTCGGCGTTTACGGTGTTGTCGTGATTTAAATCCTCAGGGCACTCGAAGCAATTTCCAAACACCGACAATAATCGGCCTAGATCTGCGGCATCCACAAATCCATCGCCATTGAAATCGCCTTCAATAGCGCACAAAGGCGTGCCGACCACGCGGGTGGAGCCTGGAAGATTGTTTGGCCAACGAGTAAATGTGAAATTAGTTTCTGCCTCAATCCACCAAGCGATTGATTCCCCGCAAGCAAATGCCGGTAACTGACCAACGCGTTCGCCACCCACAACATTCATGTTCACGGTTTGCTTTGCTCCACCAGTCACTTGCCAATTCA
The DNA here is from genome assembly GCA_947480055.1 of Planctomycetaceae bacterium. Lineage (GTDB taxonomy): Bacteria > Planctomycetota > Phycisphaerae > Phycisphaerales > SM1A02 > SYAC01. Next base: position 3,240 of record CANKBX010000128.1, read on the forward strand.
GGCGCACCGGATTGGTGGCGATCAACGTGCCAACATTCACCGCCACTGTTGCGCGCACCAAGGAAGCCACGCCAACATCAATGGATGTTGAAGGACCTGCCACCACCGTGATTGTGCATGCCTGTAGCGATTGCTCCATCATGGCCATGATGCCGGCGAAATTTTCGATTGCGTTTGGAATAATTTCTGAAGCCGGCATTATAAATCCGTATGTGCCCAAGTCACGCACCTCCACGGAATATGCCAGCTGACCCGCGCCGCCATATGCCCAATCACTCGCACCGCCAGAGGCTGGATAAATAGTGGAGGACACCGGACCGGCGATATAATCCATTCCATAGACGGCCTTGATCGCGTCGCGCATGACCGTGCCCACTTTGTTGAAACTACTTTGGTCGGGGCAAAGAGTTCCCGTGTATCCCCACGGCCACAGCAGTAACTCGCTGTAACTATGAATGTCCAAGGACGCGGCAATGTTGGTGCGCGGCGTAACCCAATCACGAAAGCCTTTGGTTTCTGGCTCACTAAACGCCGCCGTACCGCGATATGTCTCACTGCTTTGAGATGTGCTGGCACCAGCCCCGCCCCATCCAAAACCCCAATTTCTATTCATATCCACGCCGTATGTACCGCCACTATTCAATCGACGATTCTTGCGCCACAAACGATTGGTCACCCATGTGTACTCATAGCCATCTGGATTTAAAACTGGAAATACAAACACTTCGCTTGAATCCACAATCGCGGTCGTGCGTGCGTCAACGCCATCGCCCTCCACAAGTCGATCCACAATCCACATGGCGGTCATGGTGCCGGCCCACTCGCGTGCGTGTTGCGTGGCGGTGAATACAAAGCCGGGCAACACGGTTCCTTCTGGATGGCGCGAAACACGGATACCACGAATAACGCGACCCTGAATAGAAGTTCCCGCGGTCACAATCTTGCAGGTTGCTGGGTGCGCCGCAACATAGGCGTCAAGTTGCGCGTTCACCGCCGCCAAATTTTTGAAATCCTCAAACCAACTGGCGGCTTCAACGGGTTGCTCCAATCGGTCACGCTCCGATTGCACAAGCTCGTTGATGTCATCAATCAAAATGACATATGCAATTTCGGCGCCACTTAACACCTTGAGTTTGTCTCGCGAAATTCTCCAGTCGCTTGTGCCACCAATGCCAGGTGAATGCGTCCACGGATCGTCGCTTAATTGATTGAGCAACATTAAATCTCGCGCGTTGCTAATGGTGGCGCGAATCACAACTTGGTCGTCAAAGCAAACTGGCTCTTCACTTGGCACCTCACTTGGCGTACGAGCGTCTAGCTGAAGTTCAATAGGTAATTCCAGCGGTGGCGAAGTTTCGGCCCCTGCGCACAGAATCAATGCGCTTAGGGCGAACATCACAATTACACGGGTAGGGGTCACAATTTATGGTAAGTCGATTGCGCTTAAAATCGAATGTTTTTTCAAGTTTTTTTCCAATTTATCCCTGTTCTAGGGCGCGCATTTCACAGCGTCAGCAGCACAACTTGTCCAACGCACAAAATAAAGTACGGCACAAGCGACGCGGCGCCGGCGTAATCCTTGGCAATGCGCTGACCAAAGAACAGCATGACAATATCCAGCGTGGCAAGTTGCGCGCCATACATGGCGAATGTATTTTTGGCGAATAATTGTCCAGCATTCATGGCAATTTGCCCAACGCCCACCAGCGCCAAAGCGCCGGCCGCCACTTCCGCAATGGTGATTGTGATCAACATTAATTTCACTTGACCGCGAAACGGCGTCTTGGAAAAATGCCCCGTGAGCCAGCCCAGGTTGTCCGCGAAATTGAAGACCTTGTCCAAGCCCGACTGCAAGAACAGAATCGCCAAGAACAACGATGTCATGAGTTGCGCGAACGGAATTGGATTGAGCAGATTATTCAGCATGTCAATGGTTCACTTGTACATCACTTCGGAGTACCAGTGTTCGCGGCATCCTTCGCCGCAGCGGCCGCCTCCTCGGGCGTGGCCTGAACATACAGCGTGGACTTCTCAATTTGCATCTGGTATTGCCGATTCAAATTAAACGCATACGCCTTGGTTGCCTCGGCATTGGCATCATTGAGTTGCTTTAAAAGTTGATCAAACTGACCCTGCTTGTATG
>CANKBX010000129.1 GCA_947480055.1 Planctomycetaceae bacterium
CCGCATGGAAAAATACTCCGTGCTTATCGTTGAAGATGAAAAAGAAATCGCCGAGTTGGTTGAGTTGCATCTCAAGCGCGCCGGCATTGAAACAATGATCGCGCGCTCAGGCCGCGCGGCGTTGGACTTGATCAAGAAATCAGTTCCCGACGCCGTGGTGCTTGACTTGATGTTGCCAGATGTGGACGGTCTTGAAGTGTGCCGACGCATTCGCCAGACGCATGATCAGCGCACCCTGCCGATCATCATGGTCACGGCCAAAGGCGATGAGAGCGATATTGTGGCGGGCATTGAATTGGGCGCGGACGATTACATCACCAAGCCATTCAGCCCTCGCGTGTTGGTGGCTCGCGTGCAAAGCGCCTTGCGCAGAACCGGCCAAGCGCCGCCAGTTGAAAGCGACCGCATGAGCATGTTTGATGGACAACTTGTGATTGATTCGGGCCGCCATGTTGTGCTGCTTGACAACAAGCCCGTGGACTTGACGTTGACGGAGTATGGAATTCTGCAATTTCTTGCCAAACGCCCTGGATTTGTGCGCACGCGCGACCAGATTATTGCCGCGGTGCATGGCCGGGACATTGTGCTTTCGAGCCGCACCGTTGATGTGCATATCACCGCGCTGCGTCGCAAACTAGGCGTCGTTGGCGAATTGATCGAAACAGTGCGCGGAGTCGGGTATCGTTTTAGCGAGAGCCGAGAAGCTCTCGCTGAATGAAACCTATTTTCTCAACCGCTTTGGTATGGATTGTGGCTGCGCTGATTTCCATCGGCGCATGGATTGCGTTCACAAGCGAAACCGCCGCCGTGATCGCTATTGGAACCGTGTTGTTCGCGGCCATTCATCAAGCGCGCATCGCCGTTGATGTGGCGCGCCTAAACGCAGCGCTGCAAAAATCTCTGGCAAGCGACAGCACAACCAGCTTTCCAATTTTTCGCCGCCCATTGTTGGCGCAACTTTCTCGCCAGTGCGCGGCCATCACGGAGCAGCACACGCGCACGCGCAACGAGATTCACAGCGAACATTTGCAGCGCCAACTGTTTGAGCAATCCATGCGTGATGGCTTGGTGGTGCTTGACGCGCATCAACATGTGTTGTCGGCCAACGCCGCGGCGGCGCGCTTGCTGGGCTTTGACTCGACGGCCGCTCGCGGTCGATTGTTCCAAGAAATCAGCCGCATTCCAGAAGTGAACTCAATGTTGGAGGCCAGTTATAAAGATGGCCAACGCCGCCACGGATTGCTGGAGCCGCCAACCGCGCCGGGCTCCATTGTGGACGCCGCCATTGAAACGCTGCGCGATGAATCAAATCAAGCAATCGGCGCATTATTACTGATTGCGGATGTCACCAGCGAGCAAAGGCTGGAGCGCATGCGCAGCGATTTTGTGGCCAATGTCAGCCACGAATTGCGCACGCCCATCACCAATATCAAGGGCTACATAGAAACGATTCAACAGATTGGCTTGGCTGACCCGGGACAAGTGATTCGTTTCTTGGAAATTGTGGAGCGCAACGCGTCGCGCCTTGGCGCGCTGGTGGAGGATTTGCTTTCCATATCGTTTTTGGAGTCGACCAATTCCAAAGAGCGCGTGACCATGGGAAGTACGCCCATGAATACGTTGATTGATTGGGTGGACGCCGAACTTGGTCCCGCCGCTGAGGCGCGCGGCGTGAAATTAACGCGAGACATTGAGAGCGATTTGCAATTGCACGCCAACGCGCTGCTCATCGAACAAGCGATCGGAAATTTAGTGAGCAACGCCATTCGCTACGCGCCCCGCGGAAGCGCCATTGAAATTTCAGCGCGAACGAGCGAATCTCCTGCCAACACTTTCAACAACACCGTCAACCCATCTGGAACACGCATGGCGTTGATCACGGTGGCGGATCATGGACCCGGCATTCCTGAAAAACATTTGCCGCGATTGTTCGAGCGCTTCTACCGCGTGGACAGCGCGCGCAGTCGCGAGGACGGCGGAACAGGCTTGGGCCTAGCCATTGTGAAGCACATTGCGATGGTGCATGGCGGAACAGTGACGGTTGAAAGCGCCCTGGGCAACGGCAGCCGATTTTGTTTGGCTATTCCGTTGGCAAAGCGATAAAAAATATTTGCACAAGGCATTGCGCTTGCAGGAGTACAAGCAAATTTCCAATTGGAATTGCAGCAATCTAACAAGTTTCTTAACACAATCTGAACATGTCGCGGCAATTCTATTGAAGTAATTGTCCAGCAAATATTCCACAGGAACATTATGAACATCACCGCCTCGCTCGCACTCTCCTTGTTCGCGCTTCCAATCGTACTCGCCGCCTCCGTTCAAACCAGCGACGCCGATCTAAGCAAGTTGACGGGGCAAATTAAAGTGGACGGATCATCCACTGTCTATCCAATCACGGAGGCTGTCGCGGAAGATTTTCAAGCGCAAGCTCCCAAGACGCGGCCAACCGTTGGCATTAGCGGAACGGGCGGCGGCTTTAAAAGATTTTGCTCAGGCGAGACGGATATTTCAAACGCAAGCCGACCAATCACAAAGACTGAAGTTGAAATGGCCAAGACAAACAAGATTGATTTCATCGAACTTCCGATTGCGTTTGACGGACTTTCGATTGTGGTGAACCCCGCCAACACGTGGGTGACACAATTGAATGTTGAGCAACTCAAAAAGATTTTTACCGCTGATTCGCCAGCCAAGAAATGGTCGGACTTGAACCCAGCGTGGCCCGGCGACACCATCAAGGTGTTCAGCCCCGGCACCGACAGCGGAACCTTTGATTACTTCAAGGAAGTCACCGTTGGCAAGGACGGCAAGATTCGTTCCGACCTTTCCGTGAGCGAGGACGACAATGTGTTGGTGACCGGAGTGGCTGGCGATAAGAACGCGATTGGGTATTTTGGTTTCGCGTATTACAGCGAAAATGCAAGCAAATTAAAGCTGGTTCCGATTGATGGCGGCAAGGGCGCGATCACACCCAACAACTCAAGCATAGAAGACGGAACTTACACGCCGTTTAGTCGTCCGCTGTTTATTTATGTGAACGCCAAAAGCGCGGCCCGTCCCGAAGTTGCCGCATTTGTGAATTTCTATTTGGCAAATACCGCCCAACTTTCCAAGCAAGTTGGATATACCCCACTGCCGGCGATGATGAACGAGCGCGCCGTGAAAAATTGGAAGGCCCTGAAATCTGGCACGCAATATTTGGATGGAACTGGAAATAAAGTTCAAGGCTCCATCGCGAATGTTTACAAATAAGACGCGTCATAAAAATAATCCCCGCAACATGAAACGATCAGCCACTCATTCCGAAGCCACACAACAGTTGGGTTTTGTGGCGGACATTTCTTCAAGGTATTTTTTTGATTCTTTGAGCGCCCAATCGCCATGAGCGCGCTCTCAGCCAGGGCCGCTTCAAGCGCGGTTGAGTTGGCGCGCAAAGGCGTGGCGCGCTCACGCCATGTCCGTGACGGATGGGAATTTGCAATCCGCGGATTGCTTGGCTGCACCGCGCTGATCAGTATCGCCATCACGGTTGGAATTATTGCAATTCTGCTGCGCGAAACCGTGGCGTTCATTCAGCTTCCCGAGATTGAACTTACGGATTTTTTATTCGGCACCACATGGAGCCCGCTGCTTGGCGCCGAAAAACATTTCGGCGTTTGGCCGCTGATTTGCGGCACATTTTTGGTGTCCGTGGTTGCCGCCATCACCGCAATTCCGCTGGGTTTAATCACCGCGATTTACATGAGCGAATACGCTACCGCGCGCAAGCGCGCAATCTTGAAACCAATCATTGAAATTCTGGCGGGCGTGCCCACGGTGGTCTACGGATTTTTCGCGCTACTGGTGATCACACCCGCGCTGCAAGGCGCGTGCAACTTTCTTTTTGGGGCGCCGATATTTTCCGGCTACAACGCTGGCGCCGCTGGCATTGCCGTTGGAATTATGATTCTTCCAATCGTTGCGTCCCTGAGCGAGGACGCGATGCAATCCGTGCCGCGCTCCTTGCGCGAAGGCGCGTACGCGCTGGGCAGCACCAAATTTGATGTCAGCGTGAAGGTGGTCACGCCCGCCGCCCTAAGTGGAATTATGGCCAGTTGCTTTCTTGCCATCACGCGCGCCATTGGCGAGACCATGGTGGTGGCGCTTGCCGCCGGCGGCTTGGCGCACATGACGCTCAACCCAGCCGACCAAGTTCAAACCATGACGGCGTACATGGTGCAAATCTTTCTGGGCGATGCGCCCGCCTTCGGCGTGGAAAATCTTTCCAGTTACGCCGTGGCCATGGTGCTGTTTCTAGTCACGCTCTTGCTTTCGATCATTGGAAACATTCTTCTGAATCGATTTCGCGAGGTGTACGAATGAGCGGTATTTCCCTGCGAACCAAGCGACTCGTGAAAAACCGCGCGTTCCTTGCGCTGTGCCTGTTCAGCACCAGCGCCACCATTCTTATTTTGGCGCTGTTGATTGCTTCCATCATGACGCAAGGATCGCACTTCTTGTTCAACAGCGACGCGCTGAGCACGGTATTCGCCCACGGTGAACTTTCGCAACTGACAAAAATAATCCGCTGGGATTTTCTAACAAATTTCGCCAGCCGTTTTCCAGAGAAGGCCGGCATTTACGCCGCGATGATTGGCTCGATGTGGGTGTGCGCCATTTGCGCGTTGCTGGCGTTGCCGCTTGGAATCGGAACGGCGATTTATTTGGAGGAGTTCGCCCCCAAGAATCGTTGGACCGCGTTGATTGATTTCAATATTCGCAACTTGGCCGGCGTGCCCAGCATTGTGTACGGCATTCTTGGACTGACCGCGTTCACTCGCATGTTTGGACTTTTTGGAAGCGACAAAAACAGCGCGCTTTCTTTTGGTCCAGACAATGCTTGGTGGCACATTCAATTTCCATTTGGACAAGGATTGCTCGCGGGCGGATTAACCTTGATGTTGGTGGTGCTACCGATTGTGATTATTTCCAGTCGCGAAGCGTTGCGCGCCGTGCCTTCAAGTCTGCGTCAAGCCAGCCTTGCCATTGGCGCGACCCAGTGGCAGACCGCATCAAAAATCACTTTGCCCGCGGCAATTCCCAGCATTCTTACGGGCGCCATTCTGGCCATGAGCCGCGCCATGGGCGAGGCCGCGCCCCTGCTTGTGCTTGGCATTCCGGTGTTCATCGCCAACACGCCGGACAATCTCAACGACAATTTCACCGTGCTGCCATTTCAAATTTTCAATTGGGCGGGACGTCCGCAAGAATCATTCCACCAACTGGCGGCGTCGGCCATTGTGGTGTTGCTCATTGTGCTGATCTGCTTCAACGGCGTTGCCGTGTATCTTCGACAAAAGTTGCGCAAGCCATTGGCATGACA
>CANKBX010000130.1 GCA_947480055.1 Planctomycetaceae bacterium
AGTCGCGCCCAATTCCATCATCGCTTCATTCAATACCGCCGGTGATTTTGCGGCGAGCGCCAACTTCTGCGCGGTGCTCCACAACCACTCATCAGCGATCGTGCCTTTGGTGGTTTCACGTCGATCCGCAATTCGAGACAACACGCGCGCCACGTTGCCATCCACAATTGGCGCCGCTTGGCCAAATGCAATGCTGGCAATCGCGCCAGCCGAGTAGCGGCCAATTCCCGGAAGCGCTTTCAACTCCTGCACGGAACGCGGAACTCGTCCGCCATATTGCGCCACCATCATTTGCGCGGCGGCTCGCAAATTTTTGGCGCGTCTGTAGTAACCCAAACCCTGCCACAAAGAAAGCACGGACAACTCGGTGGATTCAGCGAGGCGTTTTGGGTTGGGAAATCGCCTCAAAAATGCCGGAAATTTTTCCGCAACCCGGCTCGCCTGCGTTTGTTGCAACATGACTTCGCTCACAAAAACCCGCCATGGAGTGCGCCTTTTTCGCCATGGAAGATCGCGAAAAACACTTGGAAACCAAGCTTCCAAGCGCTCCGCAATGGCTTGCACATTCGGCACTTGTTTGGCAACCTTTCTATTCACTTTGGCGAATACTCCCTTGCGACACTGGCGCTACCCATTTAACCTACCCGACCTCTCGAAGGCACACAGACCCCCACATTGTTATGGCAAAAATTTTCTACACAATTGAAGAAGCGTGCGGCAAGCTTGGTAAGAACAACGGCCAAGTTATGGATTTGATCAAATCCGGCAAGCTGCGCGAATTTCGCGATCGAGGCCAGTTGATGCTGAAGGTTGAAGATGTCAACAGCATCGCCACCGATGTTGAATCTGATGATGGCCTTGATTTGAAAATGGGATCGGACATGGTCAATCTTGGTGGCGAAAGCGATAGTTTCGAACTTGACCTTACCGACTCCGCCTCGCCAGCCACGATCGCTGATCCAAAGGGTGATAGTCCTGTTGGGCTGAGTGCTCCACAAAGCATTGAAGATGATTTGTCACTTGAACTTGACTCAATGTCCAGCGCCGAAATTTCTGCGCCCGCAGCACAATCAAGCGCGGGCTCGGATGTGTTCTCATTGGAACTCGATGATTTAGATTCACCAAGCGCAAGCGCTGCCCCCGTGCCAGCCGCAAAATCTGCCGCTGCAATTCCTGCAATGTTGGATGATGAGTTGCCCACGCTCGAACTTGATTTATCCGACTCGTTGCCCGCGCCGGCAGTGGCGGCACCTAAAATTGCCCCACCTGCAAAGACAAACAATGCGGATCTGGACATGATGTCGCTTGAAGACAGTTTGGCAAGCGGCATTATGCAAAGCCCAGCCAAAAGCTCAACAACAAATGCGGCCAATGATTTCGATCAAACAGTTGAAGATAGCCGCGAAGGCAGCGCAATTGGATTTGATAGCCGAGTCGACAGCGCTGTTGGTGCTTCAGTTGGTTTGGAAGCTGATCAAATCAATCTCGATCAACCTGGTTCGGGAAGCGGACTTCTTGATCTCACGCAGGAAAGCGAAGACAGCCAAATGGGCGCTGCGCTTATGGACGAGGCTTTCCAAGGCGATGACGAAGAAGCTCCAAAAAATGCCAGCGGAATATTTGGTGGCGCGTCTGGCGAAAGCGGAATTCATGACGCTCCTATTGTCAATACAGGATCCATCGCCGTGGCTTCACCTGTGTTTGCGGCAGCAATGTCGGGCAGTGAAATGTACAGCGGCTCTTGGAGCGGCATGACCATTGGACTTCTTGTTCCAGCTATCGTTGGCCTGAGCGCCACCGCGTCCATGTTGGTGATGAAAACCATTGGCGCCACTCCGGAACTTGCAATGTACTTCGCCAAAGATTGGGTGATGTGGACCGGTGGATACGCCGCTTCAATCGCAATTTGCGGAGCCATTGGCTTCTTTGTTGGCAAAGCCACAGAGTAAGCGGACCGCATCGCAATGTTGACACAATATGGAATGAACCAGTGGCTTCCAACAGCGGTCATCTTGTGGCCAGTAGCCGCCGCGTGCGCATGGTTGGCTCAAGGCGGCCAACCAATCTGGTGGATTCCATGCGCGTTGCTTGTGTTGATTTGGCTGGCATTTGCGGCATTTTTTCGCGATCCGCCGCGGCGACCAAGCGCCAATAATCAAACTGATTTTTTAAGTCCCGCGGATGGAACCATCAGCGCCGTGATTCGCGTGGCGCACCATGATGCCACCGATGGTCCCGCGCTTGTGATCCGAATTTTTCTGAGCGTGTTGGATGTGCATATCAATCGCGCGGCGTATGACGGCACGGTGGTTGGTCTGCGGCATCAACCGGGTCGATACCTTGACGCGCGCATGTCCGCGGGAGCGCGCGTGAATGAAAATCTTCTGCTCACGTTGCGTTTGGATGACGGTCGCATGTATGGCATCCGACAAATTTCCGGCGCCATCGCGCGCCGCATCATTTGTGGTGTGAAAATTGGCCAGCGTTTAAATCGTGGTCAACGCTATGGAATGATCCAGTTTGGATCCACCACCGAGTTGATCCTTCCCCAACCGGAGTGCGCCACCAGTTTGGTGCAAGAGGGCTCGCGCGTGTACGCCGGCCGCACCGCCATCGCCCGCCTCAGCGCGCCTGGCTCAACTAAATAAATCTGAATCGTCTTCGCACGAATCACTTGGCCACGCGCCGAAAATCCGTCGATGGATACGCGCGTCAAATGCCAACTGAGTGGCAAGCGCTTGGCAGACATCGCCAAGTCCAGACTCCGCTTGCGTGGGCCGAGTGCCCGCGGGACCCACAATCAGAATCGCGGCAAAACATTCGCCATTGGCGCGACACGGCGCAAGCATGGCCCAACGTTGAGCGAATGGATTGAAATCGTTTCCCCCAACAAACTGCCGCACATCGTCCACCACACACGCGCGGTTCGTACGTAAAACCCTTGGAAGTTGCAATGTTTCCACATCGCTCAGAAGCCGCGCCGAAAGAATCGCGTTGGAGCCACCGTTGCCGGCACATGCCGCAAGGCCAGTGCGTGAATCCGATCCAACCAACCAAGACACAATCATTGCGCCAGGCAAACATCGCTCCACAAAATCCACGGCCGCCCGCGAGGCCGTCAATGGATCCAACGACCGCGCCAAGACTTCGGTCAGGGTGGAGATCTCGGGCAACTTCAATTTTGGAAACGGCGTCCGCGGAGCGTGCTCTTGCAACACGCTCAAAAGTTTTTCAAGATCGACCGTCACGTTCTGTTCGTCATGCACTTCCGTCGCGAGCGATTTCAACGTGTCAATCCGCTCGGTTCGCTCACGATTGAGCTGGGCCACGCGCACCGCCGTCCGAATGATTCTTACAAAATCATTCGGTGACACATCCGACACAACGCGTTGCACATTTTCAAACGCCGCAAGCGTGGGCGGCACATCTTGGGAAGATTCACAAAGCACCACAATTTTTGTGTGCTTGGAAACACGTTGCAAAAGCTGGGCGGTGTTTGAAACTTCAACCACGTCATCGATTAAATCCAGCAGCACCGCGTCGACCACTTGTTCCACGCAGCGAATTCCCGCCCGCGTGGCGCTTGGAACCATTTCAATCTGAAATCCCTCATCCACAAGTGGACCAACCAAGTCTGACCAGTTTGAAGATGCGCCAGCCAGAAGAAGCCGTCCACACTGCTCATGACGCGAAGAATGAAAGTTTGATTGCATGCCATGAAATCGACGCATGCGGGCGACGACTTATGCGCTTGGATAAATAGAAACACGCAGGTGTTCCGTCTGTGCGGTCTAGTCAGGGTGTTCCATGGCGTTCCCGCCACAATCGCACCGCTTCCGCCTCACGTGGATACACCGGCAGCGCATATTGGGGCGCCAAGGCTCGATTGCTGGCCAACATGCGACGCGCCACATGCAGCACCGCTTCGGCGGTGGGTTCAAGCGCCACAATCTGAATGTTCAGCGCATCGGCGCGCGCTTTCCATGGCGCTGGAAGATGTTCGTCGGCGATTAGAATTTCCCCAAACTCAACGGGCCACTGCTCGAGGGTTCGCACGCCCACTTGCTCTGGATCATCGTTGCCTTGTGACGATTGACTCACTTTCGCCATCCAACATCCATCATTTTTTGCGGCCAATGCAACCCACGCAATCTGATCGGGCGCGATGCTTCCCGCAATCACCGCGGATTCGCGCGCCACCACCGCGGCGGAAATCTGAACGATTGGAATGGAGAGTGATTCAGCGATCACTTGCGCCGAGGCATGCGCAATTCGTAGACCGGTGAATCCACCTGGACCGGCATTCAAAGCCACCGCCCCAATTTGATCACGCGAAATATTGGCGCGCGCGCACAACCGCTGCACGGCCGGCAACACATCTTCCACCAGACGGCTTTGCGTGTCGATCGATTCGCATGAGATCGCGTCGCAATGACTCTCGATCGAAATTGGACCGAGCGCGACCCAGGACTTTCGTTGCGATGTCTCCAAAGCCAAGATCATGCCGCGAGGATTCACCGCGGGATCCTTGAAGCAAAAATCTGCAAAAACATAATGAAATTACTCGCCAAGAGATCCCTCAATGGAGCCAATGGGAATTGCCCCGCGCGCCAGTTCCTGCGCGTTGGAAACCTCGTTGCCCAGCATCAATGGAAGCACCGCGCCATGCTCATGATCTGAATTCAACAACAAGAATTGCGGCCCCGCGGCGAGCACGCCTTCGGGAACGGCCGCGTGGCCCGCAATGAATACTTTCACGCCCCATGCCGCCGCCAATGCCGCCAACTGCTCGGGCTTTTGATTTCGGCCCCACGTCATTTGCCACGCGCTTCCGATACGCACCTCGTAGTCGTCCTCCACAAGATCGCGATCCAAAATTCCCGAATCGAATGTCTTCATGTCATACAAACTTGGAAGCGAATGCGAACACAAGATTCCATTTTGGGTTTTCACCGCCAGCGGCAACGCCCTTACAAAAACTCCAATCGCCGCATCGACAATTTCTGCCTCGTCGCCAAATGAGCACAACAGCCCCTCGCGGAACAACTCCGTATTTTCGCCGGCTCCCTTGCTCACTGGTTGATTGAATGCCTGCGCCAATTCATGATTGGCCAACATCACATGCACTTGCCCCGGATATTTTTCAACCAGCCTGGCAACTTTGGCCAACATGCGCCAGCTCATATCCGCGCCATGCGTCAACCGCTCGCCGTGAATCAACTCATGCAGGATCACATTATTTTCCGGCTGTTCAAGCCGCGCGAAGTTGACCACTTTCACAAAATGAGTCGGATTATCGTGCAAATC
>CANKBX010000131.1 GCA_947480055.1 Planctomycetaceae bacterium
AGCTTTGGCCGACTTGTGGTGCCAGATCTTTTAACCCGCGGCATTGATGCGGCAGATCTTTTCTTAAATGCAGGCAAGTACATGATCATTGCCAGCGTCACGGGCAACACAACCATGGTGCTTGGCGCTGGTGTGGCCATGAGCGAAGTAACCCTTCCACTCACTGCCCCCGTTCGCAGCAGATCCCGCTCCGCGAGTTAACCCTCAAAGGCAATTCACGCGACATCTTTTAAAAGCAATAAAAACGCCTTATTTATGGCGTTTTTACGGTTACACAAAGTCAAACCCAAGCGCACTCACTCACCCACCAGCTGCGCTTGGCAAAGCCCCCTGAAATTTTCAATTACACAATCGCCAAAGTTGCAAGCACTGTGTCCAGCGCCGCATCAAAGGCGCGAACCGTCTGCGGCCTTGCGCTTGGAGCAATAGACAACGCCTTGCTCAAAAGGTCGCTGATTGGACCAGCCAACTCAGGTCGCACTTCTTCAAGACGAACGCGCTCATCCATAAGCACAGCCTTGAGCAAGCCAGCAGCGCTCTTGCCGTCGGCTTCATAAGGCAACCGACCTGCGATCATTTCATAAAGCAACAAAGCAACTTGATACACATCGCTTGTCACACCAATGCGATCACTGCGACCGTCAGTTTGCTCGGGGCTCATGTATGCGAATGTTCCCACCAAGTGACCTGTCTCCGTGCGGAAACCAGTGCGGCGACCCTCTTCATTGGTAAGGCGGGCCACGCCAAAGTCAACAAGTTTAATGTGACCATCCGCGGTCACCATAACGTTGTGAGGCTTAATGTCGCGGTGAATCACGCCAGCATCATGCGCATGCGCCAAGGCCGCAAGAATTTCTTGAATCAGAACAATGCTGCGCGCGGTGGTTGGGCTGTGGGCCTTGGTCCACATGTCCAGCGACATACCGCTGATAAATTCCATTACCAAGTACGTGTTGCCATTCACGGAACCTGTTTCTACAACCTGCACAATGCCCGAATGTGAAAGCCGTGACAATGCGCGGCATTCTTGGCGAAATCGCTGCAACACTTGGCTACCAGCGCCATGCGAGCGAACCATTTTAATAGCCACATGACGGCCGGTTGAACTATTCGTTGCGCTATACACGCTGCCCGCGCCACCGGAACCCAACACGCTGTCAATGGTGTAGCCAGAAATCTCTGGCAGTGGTTCTTCATGCTCAACAGCGATTGCGGCAGCGTCGGCAGGCATGACCATGTCATTTGAGATCATGTCACCTTCAAGCAAGCCTTCTACTTCCGCACGAATGCCGGCATCGGGGCAGGCAAAATCCAAGAATGTTTTGCGCTGTTCGCCCGACATGCATGACACAGTGTCAAATAGACCACGAACAATCATCCAACGATTTGGAAGATTTTGCGGGCAAAGAGTCACTGAGTTACCTCCGCGGAACTGTCATCAATTGTGCCAATCACATTGCTCGAACTTGATCGAATAGCGCCAGTGCGAACGCGAACATCGTAATCCGTCTGCAGCCATGCTTTGGCGAAGCGCCAATCGCGGGTCACTGTCGCGCTGCTTAAATCCAACAAGCGCGCAATGTGATCTGGTTCCAAGCCGCCAAAGATGCGCAGTTCAGCAACGTGCGCGCTGCGAGGATCTTCCTTGGCCAAGCTTTGCAACGCGTCTTCCAAAGCAAGAATGCCGCCGGAATCAACTGTCGCGTCAAATGGTTCAAATACATCCGTGCTGGCTTTAAAGGTCTGGCCACCACGCTTCTTAGAGAGGCGACGGCGCGCATGATCACCCAACACGGACCGAAGCACAGTGGCTGCGGTGGCAAGAAAGTGCTCTTCTGTTTTAAATTCACTCGAATCACGTTCCGCCAATTTAATGAATGCTTCATGCACAACCGCGGTTGGTTGCAATGTGTGGCCGCGAGGTTGCGAACGCATATGCAAAGCGCTCAGCTCCTTCAAGCGAACATAAATACTTTCAAACAAATCTGAAAGTGGCAAAGTTGTCTGTTGGGAATCGGACACAGGGGAACTCCAAACACCAAGCATGTTCTGATTCATCTGGAAACGCCCAGAATTACCAGAACCCAGAACTAACCCCTAACCATCCGACCATCCCTATATCTCCGACTGCATCAACCTACACCAATTACTAAACAAGTCAAGACGGTGCCGATATATAGATTTTTATTAGTTAGATCTGAACAAAATAAGTGCCATTGAGATGCCTGACGGCTGTTTATAGAATTTTTTAAAAAAAGATAATAAAAATATCTGGCGCATGACCACCACCTTGCGGACCAAATTTAAGTTTTTGCGGTCTGTCGTCAAAGCCCCAATGATCAAAGCGACCGGCTTTGCGGCAACCATGCCCATTTCCAAAATATTTATAAATATCGCGTATTGCGTGATCAAGGTCAGCCATTTTTTACGTTTACATGTGTGGAAGACCTGTTTTGGTGCAGTGGGAACTGCCACCGAACCAGCAATCCAAGACTGCTTGGATTTGGGCCGCAGACCGACGGATTCGGTGAATTGGAAAGCTTCAGCGTTGAAGCTAGTGCCAATGATTCTCACTAGTTTTTGGATTATTTCAAGGATTCATCAATGACCACATTTGCCTCTAATCGATCCTCTTTGGCTGTCTATCTACTTGCCTGCTCAGGCTTTATAGCCTCTGGCGCAAGCGCTGGCTATGGCGTTGTTGAAGCAACTGGCGCGTTTCAACTTCCAGGCGGATCTACCACCACATATGTGTCCGAAGTGGGCGGCGGCAGCAATGCACGCATTCAAGGCTACGACTTTGGCAGCGTAAACACCCTTACCGGCCAAACCCTGCTTTTGCAGAACTTCTACTTTGAAAATTACGCCTACAACGGCGGATCTGACAACAACAATTGGCTTGATGGAAGCTCAACTGCCTCGCTGAATGTGCTTATTCAGCAAGGCGCAACTCAGATTTCCAGCACCAACTACGCATTGAAGCAAACCTCCACCAATGGCAATAACCGCAATTGGGATATGGCAACTGGCACAAACACCAACTTGGCCGCCGGTTTGGCGAGTGCCGCTTACACAGTTTCCTTTAATGTGACTTACACATACAACATTTGGACCGGTTCGCAGTCTGTTGGAACTGCCTCAACTGGCGCCTCAACCGGCACCTTCACCATTCTTCCAGTACCTGCCCCAGGCGCCTTTGCGCTCATTGGCTTAGCTGGCTTTATTAGCGCCCGCCGCCGAACAAATCACTCGCCTGAGTCTCAAACTCGCACCATTTCTGGAGGCCGCCCAGAGTAAAAGTCTCTGAAGTCACCAGTTTTGCGAAAATAAATTTGTTGTCCAATGCCCGTTTTTAACGCGTGGCGGGGGTTTTGTAATAAATATTCAAAATTCATGTTCGCATCATGATCAAGGTGGGGCGTTTTTTACGTTTCACTTGTTGGATAGCGAGTGAGCAACAGCGAAAGCTGAAACTTACTAGCTGACCCAGACTGAGTTGCCTTGCGTGAGGCAGTCAAGTTGAGGGTCAATCCAATTACAAGGGTTCCCTCCCATGCGACACTTTTCCCCCACCGTTCTCGCTTCAGTCCTCACAGTTTCAGCAAGTTTCGTTGCGGCTTCAACAGCCTCTGCCAGCATCATCTTCTTTGACGATGCCGCGGCCTACAGCGAAACCATGGACGCATACAGCCTGTCCGCTTACACCCAAACATTTGAGTCATACACCGGCGCTGCCCCCTTTTTCAGCGGCGGAACTGGCAACAACGCTTGGACCGCATCTTCTCCAAACGGCGTATTTGGACAAACTGGCGTCATTCGTACTTTGTCTGCAAGCGACACGCTCACCTTTAACTTTGCTTCAAACAATGTCTACTCAGTTGGTGGCTTATTCCACTATGTCAATGAAATTGGCGCTTTCCAAGGCGGCGTGATGAAGATTCGCCTAAGCAATGGCGATGAATTTATTCGCACCGTGACTTCATCCACCACATTCACAGGCTTCTTAAGCGAGGATTTCAACATCACTTCCCTGCAACTCAGCCACGCTCCTGGCGTGACTGGATCAACATTCGCAGCGGCTGAAACCATGACCCTTGGCGTTGTGCCTGCTCCTGGTGCGGCCGCCTTGATTGCCTTGGCTGGCATCGTCAGCAGCCGCCGCCGACGCAACTGAAGTCAAGTTGAAGTTTGCTTTATGAATCATCTCGCCGCCACACACGCAAAGGTGGCGGCGAGCTACAAGCCCCTGACGCACGCACGTCGGGGGCTTGTTATTTACAAACAACAATCAGCGCCAATGCGATTGTGATTGTGATTCAGATTGTGATTGCGATGCTTAAGGACAAGTTCCAAAGTTGCTCAGCATCTGTCCCAAGTCGGCGGAGTTCACTTCATTATCCCCGTTCAGATCCGCCGCGCACGGCGCGGAGCACACACCAAATTGTGCAAGAAGTGAGCCTAAATCCGAGGAATTCACTTCATGATCACCGTTCAAATCAGCGGAACATTTAATGCAAGTCAATTCAAATGTGTACACCGCCGCGCCGTTGGCCAGACCATCGCCTGAAGGAAGACTTGCGGGCGCATTTGGATTTGCAATTTCACCGTCAAGGCGAATGCCGCCGGCCGTGATGAGATCCGACACCGTGACCGTGTATGTGCCCGCAACATCAAGCGTTCCAAGACCAAGTGACGCCGTGTTGGTGGCAGCGTTGTAGGAATATGTTGGGGTGATAGCGCCTGCCGGACCAACAACCGTGAAGTGAGCGCCAGTAGCCACGATATTTTCACTAAAGGTCAACTGCGCGGTTGTTGGCGTAGCAGAACATTCCATGCTGGATCCAAGCGCGGGCACTGCCTCAAGCAACTTCGGCGCAATAGCCAAGTACGTCGTGCTCGCCTTTCCGTTGTTCAAAATCCAATTGCTCTCATCCAGCACCACGGCGGTGGCCAAGCCATTGGTTGGAATCACAAATGATTCCTCGCGCTCGTTGTTCAAAATCACGGCGGTGGTTGCGCCACTTGCGGTTGTGATTTTCACATCAATCGGCGTGACAAATTTGCCGGTCTTGCCCATGAGCGTGTTTTGAGTTTGCTTTAAATTCAACTTGAGATACGTCTTGCCATTGATGGTGACAGCTTGAGTTCCATATGAGTACACGGGCGTTCCTTGACCAAACACGAATGAATCAAAGTATTCCTGCAAACTGGAACCGTAAGTTGCGCTGGCAACATCCGCGAATTGTTGCGTGGTTGCGGCAGAACCCTGATAGGCCGCGCGATAGTTGGCAAGTATTTG
>CANKBX010000132.1 GCA_947480055.1 Planctomycetaceae bacterium
AAAAATTTCCGCCACAGAAAATCCGCCGGTGAAAAAAGCTTGTTGCGCCACATTGGTTCGCTCAAGCCGTTGATATGTTCCAGCCAACGGAACTGGCTGTTGCAAAAACGCTTGCGCCGCCGTGGAAATAGTTGCAATGGCTTCGTGTGCGGATTCGTTTGAGCAACCAACCATTGCGATGGGAGTGAGCGGAGGCACGCGATTATTTTGGCGCGCGCATTCCACAATCCTGCGCACCAATTGATACGCGGCAACGGTCGCGGCCTCGTCACCACCAGAGGCGATGACCACTTCTTCCACATCCATCACGGCGATTTCTTCGGGGCCGTGGTTGGTTGCGGGCGTGACAAACCAATGGCGCACCATGGCCGCGGCGCGCAATAGCCACGCGGCGAAATCCTTGTCCTCGCTTTCGGCGGGACCTTTGGCCTCTAGCAACGAGCACTGAATACCTTCGGAGCTGACGCGCAGCAAAGCGGCCGGTCCCTCGCGCAAACGAGCCGCGACATGCGTGAGCCACGGATGCGCCATCACCGGCAAATTGCCCGCGATCAGTGGCGTGATCAAACTTTCGCGCAGTGGTTTCTGTTGCACGGATTCATAGCGGGTCTCGCCCGCGTCTATCGGATTCGCATCTCCAAGAAACAGCGAGGTGAGTCGATCAAATCGGTCGTCGATTTCGCTCATGGCGATTCTCCACTCACAGGAGATTCGATATTTGGCGCAATCGAGCTTGAGATTTCCACCGCGATTGGAGCCGCGGCTTGTTGACGAATGCGCGCCAACAAATCAGCCATGCGTTCACCGCTTGTCGCAGCCGTGTTGGTGGGCGCGGCATCATCAAGTGCAAGTTCACCGCGAGCGGCGGTACCCGAGTTTAATTTTTTACGCGTGCAAGCAACTGGATTCGCCTCAAGCCAATCCACCAACAAGATAAAATCGCGGCAGGCCTCCGAGCCAGGCGCGTACTCGGTGATGGGCTGACCGAAGCCGGCGGCCTCGCGCAGTGATTCATGTTCACGAATCACAAGCGGCATTGTGAGCATGCCGTGGCGCCGCTCAATGGCCGCCAACAAATCGGTGGCCAACTTGGCGCTTGGTCGATGCAGCGTGGGCAAAATTCGCAGCGGCAATTCGCGCTCAAGACGCGCTGACATTGCTTGAATCGCGGCGGCTTGGCGCTCGCTGCCTTTGAGCGAAAAGAAGCCAGTTTCCACTGGAATGATCGCCTCGTCGGCGGCGCGCAACGCGTTGAACGTGAGCAGGCCAATCGTTGGCGGACAATCAATCACGCACCAATCAAATCGATTCGCCACGCGATCAAGAAATTGTGAAAGCCGCGCGTCACGATCGGGCAAATGCGCCAAGCCTCCACGCGCCGCTTCAAGACCAGCAAGAGAAAGCGTGCTTGGAGCCAAGCGTAAATTTTTGGCAACTTCCCACAGCATCGCGTCGGGATCGGCGCCGCCTGGCGGATCGGCCAACAACGCCTCGGCTAATCCTTGCTCAATTCGATCTTCAGGAACACCAAGACCAATTCCACAATGACCTTGCGGATCCATGTCCACCAAAAGCGTGCGGTGATTTTTTGCCGCAAGCGTTGCCGCCAAATTGATAGCGGTTGTGGTTTTGCCACAGCCACCTTTTTGATTCACAATTGCGACGCTACGCATCCTGCTCAGGTCGTCTCTAGAAAGTCAGCCAAACCCAGGCCGAGGGTCGCACCCCTTTGAAGCCTCCGGCTCCGCTTGAGTGCCCTGCTTTATCGGTTGATTTGGTCAAAGTTCTTCCAAGTTATTGCGAGTTCTTCGGCTTGGACCCAACGGGGATTTCAGCCATCCCCACAACGCTTCTTTGCTCACGCGCCAATGGCGTCAAGACCGGCGTCGATCACGTGCTCACTGGCCGCGTCAAGCACGCCAGGGCGACCTAGACCCTTGAGAAGCACCAATCGAATAGCTCCAGATTGCCCCTTTTTATCGAGTTTCATAGCGTTTTTAAGTTTCTCCCGATCGACGCTGGCGGGCATGCGCACGGGCAAGCCCAAATCATCGAGTCGCTTGGAAATTTGGAATTTGTCGGCGTTTGGCCACCAACCCGCCGCCTGACTTGCGGCCGCCATGGCCACCAAGCCAATGGAAACCGCCTCGCCATGGTGAACCTGATCGTGCATAAGAGATTCAATGGCGTGCGCGAATGTGTGCCCCAAGTTCAAGTGGGCGCGCTCGCCTTGTTCATGCTCGTCTCGCGAAACAATTGCCGCTTTCACAGAAACTGATCGATGGACAAGTTCCACAAGTCGCGCCGGATCCATGGCGCGCAATCCCTCGCGATGAGTTTCAAGCCAAGACAATATTGATTCATCAGCTAGTAGCGCGTGCTTGACGCACTCCGCAAGACCGCAGCGAAACTCGCGCGCGGAAAGCGTTGTAAGCGTACGAATATCGCTGACCACCCATGCGGGCGCGCAAATTGTTCCCGCCATATTTTTGGCCAAGTTTGGCGATGAGTTTGTTGGCAAGTTTGTTGGCAAATTTATTGACAAGTTTTTGGAAAGACTTGCATCAAGCGCGTCACTGGATATTGGAAGATTGACCGCTGTCTTTCCACCAATCGCGGCATCCACCATGGCAAGCAATGTGGTGGGAATCATCACCGTAGCAATGCCACGCATGTACGTGGATGCCGCAAAAGCAGCCATATCCCCCACAATTCCGCCGCCCATAGCGCACAAGACATCGCTGCGTTGCACACGCTGCGCAATCAGAAAGCGCCATATTTTTTCAACTTGCGCGATGGATTTATTCTCCTCGCTGGCATGCACAACATGCATGACCACGCGCAATCCCGCCGCTTGAAGCGATGCTGCAACTTCCCGTGCCCATGTGTGCTCGATGGCTTGATCCACCACCAACGCCGCCACGCGGGCCTTGGGGATTTTTTGCGCGATGACCGCGCCAACACTTTGTAGCAGCGCGTCACCAACATCAATGTCGTAATTCCCTTGCGCACTTTGCACGGAGATCGCTTGCATAGGTGCATACTCGCCCCTTGCGATCAATTCGGCAAGTGCTGATTTAAAATTCACCGTGTGCCCGCCGCGAGATGGGTTGCTCAACGGACCCGCACAAGCCGCCGCTTGAACAATACGCACTTCAAGTAATCGGCGCGGCGGCGCTGTTGTGAAACGCGCGGAATTGATCAGCCTGCTCGCGGCCAAAGTAATAATCTTGAACGCGCGTGGGCATTTTCCGCAAGTCCATGAACATCAGTCCGTCCACCACATTGCCAAAGTCTGGATCCACATTGAAGGCGATCAAACGCGCGTTCAACTTGAGATATTGCCGCAACAACACCGGCATTTTTCGGCCATCGGCCTCCACTTCTTGAATGAGTCGATCCACGTCGGCCACATTGCGAACCGCTGCGTGCGTGTGCGCCGGATCCCAATCCAAAAACGGCTCCATGACTGGCGGATTTTTTGGCTTCACATCTTTTGCAAATCGATCAATGGCGTGATGCGTTTTTAGAAACGCCATGATGAGCCGCTTGGACATACTTTGATAGGCGTCCGAAATACTGACGGGGCCAAGCAGAATTGCGTACTGCGGTCTCTGCAATGCGAAGCGCGCAATGCCACGCCACAGCAACAACAACGGCATTGGTTTCTTTTGATGCGCGCGCGCCACCCAACTTCTTCCAAGCTCCAACGCCGGTCCAAGCGACTTCAACATGCTGGGCGAATAATCAAAAAGCGTGCTGGTGTACAAGCCGTCAATTCCGTGCGCGGCAAGAATTTCATCGGTCAACCCCATGCGATAGCCGCCCATGACTTCTTGCGTGCGCGTGTTCCACACCAGCAATTGCCGGTAGTGGCGGTCAAAGCGATCTATATCAATGGCTTTACCCGAGCCTTCGCCAACGGCGCGAAAGGCCTCCTCACGCAAGCGGCCAATTTCCAACATGGTCAACGGAATTTTTTCGCTTTGCGTGCACCACACTTCGCACTCGCCTTGCTTGAGCAACAAATCGGATTGTGGCAGGCCTGAAATTTCGGCGGCTAATTCTTCGGGCGCGTGTTGCGGTTTTTCAAGCAACGGCGTTGTGTAGGCAATGGCGCCTGCATTGGCGGCTTTTTCATCCAGTCGCGCGCGCAATAAATATGTGCGCAAGCGGAAGTATCCGATCAATTCTTCGTCGCCTTTGTATGTCGCAAATTCGCTGGCTTCAATAGGCGTGCCCACCGCCACTGCAATTTTCTTGCCAAACTGAAGTGGATAGCAATGCGCCAACAACGCCGTGCGCAACATTGGATGAATCAAACCCGCAAGTTGAAACCACCATGGATTTCGCCCCGCGATAAACACTGGTAATACCGCGGGCTGAGTAATGCGCGCCAACTTTGCAATTTGCGTTTGCCACAACGCGTCCACGGCGCGCCAACGAGTCCAAGTGGAATGACTGACTTCGCCCGAAGGAAAAACGCAAAGACATCCGCCAGCGGAAAGCCAGCGCAACGCTTCGCGCAATGTGTTCATATTGGTGGCGACGGTTGGCTTGCCAATTATTTTCACGCCCAGCGAGCGCTCCGCCACCACGGGAATTTGACACAAAAGCTCATTGGCAATAAATCTCACATCGCCACGCACCGAGTCCATCAGCGTGGAAATCACCTGCGTGTCCGGCGCGCCCATTGGATGATTCGCCACCACAAGCAGCGCGCCAGTTTTAGGAATGCGTTCGCGGTCCTCCGCGGAGCACTCGGTGTACATGCGCGTGGCGCGGTTGAGCGCGTCGATCAATTTTCCATCACCCACAATTTGATGCGACTTCTCAACCACATTTTCAACGCGGTAGATGCCCGTGATAATGCGAATGATGGGCCAAAGAAAATTTGCGATTTTTGCGCGAGGTGGTCGGACTCGAAATGGTTTTATTTTTTCTGCCATTTGAATTGCGCCGATTGTCATGCACGCAACGATGCGCGGGTATTGTGCAATTATAAAAATTGCATTAAATCCGCGAGTGAAGAATGACCCCAAGGGGATTTGAACCCCTGTAGCCACCTTGAAAGGGTGGTGTCCTAAGCCAGGCTAGACGATGAGGCCGACGAACAATGGACTATAGAGTGAACGAGCGAAATCGTCGAACGACTCTTGCAAACAGTGAAGTGAAAGTGACCCCAAGGGGATTCGAACCCCTGTTCCATCCGTGAGAGGGATATGTCCTAAGCCGGGCTAGACGATGGGGCCAAACAAGCGCCAATACAAACAGATTCACGGATCAATTCAGTAGCG
>CANKBX010000133.1 GCA_947480055.1 Planctomycetaceae bacterium
GCCAGTGGATGTGGCGGATTCGATTGTGGGATATATCTTGCTGCGCTATTTGGGTTGCGATCCCGTGGTGTTGGTTGGATTTGATTTGGCTTTTATTGATGGCGTGGCCCATGCCAAGGGCAATGAACTTGATTTGCAGTGGAGCACGCAAATTTCCACGGTGCGAAGTTGGGATTGGTGGCACACGCAGCGAATATTTGGCAACTCGAAGCAATTGCAGCGCGAAAAGCAGACCAACGAAACTGGTGTGGTTAGCGAGGTTGGCGCGGGCGGCGGTCTGAAAGAGAACAGCGAGGATCAAGAGCGCAGCGTGGTGACCAATCAAGCGTTGCGCCAAGAGAGAGCGCTACTTGAGGCGGCGTTTGCGCAGGACGTGGCGCTTGGCTTGCGCGTGATTGACGCCACCGAGGGCGGCGTGACAAAACGACATGCGTTGGTGGAACCATTGGCCCAATGTTTGGCGACATACGCGTTGAAACGAAATCCAAAAGTGAAATGGAATCAGCGCGCCAAGGGCAAGGTTGTGAAGGCGCAACCAAGCGCGGATGTTGTAGAAAGTTCGCCGTCTTACAGCGACGCGGGCGCGCAGAATATTGCGTCAACACAAAAGTCGCTGAGCCACATCACCACTGAACAAACCGCGCCGCGGGTTGTGGCGGTGATTGCCATCGATCCACTGCGTGGCGGAACTGGGGTTGAACGCTCGCTTGAATTGGAGTTTGGCGGACGCACTGTGTTGCGCCGCACCATTGATCGACTTTTGCAAAGCGACCAGATAGAGCACGTGTGTTTGGTGGCGCCCGAGCAATGGGACCATCGCGCCGCGCTGGATGGACTTGAGCCAAGTTCGCATTTGCACATTGTGCATGTCGCAGATTCAGCGTTCGGTCCCGGGCATCGGGACATTCAATCGGCGCGCGCGTGGAGTGATGCATGCTCTCGCGGTGGCATCGCCAATCTTTGCGTGTTCGACGAAGTTTTTTCCGCCAAGGCCGCGCTGTTGGCGTGCGAACATGTCCACGCCAACGCGGTGTTGGTGTGCGGCGCGGATTGGCCTTTGGTGGCGGTGGATGAATCGTGGGGTGTGCGCGGTTTGATGGAACGCTGGCGCGCGAGCGCGCGTGATTTGAAATTTGTTTGCTCGTTGGCGGCGCCTGGAATTGGCGCGTGCTTTCTGCCAATAGAGAGCGTTCGCTTGTTGGCCAGTGGCGCCGCGCGCAGTATTGGCCAGTGGATTGAAGAACGCGCTGATGCTCGAAATGCCGCGGAAATCATTGATATTCCAGACTTCGTGGCCGCGGTGTCCGAGCGCTTGGTCATGGACACGCCGCGTTGCATTCAACGCATTCGTAGAGCGCTTGAGCCGCTGTTGCATGGAGCCGAAATTTCCGCGGACGCGCAGTTTGAGGCGCTTGCTCGACATGCAAGCGCGCCGCCAACTTTTGTGCCGCAATTTCTCACCATTGAATTGAACACGGGGCGCCGCGGTTGCGGCTTGGCAAGTCCACATCGCTTCGGCACATTGCAGCGGCCAACCATGACTCCCAAGCGGATGGATCGAATTCTTGCGCGCGTGGCTGAGGCGCGCGACGTGGTGGTGACACTTGGTGGAGCGGGCGATCCATTGGTGCATCCAGATGTTGTTGAGTTCGCGAAGCAGATTCGAAAAGCGGGAGCGTTGGCGATTTCGGTGCGCAGTGAATTGCTGTCGCTTGACGCGCTTGAAAAGTTGGCGGCGATTGACGCCGATGTTGTCACCGTTGACTTGCACGCGACCAACGCCAGCGAGTTTGTGCGCATGATGGGCTTCGATCGATTTGCATTCGCGCAGAATGCGTTGGAAACCCTGATGCAAAATCGACGCGCTGAAAGCGGCGCCGCGAAATGGTTGGCGCGGCCATGGGTATTGCCCCGCATTGAGCGCCTGCGCGACATGGTGGATCGCATCGCGGCGTTTGGCGAGCGTTGGCGCGATCGAGCTGGTGGATATTGCGTGGATTCGCCGCCGCAAATTGATCCTTGGGGCGACATCATCGCCGATGCGCCGCTTTCCGCCGCGGGATTTTCCCAAGGCTTGAGTCAGAGCGAACGGTTGGCGCTGACCGTGTTGTCCGACGGAAGAGTGCCGGCTCAAACGGACGATCTGCTTGGAACAACTTCTGTGGGCAATGTTGATTCGGAGGATTTGCTCACGCTTTTCCGTTCATCGCGTCAACATCGCGCGCGTTCGGCGGTGAAGCATTTGGAAAAACTTTTCGCAAGATAGAGATGACGAATCCGTTTCGCGCTCCTAGCATTGGCTTTGTATGAGCGACACCATCATGGTCGATTTCAATCGACCGATTCCACTCTTTCCACTTTCGTGCGTTTCGCTTTTGCCGCACGCGGTGCAAGGACTGCATATTTTTGAGCCGCGTTACAGGCAGATGGTGGAGGACGTACTGCGCAAAGTGCACGACGGAAATTTATTGACATCGGGTCCGATCGCCATGGCGGTTGTGGGCGCGAAATTTGTGGACGCGCTTGGAGCCGCGCCCAAGTTGCGGCCGGCGGTGTGTGTTGGACAAATCGTGCAGCACGAGCGGCTGAAAGATGGCAGGCACAATATTGTTCTGCACGGAGTGTGCCGCGCGCGCATCAAAGAAATCCAAGAGCCAGGTGAATCGCGCGCGTATCGCACGGCCATGTTGCAACCCATTGATCCGCCCAATCATTTGCCGCCCAAAATGAAAGCGGCGCGGAAGATTTTGCAGGAGTTGTTGCACAGGCCAATGTTGCAGAGATTGGCCAGCGTGCAAAAAGTGGCGGAGTGGGCCGATCGAAAGGACATGCCAACGTACGCGGTGATTGAACTTGTTGGCGCGGCTATGTTGCGCGACGAAAATGCGCGCTACCACTTGTTGGCTTGCGGCAATCCATGGGAACGCGCCCAACTTGTGGCCAATGAAATCGCCCGGCTTGAAGGTCTGGTCGCCGCGGCGGATGCGCAAAAAACTTCGCGCTGGCCCAAGGGCTTGAGTTGGAATTAAGATGGGCGCGGGGTGGAGAAATTCACAGTCATATAAATGGGTATCTTGTTCAGCATGTTGAATCTGATTCCAATTGCCCTTATCGCTGTTGTTGCCATTGTGGTTGTGGTGGTGATTGCTTTGATCACCATGTACAACAGTTTGCAGCGACGCCGTATCGCGGCCGAGGGTTCCTTCGCCGACATCGATGTTGAACTGCGACGCCGCCATGATTTGATTCCTAATTTGGTGGAGACGGTCAAGGGGTACGCCACGCATGAAAAAGAAACGTTGACCGCGGTCATGCAGGCGCGCGCATCGGCCACGCAAGCGCGCACGCTCACCGATCGTGTTGAGGCCGAGGGCGCGCTTGGTCGATCGCTTGGCCGATTGATGGCCGTTGCCGAGGCGTATCCAAATCTAAAAGCTGACGGCGGATTTCTGAAATTGCAGGGCGAACTTGCGGAGACGGAAAATAGAATTGGCGGCAAGCGCCAAGGCTTTAATCAAACTGTCGCGACGTACAACGAGGCGATCGCGGTGTTTCCATCCAATATTGTGGCTGGAATGTTTGGTTTCAAAGTGCTCGCGTTCTTCAAGGAAGAGAATGAAGTTGCGCGCGCCGCGCCGCAGGTTCGATTTTAATTCATGGCCCGCGAGCGCATTGTTTCCGCCGATGAAGTGGTCGAAGATCAACTTGATCCGCAGTCGCACACATTGCGCCCGCGCGCGCTTGATGAATACATAGGACAGTCCGCGTTGGTGGAGCGAATTCGAATCGCGCTCGACGCTTCGCGCACGCGCAACGAACCGATTGATCACGTGTTGCTGCATGGACCACCAGGGTTGGGCAAGACAACTCTGGCGCATGTCATCGCCGCGGAGATGGGCTCGCGCGCCTATGTCACCAGCGGTCCCGCGCTCACCAAGGCCGGCGATTTGGTGGGCACGCTCACGCGCATGCAGCCGCGCGACGTGTTGTTCATTGATGAAATTCACCGCTTGCCAGCCAGCGTGGAGGAATATATTTATCCCGCGATGGAGGAATACCGCGTGGATTTCACGGTGGACAGCGGCATGCACGCGCGCATTGTCACGTTGCCGTTGAAACCATTCACGCTGATTGGCGCCACCACGCGCGCGGGTTTGCTCACGCAGGCGTTGCGAAGCCGCTTTGGCATTGCGCACCATTTGGATTTTTACGATGACGCCGATTTGCAACGCATTCTGGTGCGCGCCGCGGATTTGTTAAGCATGAAAGTGGCCGACAGCACGCTCACTCGCATCGCCGGACGCAGTCGCGGAACTCCGCGCGTGGCCTTGCGTTTGTTGCGGCGTGTGCGCGATTGGGCCGCGGTGAAATCAGGCGGCAGGGTGGATGAAAAATCTGTGGACGGCGCGCTGGAGCTTGAAGGCGTTGACGCCATGGGCCTGGATGAACTCGATCGAAAATATTTAACCACGCTGGCCCGGCAATATCGCGGCGGACCAGTTGGGCTTGACGCGCTTGCCGCGACACTGGGCGATGACGCGGGCACGCTTGAAGACATGGTGGAACCATATTTGTTGCGCCGTGGATTTTTATCGCGCACGCGTCAGGGGCGCCGGCTTACCGCCGCGGGCGCCGCGCACATTGGCGAGAAGTTGATCGAAGTTCCAGGCGCGCTCTTTGAAGAGTGATTGCGCGCGGATTTCATTTGAATTTGATATTTTGCGGCTGAACGCGCGCAAATTTTTCATGCGCGAGCATTGCGCGCGCGTGGCATTTATTGGCTGAGACCGGTGGTGCTGTTGCCGGAAATCCCAGGCGTACTTGCGCCAATGGCTGGAATGGAAAGGCTAATTCCAAATGAGTAGACATCCGTGAGCGAGTCATAGTTCACACCCGCGTTTAAATTAAAATCTGGAAAGCTTCGACTGAGCGTGGCGGTGGCGGCGCGCAAGTTGTGCTCCACCAAATCAATTTGCGGACTCAGCGTGAATGAGTACAACTTTGAAATTTGGTACGACACGCCAAGTTGCAGCAACTCGTCGTTGATGTAATAGTTTGACGGATCAAAATTATTGATGCTGCGGTACTCGATAAAGAAACTGGTGTCGGGCGAGTGTTGCATTCGCATGCCCAAGGAGCCGCGCGCCATATTTTTAAATGCGCCAGTGGAGTATGTTGGAACATCATCAAGCATCCAC
>CANKBX010000134.1 GCA_947480055.1 Planctomycetaceae bacterium
CGATTTTGCCACAAACGCCGTGAATTTTGTCACCGCGTACGGACTCGCGCTTCAAGGCATTGGTCTGGGCCGCATCAGCGTCAATCTTGCGCCCGTGCGCGGGTTGCGTGAAAAAGTGTGGTCGGCAAAGAACAAATGGTTCATCGCCGCCGCGGCAATCGCGGTCATTGGATCCGCGGCCATGTATGTGGCGCCAATGTTGGAGCAGCAACATCTTGAGAGTGACGTGTCCAAGGTTTCCCTTGTCATCAAGAAGGGCGAACAACTTCAAAATCAATTAAAGGAAGCCAACTCGGCTGGTGAAGCTGGCGCCACGGCTCTGAACATGGAGCGCCTTCTCAAGGACAGAACTATTTGGCCATGGATTGTAAATGACGCGGTGGACTCCACGCTTTGCGCCAATCCAACCGACGAAATCAACCAGACTGATGTTGAAAAAATCAGAAGCATTGCCGCCAAAGATCGCAAGCGAATTGTTCTGGAAAATCTTTCAGGTGAATACAAATTTGAAGAGACTGGCAGCAAGCGAACCATTGTGGTCACCATGGAAATTGAATTTGCCAACGAGGGCAAAAAAACATTTCTCAAGGACAGCATTCAGAAATGGCTGCGCGACAATTCCGTGCGCGAAAAAGCGCCATATATCATTCGGCCAGATTCCGTCGCTTTGAAGGGCGAATTGACTGAAATTAAAATGGCGGGCGGCAAAGTCATTCCCAAAGAAGGCGCCGCTTCAAGCGGGCAAGCGGATACCGAGGCTGAAAGTTCTCAAACATCCACAACTTCTTCACAAAGCACATCTACCCAAGCAAGCGGCACTACAAATTCAAGCGGCGCACCGGCCGGGGGATCCACAGGGCGTAGAAGAGGCGGCTCCGGCACCACTGTGGACATGAGTGGTGGCAACATCAAAACCAAAGGTGGTGGCGCTGGAATGATGAGTGGAAGTTCCACCAAGACCGCGGACACGCCAACCGAGGACGCGCCAGAAGCCGCGGCGGAAACCAAAGAAACTACCAGCGCACCAGTTGGCAATGAGGATTTGGAAATTCTGGCACCCATACCCAACGAGCCAACTGTGTATGGACCTGGAATGACTGTCTACAAAGGAACAATTGTGTTCACCGTTGAAATTCGCGATGATTCGGCCAAGGTCGACGACGCGGAAAAAAAATCTAAAGAGCCCACGGAGCCATGAACGCACCCAAATTTGATCTTGCCGCGTTGAAAAATATTGACTTTTCTAAAGTCATCGCAATCGCCAAGCAACGCGGAGTATTGATGGCGTGCACGTTCATTATCGTGGTGATTCCTGTCGTTGCGTGGTGGTTTCGTGGTGGCATCAAGGACTCCATTCATGAAACAATGTCCAAGCGCAGCAAGGAATTCGACAAGATTGTTAGTTTGGAAAAATCTTCCATCACCGTGCGCAATCCCGTTGGCGATCCAAAATCTGAAACGGTCAGTCTCAACTCCACTTTGATTGATGCTTTGAAAGCCAGAAATGAATCGCTTGAAAATGAGGTCAAGGGCGTTTACCGCAGCGCGCTGGAGCACAATAAAAAAAATCACGACATCGTTCAAACCAAGCAGGTGGTTTTCCCCAAGCCACTGCAAGAAAACGAAAAATTACTGGAGGAAATTTTTCTTCCAGTCATTGGACCGGCCTACACGGTTCTACTGGCCAACAATCGAGTCAACACGCCTCCATCTTCCGCGGATGTTCTTGAAGCGGTGAAGCAGCGCGAAATATCATTCATTCGCGACGATCTCAAGAAAAAAAATCGCTCGGAAGTGACGGATCCCAAGGAGATCGAGCAGTTGGCGCAGGCTTTAAGCAAGGCGCGCCTTGACGCGCTTCTCGAAGGCGCGCGCGACACGGCGGTGTATCTGGATACTGGTGCCATCCGAATGCCTCCCGCGAAAGGCTTCATTTCTGTCGACACGTGCTTCACGTGGCAATGGGATCTTTGGGTGTTGGATGATATTTTTCACGCGATCTCAAACGTGAATACAAATGTAAAAGATGGCGTGAAAAGCAGCGTGATCTCTGCGCCTGTGAAGCGAATCATCAGCATTCGAATTGATCAGCCTTCAAGCGTGGCGGCCGCCAGCGCGACTGTAGAAGCGCCACCGGTTGAGACAGAGGCCACGGACGCTCCAGCAGAAGCTCCAGAACCCGCGGCTGTCGTGGCCGCAACCACCGACGCGACTGGTGAACCCATCGCGCCAGCCTCGGAAATCATTCGTGATTTTAAGATTTCATTTACAGGCCTTAAATCGTGCCAGTTGTACGACATTCGCAATGTGAAATTAAAACTCATCGTGTCCACATCCGATCTTCCCAAGGTTCTGGATTCGTTTGCCAAAGAAAATTTTATGACTGTCACGCAATTAAAAATTTCACCCGTTGATTCTTTCTCCGCGGCCCGCCAAGGGTTCATCTACGGGGCCGAGCCATGCAGCGAGGTTTCCATGGTTTTGCAAACCATATGGCTTCGTGAGTGGACAACCTTTTACATGCCGTTGGGCATGAAAAATAAACTTGGAACTCGTGGCATTGAGAAACCGCCAGCTGCCGAAGCGGGTCCAGATGCGGGTGAGGCGAAGTCAACCAGCGAGACCACAAAATCATGAAAGATATTTCTCTTATAGAGCGCCACTTTGAAAAGTTGGCGGTCGTGCTTGTCGCGCTTCTTATCGGCTCCTATCTTGTTTGGGATTTTCTAGATCCAACCGTTGTAAAAATGGGCGCGCAACATCCCGCGGTGACGCCCAACGAGGTCAACCAAATCCTTGTCAAGCAGGCTGCCTCCTTGGAAGTCAAGCAAAAATCCGAGAAGAGCACGCTTGAATTCGAGCCATTCGAATCGGGTTCGGCAAAAAAATCCTACGCAAAAAATCTTCAGGAATCCATTGTGCCAGCGCCACAAATCAGCAAGAATTCCCCAAGATTGGCCGCGAATATGAGTTCGGACGAGCGCTCCGGGGACACGTGGTATTACACGCCTCAATTCACCGCGGCCACCATGTTGAATCCCGTCTCTTGGTACAGCGACGGGCTTCAGCCAGAGGCCACGGCCAAAAATAAACCACTGCAAGAATTCATAGACACAAATAATTCCCCCAACGGCTTGGATGTCATTTGGACCAAGCCCATCGCGCGAGTTGATTTAAAAGCAATTCGCGCCGAGCTTGCCAAGGAGAACAAGACCGCAAATCCGCCGCTTCTTGCCGCGCCATCAACGTGGCGCAATAACGCGATTTATTTTGTTGATGTGGTATTTGAACGCCAAGAAAAAAATCGCGACGGTACTTGGACCAAAGAAGTCACGGTCCCCGCGATGTTTGGAAGAAAAACTTTTCGACAAGACATTCAATCCGATGACAAAGGCAAACTAAAATTCGACGCCAACAATTTCTTCGTGAGCATGCGAGGAGAGCAATCGGTCGAGGGTGAAATTCGCCAGCCCAACTTTTATCCCTCGCTTTACGCAACTGGTAAATCCACTGCGCCCACGCCGGGCGCCAAGCCTGGCGAAGAACCTGTCGCGAATCCAGCGAACAAGAAAAAACTCCTTGAACTTGAAAAGTCCAAGGAGGAGCTCAAAACCATGGATCAAGAGTTGCAAGATGCAGGCGGCGAATTGGATGATGAAATCGCCAAAAAAGAGGCTGAGGCTGCGCGCAAGAAACGAGAGCAGGAAGGTTCCAAAGGCGGCGGTAGCAGTGGTGGCGGCGGGGGACCCGGTGGTGGATCTGGTTCCGTTAGCAGTGGCGACGCGTCAGGCAAAGATTCAAGCAAAGATAAAAGCAAACGCAAAATCCTCACTGAAAAAACCCGAACTCTTCGCGCCAAGGTGAAGAAAATGGAAAAAGAATTGGGTCTTGATATTCAAACACAACCCACAACCACTGCGGCCGCGGCGCCAATCAAACCCGCTGAACAAGACTTGGATTTCATCGATGTGTGGACGCACGATTTAACCGCGACACCAGGAAAAACTTTCCGCTATCGATGTCGCGTTGAAATCTTCAATCCATTCTTTGGCAAGAAGCGACAATTGGTGGAGCAGCAAAAGAAACTTTCCGATATCGCAACTATCTCAACTGCGATGAGTGATTGGTCCGCTCCCGTGCGTGTTCCATTGCACACCATGTATTACGCGGAGGCAGGAGTGATCGGTGATCCCGCCGCATCAAGCGCGCGTCAGTCCGCTTCATTCTGTGTGTACACGCTCAAGAATGGTCTCTGGCACACAATTTCCCCCAACCCTTCATTCGAGCCTGGACAATCTCTCGTGTTTCATCGAAGCGATAAATCAGACAGCGATACCAGTGCGGCCGCGAACCAAGAAATCGACACTGGTTGCTTTTTGGTTGACATCGTGGACGACCCAAATGCATCGCCAGAAAAGCAACGCGCAACATTGCCCGGGGTCATTTTAAGCCGCCGCGACGGAACGAGTGATCTTGAAATTCGCTACCCAACCCGTGAAAAGTTGGATGCGGATCAACTGATTCTCAAAAATCTGTTGGAAGAGGCTAAATCAGCCACTTTGCCCGTGAAAACATCGGGTTTATAGACAAAATTTTGGCAATGATCTTGCCCAACCCTTCGGGGCAATTCAATTCATTTATCCACAATTTTCCCATGATTGCATGGGTTGACAGCCTTGGAAACTTCACTACAATCATCGACCTTCCCCAACGGGTCAAACCCAAAGGAAGGCGACGAAAGTCGGCTGTTTTATAAGTAAATGAGACAATGGTTTGAGTGTTCGTGTGACGTGGCTGGTGCCACTGGTCTCGAGGGCCACTGAGGTCATCACGAATACAGATAGATACAATCGTGTGTTTTTTTTGTGAAGTTCAAAGAGAAACACACTGATATGTTGCAAGCACCGAGAATTCGAGAATGTCTGAGATGCTGCTCGTGTGGAAAGATGAACTTGTTCATTCAACTGCGCGGGTTGCCGGTCCAATAAGCAAAAGGGGCCGGCATGGTTGTCGATCTGAAAACAGTCGAGTGAAGCAATTCATCCGACGGTCTCCGGTCGACATGGCCAAGCGTGAAAGGGCACATGGTGGATGTCTTGGCGTTAAGAGGCGATGAAGGACGTTGGAACCTGCGATAAGCCTAGAGGAGCTGGTAACCGAG
>CANKBX010000135.1 GCA_947480055.1 Planctomycetaceae bacterium
CGCTCGCCACTTGTTTGATTGAGTTGCTGCGGAGAGATAGCGAAACCCACATGCAAGCGCGCCGCCAAGTCGCACACGGTTGTGTTGCACACATGGTTTACCGCAAGGCTGCGGTCATACATGGGGACTTCTTGGGCGAACATACTGGACAGCTCGCCAAAAAGTTTATTTTGCATTGAGACAGGATCACAAAATACGGTGGTGATGTCGGTCATGAAATCCTTTTCAAGCGGTGAGTGATGTGTGCATTGGTGATTGCGAATACAAGCGAAATCAAATCTATGGCGAAGCGTTTGTGCGGCATTACAAAATGTGTTCCGACTTTTTTGTCGACAAAGGATAGACGCCCATTCAACACAAGTCGAGCAAAGCGCTTACGACTTGAAGCGCGAACTTGGCTCAAGCGCGCGCACCGAATCCACCATTGGCGTGAGGTCGCGAATGCAGCCATCATTCAAACCGTAAATCCAGCCGTGCACTTTCACGGCATGCGCGCCCGCGGCTTGCAACGCCGGCGACTCGCGCACGTGCGTCACTTGCACGGCCACATTCAATTCACACAGGCGATTCTTTTTCGCGGTCTCGGTGGGCTGGCTTTCCATATCGTCGCGATAAAACTTTGCAATGTCGCGCACGTGGCGAATCCAGTGGTCCACCATGCAACCTTGGCTGGGCTCCAGCGCCGCATTGATGCCGCCACATCCGTAATGCCCGCACACAATAATGTGCTCCACCTGCAACACGCGCACCGCAAAGTCAAGCACGGCCAGGCAATTTAGATCGCTGTGCACCACCAAGTTGGCCACGTTGCGATGCACAAAAACTTCACCGGGCGGCAAGCCAATAATTTCATTGGCGGGCACGCGGCTGTCGGAACAACCAATCCATAAATATTTTGGCTGCTGCTGTGAAACCAAATCCTTGAAGAAGCCAGGGTGATTGACCTCCATGTTGGCGGCCCACTTCTTATTGTTTTGCAGGAGATGGTCTAGATCGGACATATTTGTAATGTTAGTCGCACCTAAAATTGATGCACAGAGTTTCGCCAACTAAAATAGTGTCATTTATAAACGAGCGCGCATGGGCGCGGACGCTTCGGAATCTCTATCTTGCACGCATGCCGATTCTGAACGCATCGAATCGCCGGCGGGTTCCGTGGAAAAACGGAGGCGGTATGACATTGGAAATTGCAACCGACGCGGGCACTGTTGGCGGCGAGTGGTCATGGAGAATTTCAATTGCCGATGTGCCCGAGCGCAGCACTTTTTCCATTTATCCCGGCGTGGATCGTTTCATGATGCGCCTTGACGGGACGCGCCTTGACATTGTGCGCGGCGAAAATACTTTTGTTGTTCCAGACACCGACATTGCGCTTGCTTTCGCTGGCGAGGAAGAAGTTGTTGGCATTCCAACTGGCAAAGGCGTGCGCGATGTGAACTTGATGTTGCGTCGGGACTGTTGGCGTGGCGCGCTGCATATCTTGCGCGATGGCTGCATGCGGGCCGACGCGCCCAAAGTGTTGGTTCACGCGGCGCGCGGAGACCTTGAAATACGCGTTCACGGAGAGCCAGATTTAAAATCACTTCGGGAAGAACAAACCTTAATGTGCTACGGATGTGTTGAAATTACAAACACGCTGGACTCCGCGGCCATTGTGTGCCAACTGTGGCCCATTGACGCGCCGTGAAATTTCTAATCACGCGTGATTTGCGCGCGCGATCGCGGTAAATAAAAATATCTGAACGATGATTTTCCGCGCGGCGCGAAGTGAACACGCGCGACAAACCCGTTCCACCAACTCTTATTTGCCCTTGAACATGCGGAACAGGCGCGTAACCGGATCATAAAACTGATCCACCACCCGCTCCTTCATTGGAATAATCGCGTTGTCGGTAATGCCAATGTGCTCAGGACAAACCTTGGTGCAGCACTTGGTGATATTGCAATAGCCAATGCCATCGCGATTCTTTAAATCACCAACACGGTCCTCGGTGTCCAGTGGATGCATTTCAAGCGCGGCGGTGTACATCAAGAAACGCGGCCCAATGAACTCGTCCTCTTTGTGATGGTCGCGAATCACGTGGCACACATCTTGGCACAGGAAACATTCAATGCACTTGCGGAACTCTTGCACGCGGTCAATGTCTTGTTGGAACATGGTCCATGAACCGTCGGCGTTGTCGGGCTTGCGCGGCTTGAATGGCTTGATGGTCTTCTTCACGCGGAAATTCCAACTGACATCCGTGACCAAATCGCGAATGGATGGGAACGAACGCATGGGCTCCACGGTGACAACCTTGTCCGGCGGCAACGTGTCCATGCGCGTCATGCACATCAAGCTTGGTTTGCCGTTGATTTCCGCGGAACATGAGCCACATTTGCCGGCTTTGCAATTCCAACGGCACGCCAAATCAGGCGCTTGTTCGGCTTGAATGCGATGCACGCAATCCAGCAAGACCATGCCCTCTGTCACATTGACCGTGTAATTGACAAACTCGCCGCCGTCTTTATTGCCGCGCCAAATACGAAATTGCACGTTGCGCGATTCATCAACAGGCTTTGATTGGGTGGTTGGTGTAGACATGTTTGAAAATCCTTATTTCATTTTCTCAATCACAGCTTTCAGATCCGCGCGCATTGAAACGATAGGTCGACGCGTGACTTGCATCGACCCGTCGGCGGCTTTCTTGGCCACCAAATTAAATGTGGCGCACTCCGCGCTTTTGTCTGGATAGTCGTCGCGGAATTGCGCGCCACGACTTTCCTTGCGCTCAAGGGCCGCTCGCGTGATGGACTCGGACACAACCAGCATGCACGGCAAATCAATGGCCGTGTGCCAACCTGGGTTGTACTCGCGGTGCCCAATCACGCTGACATTTTTCATGCGCGCCTTGTACTCATCCAGTTTCACCAACGCTTGCTGCATTTCTGTTTCCGTGCGCACAATGCCAACAAGATCCTGCATGGTGTTCTGCAACTCGTGTTGAATGACGTATGGATTTTCACCCGTGGTGCGCTCAAACGGCTGCATGATGGCGTTGGTGTGCGCCATCACTTGCGCTTGATCCACTTCAACGGCCGCGTTGTTCTTGGCGTATTTGGCGGCGTGCTCGCCAGCCAACTTTCCAAACACAATCAAATCTGAAAGCGAATTGCCGCCTAAACGATTGGCGCCATGCAAGCCCGCGGTCACTTCACCCGCGGCGAACAAACCAGGCACGCACGACATTTGGGTGTCGCCATCAACCGCGACGCCGCCCATGACGTAGTGCGTGGTTGGTCCAACTTCCATGCGCTCCTGCGTAATGTCCACGCCCGCGAGTTGCTTGAACTGGTGGTACATGCTTGGCAACTTGCGCTTGATGTGGTCGGCCGCGTTTGGCAATTTCTCTTTGATCCAACCAATATCCAAATACACGCCGCCGTGCGGAGAGCCGCGGCCAGCTTTAATTTCTCGATTGATGCAACGCGCAACATGGTCGCGCGTGAGCAACTCCGGCGGACGGTTGGCGTTCTTGTCGCCGCACACATAGCGCCAGCCTTCCTCCTCATCAGCGGCAACTTGATTTTTATACGCGTCCGGAATGTCGTCAAACATAAAGCGCTTGCCTTCGCTATTGCGAAGCACGCCGCCCTCGCCGCGCACGCCTTCGGTCACAAGAATGCCGCGCACGCTTGGCGGCCACACCATTCCAGTTGGATGGAATTGCACAAACTCCATGTCCATCAGTTCAGCGCCGGCTTGATACGCAAGCGCGTGTCCGTCGCCAGTGCCTTCCCAACTATTGCTGGTAATGCGGAACGATTTGCCAATGCCGCCGGTGGCCAGAATGACGGCTTTTGCCTTCCAAATTCGCATGCGGCCGCGCTCGCGGTCGTAACCCAACACGCCGGAAATTTTGCCGCCAGTTGTCAGCAGCGACACCACGGTCATTTCCATGAACACTTCCATGCCCTTGTGAATGCCGTGATCTTGCAGCGTGCGAATAAGTTCAAGGCCAGTGCGATCGCCAACGTGCGCCAGACGCGGATAGCGATGGCCGCCGAAATTGCGCTGCAGAATTTTTCCTTCTTTGGTGCGATCAAACACCGCGCCCCATGATTCAAGTTCAAGCACGCGCGCCGGAGATTCCTTGGCGTGATGCTCCACCATGATTGGATTGTTCAAGTACTGGCCGCCGCGCATGGTGTCGGCAAAGTGCACTTCCCAATTGTCGCGGTCATCCACATTGCCCATGGCCGCGGCCATGCCGCCCTCCGCCATAACCGTGTGCGCCTTGCCAAGAAGCGATTTACAAATCACTCCAACTTTTAAACCCGCGGCGGACGCCTCAATAGCGGCGCGCAGACCAGCGCCACCGGCGCCAATGACAAGCACGTCATGTTCGTGCACGATGAATTGCTCAGAAAAACTCACAGAATCCTCCAGTCAGTCCAAGTTCCGTTGGCACACATGCGCACATAAACGTCGGTCAATGCAACGCCAAACAAGCTGATCCACGCGAACAACATGTGGCGTTGATTCAGCCAAGTAACTTTCTTGTAAGCACCGCCGCCGTCCATGGTGCATGACAGACAATCATTTTTGCCGCCAACAAAATGGCGCATGCAGTGGCAGCCAAAGGTGTACAAGCTTAGGAAAATTGGATTCAGAAAAAGAACCAGTGAGCCCACGCTGAATCCAAACGAGCGCGTGCCGTCAGCGTTGTAGTGCAACAAACTTGCGAAGGCGTCCCATGAGAGCAAAGCAATGAAGAGCACGGCCACGTATAAAAAGTAGCGGTGAATGTTCTGCATGATCAGCGGAAACTTTTGCTCGCCGCGATAGTTCTTGCCGCGAAAGCCTGGCTCGCCAACTGCGCAATTGACTGGGTCGCCCCAAAACGCTTTGTAGTACGCGCCGCGGTAGTAGTAGCAGGTGAATCGAAAGCCGGCAGGAAACGGAAGAATTAAAAGCGCAGGCGAGAAGAACATCCACGCGGGCCACCATGATGGAAGTTCACCAAACCACGCATGGCCAGAATGAATGCCGCGCGGGTCCCACAACACGGGTGAATAAAACGGCGAGAGCAAGCGCTGCACGCCAGGCTGATCCACGCCACCAGTGAAATAGTTGCAACCTTGAAACGCGGCCCACGTGGAATACACCACGAAAC
>CANKBX010000136.1 GCA_947480055.1 Planctomycetaceae bacterium
ATGAATTTGTCGGTGACCTTACGTAGGAGGAAACACCTGATCCCATCCCGAACTCAGAAGTGAAGATCCTGCGGCCAATGATACTGCACTGCGGGAAAGTAGGTGATCGCCGACTTTACGAGCCCTGACGAGTCAAATCGTCAGGGCTCTTTTCTTTTTAAAGTAGTACATATTTGAATGACTATTGGTAGTATTTTGATATTCCGGCTCTGGTGTTGCGTGGGTTGATTCTTCACAACAAATTAGGGCTACTCACTATGGCAATGTTTAAAATTTATGTTGGCAACCTTGACTACAAAGTCACTGTTGAGCATCTCAAGCCGCTCTTCGAGCCATTTGGTGAGCTTGATGAAATCACCATTGCTGTTGATGCGGATGGCAAGAGCCGTGGCTTTGCCATTGTTTTATTTAAGGACAAGTTGAAAGGCCAGCTTGCGATTGAAACACTTGCTGAGAAAAAAGTTCTTGGTCGTCCAATTTTAATCAATGCGGCCTTAAAGAAGGGTAAAAAGTTAAAGCCTGAATTAAAGAAACCGGAAGTTCGCCAAGGACCATTTGGACCCAAGTTTCGACCAGATGGAGCCAAGCCAATGGGTGGTTCTGGTTTAAGAAGTGGCGCGACACCGCGGCTTGGTGGAGCGGGCGGAAGTCGACCAACTTCTAGCCGTAACCCACGTCGTGCCAGTGGCGCGGCTGGCGGAAGTGGATTTAGACCAACTCCTGGCGGCGGACCTGTTGGACCTGCAGGAACTGGACCGACCAGTGGCAGTTCAAGAAGTTTCCCTAGCGGCAATGTTCGACCGCCACGACCAACGTCTGGTACGACCGGGTTTGGTGGGTCAAATGAGAACTCTCAAGGCAGTTCTGATGCTTCGGCGCCAGAATCAAGACCTTCGGGCGACTCAAAGCCCAAAAAAGACGGCGAAACTAAGTAAATTTAAGTTTATTTCTTGGTATTTTTAGATAAATAGCCAAAGTGCATGAATTTTAGGCTTGTAATTCTGCTATGCTTTGTGTTCTAACTTTGGCTCAGGTTCGAAGCTGGTGTTCAGTTCCGTTCTTGAATCACGCTATACGACCGCGACGGTCGCTTACTAGTAGGACGGTTGAACATGTTTCGGATCTATGTCGGCAACTTAAATTTTCGTACGACGGATGAAATTTTGCGAGCAGCTTTTGAGGCTCACGGTGAAGTGCAAGAAGTGTACATCGGGACTGATCGGGAAACCGGTCGCTCACGTGGCTTCGGCTTTGTGACAATGACAGACAAAACAGCGGGCGAAGCAGCTATCGCAGCAATCAACGGCTCACAAGTCGATGGTCGCGCGATTGTTGTGAATGAAGCTCAGCCTCGTCCACCGCGCACTGAGCGTGGCGGCGGCGGCGGTGGTGGCGGCTACGGCGGCGGCGGCGGTGGCGGCGGCGGCGGTGGTTTCCGCGGCGGTCGTGGCGGCGGCGGCGGTGGTGGCGGCGGCGGCGGCTACGGCCGTGGCTCACGCGACTAAATCACGCTGAATTAAGTTTGATTTTAGACGTCCGTCCCAATATGGGGCGGACGTTTTTATTTTCATATTTAAAATTCGGCTTGGAATGAAATAGAATTTCAGGTTTTTTACGTTTGTCGTTCGGGAATATTTCCAGTGATTTAATTTGCCATTGTGTTGCGGGGCGAATCAGCCGTGTGATCTAGGTTTGATTGCACTATTATTCACGTGTGGCATTTCTAGAAGTCAAAGGTGGCTCAAAACCACAACGCATAGAACTTGACGGCTCAACGATTTCATTTGGCAGGCTTGTTGAAAATGTTGTGGCCATTGATGACTCGGCCTTGTCGCGCAAGCATTGCGTGGTTGAATGCGTGGATGGCGTATGGCAAGTGCGTGATTTGCAAAGCCGTAATGGAACCCGCGTGAATGGCGGCAAAGTCACCACCGCGGCGCTTAGAAATCTGGACGTTATAAAAATTGGTAAGGTTGAAATTCGCTTTGTTTCTCCTGAAGATTCAGTGTTGAAGGCTGGACCGAGGGGGAGTGACTCCAACAGCGAACCCGAAACGAGACCTGCCCGGTCGAATTCGAGCGCGCCCAATAGTTCAATCGAAGAATCACTGCCTTCAATTCCATTGACGCGGGTGGAACGTGCGCCAACCGATCGGCCCAAGCAAAAAGTTGCATTGCCTGGTTTGGGCGAACCCGTAACCAATCGTGATGCGCCAAGAAAATCCACGCCAGTGGCCAACACCATCGACATTGATTTAAATTCCGTGGTGGGAGCTGGCTCGCTCGGCGATGACCCCGAATCGCGCTTGCGCAAGATTTGCAACGAGGCTCCTGAGAAACCATTTGAGGCCTCCGATATTTCGCTGGTGGACATGCGCGGACAAATCGTGCATCAGGCCGCCGAAATGGGTGGCGATGACGATGACGACGCGAGTGAAAGTATCCGCGTATTTCGGCTGGTTCTATTAACCGCGTTGCGCAGCCGAGCCAGCGATGTGCATGTGGAGCCGCGCATGGATCGCGCCACGATTCGCCTGCGAGTGGACGGCATGATGGTGCTCGCATCGGAACTGCCGCTGGATTTATTGCGCCGACTTCTGGGCATGGTGAAGATTTTGTGCCAGATCGACACGAGTCAAAAGTCGCAAGTGCAAGATGGACATTTCAGCATCACCACCAAGGGAAAGCGCGTTGACTTTCGCGTGAGTTTAACTCCCGCGGTGCACGGACAAAAGTTGGTGCTGCGCGTGTTGGACACGTCCAACAGTCCCACTCGCTTGCACGAGCTTGGAGTGTTGCCATGGATGTACGAAAAGTTGCGGACCATGGCCAGTCGCGACTCGGGCATGGTGTTGGCGTGCGGGCCAACTGGCAGTGGCAAGACAACCACGCTGTATTCATGCTTGCGTGAGATTGATGTGGAGACCCGCAACGCCATCACCATTGAGGACCCGGTTGAGTATTACTTGGAAGGCTGCACCCAGATTCCGATTGACCACAAGCAGGGCAACACGTTCGCCAATATTTTGCGCAGCGTGTTGCGGCAAGATCCAGATGTGATTTTTGTTGGGGAAATTCGCGACATTGAAACCGCGCAAGTTGCCATGCAAGCCGCAATGACTGGGCACTTGGTGTATTCCACGGTGCATTCGCGTGATTCCATGGGCGCCATTTTTCGCCTTTTGGATTTGGGCGTGGAAAGTTATTTGGTGGCCAACGCCATCAATTTAATCGTGGCGCAGCGATTGTGCCGCGCTTTATGCATGAACTGCCGCAAGGCGGTGCGCCTGACCTCGCAGCAGTTGCTCAAGATGGGCCGCGCCGCGGACGGCATGCCAAGTATTTTTTCGCCAGTGGGTTGCGGAAAATGTTTGGGCACTGGATATCGAGGGCGACGCGCGTTGCTTGAGTTGCTGGAATTTTCAGATGGCGTGCGCGATGTTGTATTGAAGCGTCCAACTATTTCCGATTTGCGAAATGTGCTTGAGCAAGGTCACTACATCACGCTTCAGAAATTTGGTTTTCAGTTGGTGGCTCAAGGCGTGACCAGTTTTGAAGAGGTTGAGCGCGTGGCCGGGGGAGACTAAGTGCCAGATCCATTTGAACTGCTTGGCTTGCCGCGATCGTGGCGGTTGACCGTTGAAGAAATTCGCGCGGCGCAGAGAAGATGTTCGATTGTGTCGCATCCGGATCGACACACGGATTTGGCGAGCCGCGCGAATGCGCTGGACGAATCCTCGCGCATCAACGCGGCGGCCAGCGAACTTTTGGATCCACTGTCGCGGGGCAACGCCATTTTGCAGGCGCTTGCGCCCACGCCAAGACCCGCGGAACCCAAGCAATCTCCGGCGTTTTTGATGCGCATGATGGAGTTGCGCGAGGCGGTGGACGGCGCGGGACAAGACCCGCAAGCGCGCCGCGCGATCGCGGCCGACGTTGCCGCTGAATTGCGCGCGATTGAATTGGAAACGGATGCCGCCATGGGCGCGTTGTTGTCGCGGCCTCAGGTTGATACTTGGCGCGCCGCGTTTGACGCGTGTCATAGGCTTCGAGCCATGCGCCGCGCGAGTGATGAGTGCGCGCAATGACGATCGGCCCGATTGAAATCATGTTGCTGTTGGCGATTTTGCCTGTGGTGGGCGGCAG
Source organism: Planctomycetaceae bacterium (assembly GCA_947480055.1). Classification (GTDB taxonomy): domain Bacteria; phylum Planctomycetota; class Phycisphaerae; order Phycisphaerales; family SM1A02; genus SYAC01. The sequence goes on from CANKBX010000136.1 coordinate 4,146, forward strand.
CGCTTTCGCGTCGTGTTCGGAAACGGTTCTCTTTGGATTGCGCCAGTCGGAAAGGGAAAAGTTGCGGCGAGAACGGCCCGCAACGGCGCGAAGAGTGGATGAATTGTTGCGTGATCCGCGCGGGTTGTTGGTCACGGTGCTGTTCATCAATATGACTTCAAACACATTGTTTTTTGTCATTTCAAGCGGCGTTATTTTAATGTCCAATTCATCGCCAATGGTGGAGTTTGGCTTCGCGTTGATTTCGTTGGTGGTGCTTGTGATCGCCGGAGAAACATTGCCGAAAATTGTGGGAAATGTGGCGCGCGTACAACTCGCGGGCGTGTTGTCGGCGCCGTTGCTCTTGGCGCATCGGGTTGTGGGCCCCATTCGACGGGTTCTAGATTTTGGAATCGTGTCGCCGCTGTCGCGTTTGGTTGGCGTGGCGCCAAGCAGCGGAGTTTCAATGACCGATGTGCAAGAGCTGGTCGGACAAAGTTCCAAATCTGGCGTGTTGCGAAACGAAGAAGCGAATGCGTTGAAACGAGTTATTCGATTGCAAGAGCGGCAGGTTCGCGACCTGATGACGGCGCGCGTATTCGTGGCGTTCATTCGCAGCGACGCGACGTATGGGCAAGTGTTCGCCATGGTGAAATCTTCGCGTCGCACTCGATTGATCGTGGCGGATCCAGACTTGGATCACATCGCGGGCTATTTGGATGTGCGTAATTTTTTACTTGACGCCCGCGGCGATAAAACTCCGCTGATCGCGCACATTCGAAAGATTGGTTTTGTGCCGGAATTAGCCACAGTTGGTCAACTTTTGGAGTGGTTTGAACGCGAAGGCGATCGCAGCGCGGTGGTCGTGGATGAATTTGGCGGC
>CANKBX010000137.1 GCA_947480055.1 Planctomycetaceae bacterium
ATCAACAATGGGACGCGGATAATTTTTTCCAAGCTCAACACCCGCCATCTGCAATTCTTCGCTTGAAGCGTTCCACGGTTGATGAATAAATTTTGGCGAGAGGTTTTTTAATTCCGGGACCCAGCGCTTTACATAGTCGCCTTGCGGATCAAACTTTTCGCCCTGCAAAATTGGATTGAAGATGCGGAAGTACGGCGCGGCATCGGCGCCGCAACCAGCGCTCCACTGCCAACCCAAGGAATTGCTGGCCAAGTCCGCGTCCACCAAGGTTTCCCAAAACCATTCGGCTCCGCGCAGCCAATGCTGGCGCAAATGTTTCACCAAGAAACTGCTCACATTCATGCGCACGCGGTTGTGCATCCAACCCGTGGCGTACAACTGGCGCATGCCGGCGTCGATGAATGGGTAGCCAGTCATACCCCGCTGCCACGCGCGTAAATGCGCGGCATTGTCTTGCCACGGAAATTGCTTAAATTCTGTGCGCAGTGGCTCATTGGCGGTGCGGGGAAAATTGCTCAACACGTTGTAGCCAAAGTCGCGCCAGCCAAGCTCGGCGCGAAATTTGTCGGCGTTGTCACGAAATGTTTTTGTCTCATCGTTCATGCGCGTTTGAGTTGCCAGCCACACCCGGCGCACGGAAATTTCACCAAAGTGCAAATGCGCGCTCAACAAACTTGTGCCGCGAACGCCTGGAACATCGCGGCCCACGCTGTAGTCGCCAACCGCTTGCTTTAAAAATGCGCGCACATTGGCCGCGCCGCCAGACTCGCCGGGTGTCCACGCATCGGCAAGACCTTTAATCCACGGCTTGTTGGGCAGCAATTGTAAATCGGAAAGTTCAAGCGACTTGGGCCATTTCGCTGGTGGCGTAATTTTTGTGGGTGCGGCGCGCGGCGCATCAGGCGCGGCAAGCGAGCGACAATTTTTCCAGAAGGGCGTGAATACTTTGTAGGCCAAACCGCTGCCTGTGCGAATGACATCAGGATTAAATAACAATGAAGATTCAAAGCGATGCAGCGAAATGCCGCGCGACTGCGCCGCGGTTTGCAACGCTTCTTCTTGATCGCGCACCCACGGCTCGTAGCGGCGGTTAAAGGCGATTGATGTGGCGCCACTTTCTTTGGCAAGCGCCATTAACTCTTTCACAGTGTCACCACTGCGCAAGATCAAGCGCGAACCCTTGGCGCGCAGCGATGCGTCAAGGGACTTAAGGGATTCATGCAGCCACCACTTGCCTGCGCCAGCGGGCGCCCATTTGCCTTCGCGCGCAGTGTCTAGGCAATACACCGGAATGACGGCGTCGCTAGCGGCCACGGCAAAACCCAATGCGGGTTGATCATCAAGTCGCAAATCAAGTTGAAACCAAACAATGGTCGCGCTCATTATTTTTCCGTGGTTGAAGTGGAATTCTTTTTCATTCTGCCCAATTCAAATCGCAACACGGATTCCAATTTTGGAAAGTCAAAACGGAATCCATGCTCAAGCAATTTCTTTGGTTGCACAAACGCGCCCTGTAAAAGTAATTCTTCGCCCATCTCGCCAAAGATGGCGCGCACAACAAATGCCGGAAGCGGCGCCAAGAATGGCCGATGCAGCACGCGCGCAAGCACGCCCCCAAAGTCGCGGTTGGACAAAGGCATAGGCGCGGTGGCGTTGAGCGGCCCAGAAATATTTTCATTGTCAATCGCAAATGTGATCGCGGCGATCAAATCATCCAGCGCGATCCAGCTCATGCCTTGGCGGCCGCCTGCAATTGGACCGCCCGCGCCCAACAGAAATGGCGTGAGCAATTTCGCAAGCACGCCGCCTTGCGCGCTGATGACAATGCCAATGCGCATGTTCACAACACGAATGCCCGCGTCGCGTGCAGTTTGCGTTGCCGACTCCCATTCCTTGCAAATTTGCGCTAGAAATCCCTTGCCAAGCGCGGAAGTTTCATCAAATTGTTTGTCATCGCCCGCGCCGTAAAAGCCAACCCCGCTGGCGCATATCAACACCTTGGGTTTATTTTTCAAACGCGCAAGCGCTTGGCACAATTGACGCGTTCCATCAACACGGCTGGAGAGAATGAGCTTCTTGCGCTGATCGGTCCAACGACCGCCCGCAATATTTTCACCAGCCAAATGCACCACAGCGTCGCAGCCTTCAAGTTTGGCAAGATTAAATTCGCCGCTAGTTTGATTCCACAAAATATCGCCGTCGCGCGCGCCTTTTGTTGTGCGAACAATCCGCCGCACAGTTTCGCCAGCGCAACTTAAGAAACCAGCGAGTTGCCGACCAACCATTCCAGTGGCGCCACTGATGGCCACAGTTTTGGGCGCGCCATTGTTTCGTTCCGCGCCACGGCGCAAATCATTGAATGTGCGCGCATGACGAAATTGAAATTGCCGGTTGAGTTCGCCGCGAATAAATCCAGCGCCAAACCAGAGGCCAAGCGGCGGAAACGGCTCTTGATAATTCACACAATCTTCCAGCGTGCTCTTACCAGATTCAAGCGGCTGAAAGCGATGCTCGTGCACCCATTTGTGAAACGGACCCTTCTGCTGCGTGTCGCGGAATCCTTTGCCTGGCTCCACGCGGTCATGAATGGCGTGCCAGTGAATTTTCACGGGGCCCTTGCGCAACTCAATCACAACCAAACTGCCATTGGCAAGCGGACCGGAAGTGCGAATCACCCGCGCATTTTCCCACGGCGGTATCAAGCGCGTCAGGGCGCCTTCACGAAAATGCCACGCCGACAAATCATCGGCGGACACGGGCATTTCACTTCGTTGATTCAATGTGGACATGGCGGCGGCAAACTGTAGGTCAACTTTACACTTGAAGATGAGCGTTGGTATTCATATAAATCACAAGATATTTCCAAAGCAAGTGCGATGCGTTCGGCCCGCGCGCCGCACTATAAAATGTGTGATCTTTCCTTGCATAATTACAAACTTGCACTTCGCCTGCGCGCCGCCATTGGATGCGACAATGCGAAACACGTAATGTCAAAGTCCCCGTAGAATTGCGCACACATGGACCACTCTGCAATGATCGATCTACGTTTGTCAGAAAGCCGCAAAGCCATTGACGCACTTGCAGCGCTAAAGACGCGCGTAAGCACGGCGATTGAGTTGCTCACCAATACGCTTAAGGCTGGCGGAACGGTGTTCACCTGCGGCAATGGCGGTTCCGCCGCGGAGGCGCTGCACTTGGCGGAGGAATTGACCGGCCGCTACAAAATAAATCGCGCCGCGCTTCGGGCTATTTCTTTGTGCGCTGATCCAACCGCGTTGACATGCATTGCCAATGATTTTGGCTTTGAACAAGTGTTCGCCCGCCAACTCGAGGCGCTTGGACGCGCCGGTGATTTGCTGGTTGTGTTTTCCACCAGTGGGAAAAGCCCCAACTTGCTGCGCGTTCTAGAAGTGGCCAAGCGCTTGAACATTTCCACATTGGGACTTCTTGGCCGCGACGGCGGTCCAGCCTTGGCGCACTTTACACACGCGTTGGTGATTGACGGCGTGGACGGCGCCGCCATTCAAGAGGCGCATCAAATGATCATGCATATCTTGTGCGAGGCGTGCGAACACTTCAGCGCGCCTGTGCGTTGATGGCTTTCGCATGACACTTGCAAAACATATTCACACACACTTTTTCCAGCGACCTGGCGTCGCTGACTGAAGGAACAATGACAACTTCCACTCCATCATCTGATCAAGCAACTGGCGATTCTCACAACTCTCCAAGCGGCGCTTCTGCCGCTCGCGCGGGATCGCTCTTTGGAACCATCATGTGCCGCGGAATTGTTCCCGCGTGGTTGTTTACTGGCGCGTTGGTGAAATTGCTTGACGGCACCCCCGCGCTGCTGCCCAAGCCAGTACGCGGCATCTACACATGGATGGCTAACTTGTATGGCATGGGCGCGGAGGCGGACTTAACGCGCTTCTTTGACATAGCGCTACGCGGCACAATTTCAATGGAATTCACGCTGGCTGCCGCCATGATCTTGCTGCCAAAATTCAGTCGCGCCCTGGCCGCGTTGGTGTTGATGCTCTTTGTCGGCATTCTTACAAGCGTGGTTATTTCTGGCGACGCAAGTTGTGGATGCTTTGGAAGCAAAGGCCCGCCACCTATCGTGGTGTTGATCATTGACGCAACATTGTTGGCGTGCGTGTTGTTGTTCAAGCCCCGGATTCCAACAACACAAGCCAAACGAACTGGTGCACTTGCGGGCGCGTGGGTTGCCGTAAGCGCGTTCGCGGTGGCGATCACTTTTGGTTTGCCCGCAAAGATGATGGTGCAGGCGCAACCTATTGAAAACGCGCCGCCAACAACCACAGCAATTGTCTCGACACCAATTCCTGCGCCATCGACAACGACCGCAACGAGTGCAACAAACACAAGTACAACTACACCAACAATTCCCGCGCCAACAACTACGGCAAACACAAGCACAGCCGCGCCCATTTCAAAGCAATTGCCGGCGCAAACTGCAGCAACCGCGACATCAAGCGCGCCGTCAAGCGCGCCATCAAGCGCATGGCCTAAACCGCCCGCGCAACTACAGCCTTATTACATGCCGCAAGTGGAGCAATGGGTTGGCAAGCCGTTTCGATCACAACCATTGGCGGCGTTGATTCAGCAACCACTGCCCGCGAATTTGGAGCAAGGCCGATGGATTGTCATGTTCTATCGCAAAGATTGCGACCACTGCCACGAGGTGCTTGAAAAATATTTCATGGTGAAACTACCAGCGCCCACATTGTTGATTTCTATTCCAGACACAAATCCAGCGGCTGAGTTGCCCAATCCATGCGCCGATTGCATTGATACATCGTTCATCAAGGGGCCGGAATATGTGGTGGGTACGCCCATTCTCATGTGC
>CANKBX010000138.1 GCA_947480055.1 Planctomycetaceae bacterium
GGACCCATGTCATCGCTGTCAGAACCGCCAACCATTTCATCGATTTGTTTTTCTTGCAACGTATATGCGCCACCCTGCGTGTCATCCAACATTTCATTCACAATTTCCTGCGCCTTTTCCTGCACGGCGCCTTCGTTTCCCACATCGGAAAGCATGGCGTCCAAGCGATCCTCCGGGCTTGCAACAAATCGAACTCGCAATCCGCATTCGCGCTGGGCGATTTCACGCACGTGGTCGTTCTGTGGATCGGCCGTGGCCACAACAAGCGTGTCTTGTTCGCGGTGCAGTGGAACAATGCGATGTTCGCGGCGCATTGCATCGGGTAACAATTTCATGGAGGCGGTGTCAGCCACCAAATTTGGCTCAGCTACAAATTCAATTTCTAAACTCCGCGCAACGGCCTTCAACATGGTTGCGCTGTCGACCAATTCCATTTGCAACAACACTTCGCCCAGCAATAATCGTTGACTGCTAGCCGATTGACGACGAAGCGCCTCAAGTAGTTGCGCCAAGGTGATCGCGCCATCTTCGATGAGCGCCTGACCAACGCGCGGAAGCGACCGCAGTTCGCTGTTCGATGGTGTTGACAAAGGGTGCCCTTGCGGAGATTGATTCATTTCTGTATTCCACTGGCAGCCGGCTTAGACTGCGCGCTCGCGCCAAAAAACACTTCAATTACGCGGTTGTCGTAATCCACCGTCACGGAACGATCCGCGATGGCGCGCACGCTGGCGAATGTTCCATCAGGCAAGGCAAGGGCGTCGCCGACGCGAACAGTTTGATCACCAAACACCGCCAACTCGCCGCGAATTACGGCTTTCAGCATGAGACCAGGCAATAGTCCGGGCGTTTTTGTTTGAGCGGCAACCAAAATAAGAGAATTTTTCACAGTCTCAACTTTTGGAGCGCCAAAAGCCCTGAATGGATCGCGGATAAAAAATTTATCAAAAGTCATTTCAATCATTTGCGGTGTTGGTTGGGAATCCGCGCTAACGAATGAAGCAGTTGTCGATCGAATATCGCTTGAAGGAATTTGGTTGGTGGACGTTTGTGTTGAGGAATTTGCAGCCACGGTCTGCGGAATTTTTTGCACGGGGCGCGGCGCGAATCTCAGTCCCAATGCAAATACCGCAACGGACAACACGCCAGACAGAATCGCAAACTGTCGTGGCTTTACGCCAAGGCGTGCGCTAAGTAAATTCCATTGTTTTACAAACGCGTTCATTTAGAGCCACCCTTTGCGTTTTTTGATTGGTTCCCAGCAGTCACCGCGTCGCTTGCGCGCTCGCTGAAATATTCATCAAAAGAGAACGAGGCGTCGATCACTGAAATATCTTGCGTAGCCCTTGGGTTACATGCAAATTCAATGGATCTCACAGCGACAAGGGATGGCAAACTTTCGGAGGCTTGAACTGTGCCAAAGAGCGATTCAAATGTGCCCGTCATTTGCACATCAACCGTGCGGCGCATTGCCTTGGCGCCTTGAACACCAGGGATATCCACGCTCGTCAATTTGCCTGACTTGGATTGGTGCTTATACACGCCCTTGTTGTCCGCGGTGCGCGCTAAACTATTCAACAACGCGCCCTTATCTGGAGTGTTTGGAAGCACTTTACCGCGCTGAGTAATCTCAATTCGCAATCGCTCCACCTCGCGTTGCATTTCCAAAATGCTATCTTGGCGAGCCGCCGATTCGTAAGCCACGGCGCGCAATGAGGTAGCTTCTTTTTTCCAGTCGTTCGCATGCGAATAGTTCGGAACTATGAATAAGCCCAGTAAGCCAAGCGCGATCGCTAACGGAATCCACGCGGTGAGAACATCAACACCGTTTCGTTGATTATTCAATTCACACCTCCTTGTGCCATGCGCAGGGTCCCTGGTTTGCATACTTGCACGCACAGGGGAACTTGAAATGACACGGTAAATTCTTGCACGCGCTTGCCCATGAATTCGCCAGCTTTGCTTTCGGAAATCGTGACCGCTCGAAAAGCCGAAGCGCTCGCAAGCTTGTGTTCAAAGTTGGCCAGATCAGTGTTGGTTTGGGCGACGCCATTCATAACCACAAGCATTTGGCGGGGGGAGTCGGATATTTCAAGGCGCATGCCAATCAGTGAAACGCGCTCTGGCAACATATTGGTCACCGTGGCCAACACCGATGTCGCGGTAATGGTTGGCAAAAGTCCTTCGCTTACGCGCAGGGCGCGCGATAAATTCGATTGCTCGTGGGCCAAGGTGTTCATTATCTCATCCACGCCAGGCGTGTTGTGAACCAGCATGTATTCAACCTTTAGCTCGGAGTTGGCAAAGCGCGCGCTATTCCAACTATGCGCGCTCACGCCAATACTAAATAGCAACAATAAAATTCCCAACAGCGCGATGCGTCGCTTTGAGCGCTGCGCGTGCACCACTCGGCGAGTTTCGTTTGGTAGAAAGTCTAAAACTGGAAGAATCATGCTGCCCTCTTGGTGGAAGTGGTTTGAACATCCAAACTCGCAGCGCCCAAAGCAGCCGCCCACGTATCACTTTTAAGTTCTTCATTGCCGGTGCTCCAACTTGTGCTGCCAACAGATGCGCTCTCCAAGCCACACACACCTTTGAGCGTGCTCAGCAATTCAACGTCGGTTGATACTCCGCCAGAAACCACAAGGCGCGTGGGCCAACTTGATTCACCACATGCTTGACGCATGCATCGCAATGTTTCCTCAGCCAAAGAACTCCAACGCCAAGCGCCGCCAAAATCAATCGGATCCAACGCAATTGAATCTGTTTGGCTGTTGTCATTGCTCGCAGTTTCTTGCTCACGCGCTACTGAAGACCAATCACCCTGCATGGCCCGGACAAATTGAATTTGGCCATCTTTCATCAAAAGCAGAACAGCTTGTTTCGCTTCGACGTGCATGAATGCAACCAAGCCACTGTTCAAGCCTTCATACTTTTGCTCTGCCGCGCGAAGAGCGGCGCACGCTGCATTTTCAATACTGCAAGGAGAAAGCCCGGCGTTCATGACCGCTTGTGTCGCGTTTCGGATCACTGACACGGGAGCCGCCAACAACAACAAGCCGCAACGACCAGCCGTAGCGCAAGGAAGCAGCGCATGTTGAATCATGAAGTCGGCCTCACTCACACCAAAATGGTCGATGGCTTCGAAGCGCGCGCTGGCGGCCAGTTCTTGTTCATTCATGATCGGAAGCTGCGCCGTATCCATGCGGAATAGATTTGACGCAATCGTGACGCGGCAACGGCAGCCGTTTAAACCAGCGGCGGAAACCTTGGCGCTAAATTCTTGCAGCGCGGCGTCTTCCATCGATCGATCAAGTAACACTGGGGGAAGTTCAAACGCAACTCGTCGTGTCCATGTTCCGTCTGCAGCGCGCTCAATCGCGATGCAACGCAATGCATCCGCCGCAAAATCAACCGCAACCGCCATGGTTTGTTTCGTCAGGATGTTTTGAAAGTGTCGCATGAACATGCTCCTCAAGCGTCTAAATCCGAACACGCATTCACTCCGCCGCTAAGAAAACAGAGGAACCCCATTTCGGAGTTCCTCTGTTCTTTTTATCTCAACATGATGGTCGTTTCCGACCACCTTCCATCACTCCATGATTATGGAGTGGGGATGAATTTGCTTGTGGCCGCGTTCCAAGTCCAACCCTTGGTTGCGTCGATTTGATTCGCAAGATCATCGGTCGTGCAATACTTCGCCGTGACAAGCGGAGCCAAGTCGGTGGATGAATACGCCTGAGCATCGGTGAGCGCAATCGTTGCTCCACCTGGCTTGAATTGATTCAAACGCGTCACCATGGTGGTGATTTGTGAGGCGCGAGCAGAAGCCGCGCTTGTGTTTGCATCACCCAAGGCACCGACAACGCCGGGAATTACCAAGGCCGCCAGCACGCCAAGAATCACGACGACAATCAGAATTTCAATCAGGGTGAATCCACGACGCATAATTCGTTTCGTACTGTTCTTAATTGTATTTGTGTTCTCAGTCATCATTGTTAGTGTCCTTTCAAAGAGGTGTTTCGATCCAAATTTCTCCGACGCTTGAACATCAAATCCAATTTGATGTTCTGCAAATCATTCAGAGATTGTTTTCTCTGATTTTGAAACGATCGACTTATAACCTTGGAGGCTTTAGCAGGATGTTTGAAAAAATTACTTTTTTAAAAACGCTGGTTGATCTATAGATGATGTATTGGATGGTCGAAGCATGAATACAATGGCTTATTCACGCACATTCAATCAATCGCGCCCAACCGCGCGCGGCTTCACTTTGATTGAAGCCCTAATTGCGATTGTGATTGTGGCAACGGTGGCCAGCGCTGGCGCGGTAGGCATTGGATTATCAGCCGCAACCCAAGAAGAAGCGCGACTAGCGCAACTCGCCACACAAGCGGCACAGCAGCAGGTTTCATTTCTGATGGAGAAGCCGTTCGCAAGCATGGTGGACCATGCGGGCACGGAAGCGCTTGGGCAAATGAAGGCACCACTAGATGCGGGCGCCACTGATCGCAGCAAGGTTTTAACGGGTGAGTGGGCCAAACTTGGTCGTATCACCACACTCACCAGCGAGCCAATCACGTTCACGCAGTACAACGGTTTTGTGGTTGACGGAATGCGCATAGACGTGCAAGTGTTTGGACCAGACGGAACTATCTACGCAACCATTCGACGACACCGAACCAATGAGGCGTCATTATGAAGCGCCGTGGTTTCACTCTAATTGAAGTTGCGATTGCTTCGTTGATCACCACCGTGGTCGCCGGCGCGGTGATTGGAACTATTCGCGCGGTCACAGAAAGCACATATGCCTTGGATATTGCAGCGCAAGCAATGGCCCGCGTGGCCCGCGCCGACGCGCGCATTGCC
>CANKBX010000139.1 GCA_947480055.1 Planctomycetaceae bacterium
TCGCCAAACACAACCGCGGGAGATGGATGCGTTGGCTCGCCAAATATCTTTCCAAAGTCTGGATGGCGGCACAAATCGCCGGACTGCGTCAACACCGGATCTTGCGCGGCCTCCTCGGCCGCGAACGGGTTGGACTCAAGTCCATGCCGGCCTAGAAATTCTGAAAGATTCATTGGTTGCGTGTTCCTTGCGTCATTGCCCAATCCATGCTCAATGTAGTTCATTCCCAAATCCGCGACATGGCGCGCGCATGCAAACTTTCTTCATCAATGCGCCACGCGATGTCCAAGCAGCGGACTTAACGTTGCAACGATCGCGTCAACGGTGGCCTGATCCTTGGCCTCAAGATTCAAACGCAGCAGCGGCTCGGTGTTGCTCATGCGCACATTGCACCACCACTTCCCGGCGTCCAAACTCAGGCCGTCAAGTTCATGCGTCTTGGCATCTGGATATGCCGCGCGTAACGCGGCAATGGCGCCCAACTTATTTTCATTCTCAAAATTAATCTCGCCACTTTGCGCGTAGCGGCGAAATGGCTGCACCAATTGCGACAGCGTTTTGCCGCCGCCATCCACCAGCGCGTTGATGACGGCGATGAAAGCGCGCGCGCCGGAATCCGTGGCGAACATGTCCTGAAAATAAAAGTGCCCGCTCAGTTCGCCGCCAACTGGCGCTTGAACTTCGGCAAGCTTGGCTTTCATGAACACATGGCCCACGCGGCTTTCAACCGGCGTTCCGCCCGCCTCGCGAATGGCCTCGGCCACGCTGCGACTGGAGCGCAAGTCATACACAACATGGGCGCCTGGATGCCGCCCAAGAAATTCCTTCAACATCACGGCCAACAGCAAATCGCAGCCAATCGGCTCGCCCAATTCATCGATCACCATGCAGCGATCAGCGTCGCCGTCGAAGCACACGCCAAAGTCCGCCTTGGTTTCACGAACGCGCGCACGCACCTCGGCCAAGTTGGCCTCCACCAATGGATTTGGCTCGTGCACAAATTCGCCACTTGAATTGTCAAAGTGAATCGGATCAATCTTCAAGCCCGCAACGTCGCCAAAAACATTCGGCACCATGGTTCCGGCCATGCCGTTGCTGGCGTCAATGGCCACGCGCAATTTTTTGGCGCCACTTTTTGTCTTGTCATTCAGCAAGCGCAACAAGTGATCCTTGTACTGCGTCCACACATCGCGGCTTTCGATGCGACCACCAAGCGGCTCGCACTTTTCTTTTTCAACCAGCGCGGCGAAACGTTGAATGTCGATCAAGCCAGTCTCTTGACCCACGGGCTTGGCGTGCGCGCGGCTAATTTTAAAGCCGTTGTAATTAGCGGGATTGTGGCTGGCCGTCACTTGAATTCCACCCGCGCAACCAAAATGATTGATTGCGAAATACACAACCGGCGTGTCCACCATTCCAATATCAATCACGTTGGCGCCGCAATCACGCATGCCTTGCGCCAACGCATCCGCGAGCGACGGACTGCTCTTGCGCATGTCGCGACCCATGACAATATTGCGCATCATGGGGTCGTCATGGCCAGCGGCGGCGGCCTGCGCCAGCAAAAATTGCGCCGCTCCATAGCCAATGTTCCACGCCAACTTCTCATTGAGTGGTTTGGGATAGGTCGCGCGCACGTCGTATGTTTTGAACACTTTGGCCAGCATGAAATTCTCCAAATAGAGGTTTTAAGCGGGAATGTTAGCCGATAAGTCAGGCGAATAAATCATTTATAAATACATGCTTGCCTTTGTGGGGTGAGTTTGGTTACAATCGCCCTTCGCCCACATTTTTCATGTGACGCGCCTGAGGCGGACCCCGTGGTGTTGCCTCTGCTCACTCCATCGACGACTCACAGTGAGAAGTCGAATTTATTGTTCAAAGCGCCCTACAGCATTTGGACCACGGACAAACGCCGGTGTCGCTGCAAAGTGCATTCAAATGAATGCAAGAAGGAATCGCCCCATGGCATCACTCGCGCAAGAACTCGTAGAAGCTGGAGCACACTTTGGTCAACGCCGAAGCAATTGGAATCCACGCATGGCGCCGTACATTCACGGTGTTAAAAACCAAGTGCATGTGATTGACGTGCGCGAAACCATCAAGGGCATTCTGCTGGCCAAGCGATTTATCGCCAAGTTGGTCGCTGAAGGCAAGGACATTTGCTTCGTGGGCACCAAGCGCCAAGCGCGCGGTTGCATTGAGACGCGCTGCACTGAAGCGCGCATGCCTTACGTGACCGAGCGTTGGCTCGGTGGAACGCTGACCAATTTCCGAACCATTCGCGAGCGACTTCGCCGCCTTGAGGAGCTTGAGACTCTCACCACCAGTGGCGAGATCCGCAACTACTCCAAGAAAATGGAAAGCCAACTTTCACGTGAGCAGAAGAAAATTTTCCGCAATCTCAACGGCATCCGCAACATGGCCAAGTTGCCTGGCGCCTTGGTGGCGATCGATGTTGGACGCGAGATGAACGCTCTGCGCGAGGCTAAAAACCTTGGAATTCCAACGATTTGCTTGATCGACTCCGACGGCAATCCTGAATTTTCAGATATTCCAATTCCAGGAAACGACGACAGCATGCGCGCCATTGACATTGTGGTGCGCGAGTTGTGCGCCGCTGTTGAAGAAGGTCGATCCGCGCGCGTTGAAGCCGCTGCCACGCAAGGCGAACGCGCCGAGGGTGCAACGGAAGCAACCGAAGGTGACGCTCCTGAAGGCGAAGTCGCGCCGCGATCAAGTCGTGGCGGACGAAGTTTGTTTAGAGGCCGTGCCCGCGGAGATGACGCGCGCGCTCCTGAATCAACAACCCCCGCCGATGCGGCGCCAGCTGGCGCTGACAAGGTCTGATTTAATTTTGGCGGCGCCTGGAAAAACCCAGGCGTCGCCAGCTCTTTCATTTCGATTATTTTTACTCAACTTTTATCTTTCAATTTTCTAGGAGAAACCAAATGACAACTGTTCAAGTGAATGCCAAAGACGCAATGGCGCTTCGTCAACGAACTGGACTTGGATTGATGGATTGCAAAAATGCGCTGGCTGAAAATGGCTGCGACATGGTGAAGGCCGAAGCATGGCTGCGCGAAAAACTCAAAGGCAAAATGGATGCGCGCAGCGACCGACCAGCGGGTCACGGCACCATTGCCATATTCAGTCAGCCTGGCCGCGCCGCCATTATTGAACTTCGCTCAGAGACGGATTTCACAGCTAAAAACACTGAGTTTCGCGCGTTGGCCAATACGCTGGCCAAGCACGCCGCTGAACAAAGTGGCGAGATCACAATGACCGCGCCAATGACCGCGGCATTGGACGAAGTTCGCATCAAGACTGGCGAGAACATTTCGTTTGGTCGCGGAACCTGCCTGCAAGGCGGAAACTTTGCGCACTACATTCATCATGACGGACGCTTGGCCGTGCTGCTGCAATTTGAGGGCGAACTTCCAGCCGATAGCGCCACTGGCATTTGCCAAAGCGTTGCCGCCGCAGTTCCAACTCCAATCGCGGTTGATGAATCTGGCGTGTCAGCCGACTTGATGGCGCAGAAGCGTCAAGAAGCGCAAGACGAAGCCAAGGCCGCTGGCAAGAATGAGCAAATCGCCGCCAAGATGGCCGAAGGTAAGGTTCGCAAGTTCCTTGAGGAAGTCACGTTGCTTGGTCAGGTGTATGTGAAGGATGAAACCAAGAAGTTGAAGGACCTCTTGCCTGCGGGCACGCGCGTGCTTCGCTTTGTACACATGACCGTTGGTGGTTGATTGATTTGAATGACACTTCAAACCTCCGTGCTTCGGCGCGGAGGTTTTTTTATGTGCATGTGTATTTGAACATTGCACAGACGCCGTCGTGTGATGGGACGGACTGTCTTGCGTGCGCCTGCGCGCGGAATTTTTCACGCACGCAAATGTTGCGTGATCAACTGAAATGTTTTTTCATGCGCGGCTTGGTCGGCGGGCGCCATTGAGCCACTTTGCACTTGTCTATACAAGTCCGCCACGGCCCAGCCTTGTGTTCGAGCATCGGATTCATGGCGCGGCGCAATGTGCGCATGCACTTGGCGGTAGGCCTCCGCGAAGCAGGTCACGTAGGTTCGTTCACACTTGGTCACTTGGCGAACCGCGGCGCTGACTTTGCTCAAAATCAAGCCTAATTCCTGCGCTTCTTGCGAAGTGAGTTCATCCAGCGTGGCTGCTTTGCGCGTGAGTTCCAGCACGCACCAACCCGCGATTGGCACGGGCGCGGAGTGCGCTCGCAATGTCCACGGCGCGCTTGCGTCATTGGAAACCAAAACGCGCGCGTCAGTGCCAAGCGAAATACGCAAGCCAACTGACGCGTCCGCGGGATTCACTTCTCGCCCTTGGGTCCGCCGTCGGCGCCAAAATATTTATCTTTGATGGCCTTCTCCAAATCAACGCCGGTGATGTTGGCCAGAGTGCATAGCCACGCCATGCAATCGGCGAACTCCTCCTCCAAGTTGGCGTGATCGGGTTCGCCTTTGGCGGCCTTGCCCAGCGCGTGCGCGAGTTCGCCAATCTCCTCGCTCAGCCAAAGAAATGTTCCAGGAATTCCGCGCGCGTTGTCGGTTGCGAAGTAGCGGTCACGAATTCGTTTTTGAAATTCAGCGAGTTGCATTCGCGCAGGCTAGCACGAGTGAAGAAAACGTCCTTGGTGCGGGTCGAACGCACAACCTTCGCCTTCGGAGGGCGACGCTCTATCCAGTTGAGCTACAA
>CANKBX010000140.1 GCA_947480055.1 Planctomycetaceae bacterium
CCATTTCACAAACAGCCGCGCACTTTGGCGCGCCGTTGATTGGCGGCGACACGTGCGTGCATGTTGGAAATGGTCCGCTCACAATTTCCGTGACCGTTCTGGCGCAACCTCTTGATGGCGTGAAACCAATTCTGCGCGGCGGCGCGCAATCGGGGGACCAACTATTTGTCACCGGCGCGCTTGGTGGCTCGCTTACCAAAGATGGCGGGGGACATCACTTCACATTTACGCCGCGCCTGGCGGAATCTCATGCGCTGGCCAAACTTCTTGGAACCAACTTGCACGCCATGATGGATTTGTCCGACGGCTTGGCCCGCGACGGCGCACGCTTTGCGCAAGCAAGCGCGTTGCAGGCGGTGATTATCGCCGAACAACTTCCATGCACCTCCGAATGCGTGAATGCGCACACGCAAGCCAATGCGTGGCAAGGAGCTTTAGGCGACGGCGAAGATTATGAGTTGCTGTTCGCGGTGGCCGCTGACGTTCAAATGCCATCGACCATTGGTGCAAACAACACACCCATCACTCGCATCGGTTCCTTGCAAGCGTTGCCGTTTCCAACTGACAAGGCTTTCGTATGTCTGCACAATCAAACAGTCGTCGATGTTTCCAAACTTGGACATTGGCACAATGCGTAACACGCGGCGGGCATCAGTAAACTTAAACCACCCCGAACCACCACGCACATTAAAACAATTACACGCCACATGAATACATTTGAAATCACAACCCAGTCGCACGCGCAAACCGAGGAGGTGGCCGCCATGCTCGCCACTCTGCTTGTTGGCGGCGAAACTATCGCGCTGCGTGGAGATCTTGGCGCTGGCAAAACCTGCTTCGCGCGCGGCCTTGCCAGCGGCCTGGGTTGCGATGAGCGGCAAGTGAGCAGTCCAACATTTATCGTGTTGCAGCGCTACCGCGGCGCGCGCATTGATCTTGTGCATGTGGACGCGTATCGCTTAAGCAATCCAGAGCAACTGCGCGACAGTGGCTTGGAACTTGGCGCGCTCGACTGCGTGGCCGCCATTGAATGGTCCGAGCGCGTTGAAAGTGAATTGCCCGCGGACACCATCACGGTTTCTTTGGTTGCCACAAGCGCAACTGATCGCGCCATCACCATCAGCGCGCCGACGAATTTTATTGAACGAGTTGTCTGGAGCATGCGCGCTCGACCTTGCGCCATTTGCAAAGCGCCAGTGGCGTTCTTAGGTGAAACAAAACCGTTCTGCAGCAAGCGTTGCCGCGATGTGGATCTTGGCCGCTGGATTGACGGGCGCTATCAAATTTCACGGCCCATTGAGCAAACTGATTTAGATGAAGACTGAAATCCAAACTGGAGCAGATTGAAAGTCAGATTGAATTCAGACGACCCATAAGGGGATCAACTCTGTTCATGCAGTTGGGGCTCTTGATTCGCAGTGAAAGTTGAAGCGTTTTAAAAAATCACGCGGGCTTATCGCCACTGATCACCTTACGCAGAGCCATGATCGACTCACGCAGAGAAACGGAGGCGCGCGAAAATTCGCTGGTGGCTTCTTGAGCGCGCGACGCGTTCAGCGTGAGAGCGTCCATAGCTTGACGAATTTGTTCAGCGCCTTGCACTTGGCTTTGCATTCCCTCGGTCACTTGGCCGAAACTGCTTTCCACGCTGCCAACTTGATCAATCACTTGGGTCAATCTTTGGCCCACCTCGCTGACATTGATCACGCCGCGGCGAACCTGTTCGCTGAAGCGATCCATTTCCATCACGCCGCCGCTCACCGCGGCTTGCATTTGTTGAACCGTCTTCTCAATGTCAAGAGTTGCCGACGCGGTTTGATCCGCGAGGCGGCGAATTTCACGGGCGACAACCAAGAACCCGCGGCCACTTTCGCCAGCTTTTTCCGCCTCAATGGCGGCGTTCACGCTGAGCAAATTCGTTTGGTCGGAAACTTTGGTGATGGTGTCAACGATGGCGTTGATGCTGCTGGCTTTTTCAAAAATCATGGAGAGACGCTCGGCGACATTTGAGGTGGCGCTTGCCAAGCCGTCCATGGTGCTGCCCATGGCATGCACGCCAATGCGGCCAGCGGAGGCGTTTTGCGACGACTCGCTGGTGGCCAGCGCAATCTTCTCCATATTGCGCAACAGTTCGGAGCCCGTGATGGTGATTTGCCGAACCGCCGCCGCGATTTGCACGCTGCTTGAACCAAATGAAAGCGTGACAGATTCTTGTTGTTGGCTTGATGTGGCCATTTCAACGGCGGTATTGCTAATTCCAGTGGTGACCTTGCTCACTTGCGAGACAACTTTCATGGCGGTGTACAGAATCAAACCCGCCATGATGGCAATACCCAGAATGCTGGCAATTATGTTTGTGCGTAAGCCCTGCCAAATTTGTTCCCACACTTGAGCCTGCGGAATTTCAACAACTACTTTCCAGCCACCAACATTCACAAAGCCCATGACATGAATGTTCTTCTGATTTGTAATTGGATTTATCGCGTCGGTGACCACTCCAGTTGTTTGTGAAAGAAAATCGCGCAATGTCGGGGCCCACGGAGTCTTGTCAACTGGCATGTTCTGCAATGCGGAATACGCTGACTGCAATTTCTCGTTCGCGGCTTCGTCGCCGCCAGAGGCGCAAATAAAATTGTCTTGACCTGTGATCAACATGATATTCAGACCGCTTTGAGTGGCCAAGTCTTTGATGCGATCGCGAATAAAAGTAAGATTGCGGGTTAATCCAGCAACTCCAACAAACTCACCGTCGATCACAATTGGCAAAACGAACTCGATCATCTGCTTGGTGTCGACAACGTGCGGTTGAGTGAGCTTGACTTTGCGGGCCTTTGTGCTGATGAAATCTTGCTTGCAAAATTTGTAGTAGGAACTGTCTTGCACATCGGCGAGCGTGGACATCACAATTGGATGCGTTGCGGCTACGGCATCGCGTTCAAATAGGGGCGCGAAACGTCCGGTGGAATTCATGGCTTGATCAACTCCAGCATCGGTGGCAGGAATTGGGCCGGTAGGCGTCTTTGGTTTCGGCGATGAAGTTGCTTCGTATGCCACAAACACTCCAAATTCTGGATTGCTTTCGGCAAGAGCATTCAAAAATTTAAGTGTTTCGGCGCGCTTGGCATACAGTCCGCTTTCAAGGGCGACTGTGAGGGCGGAAAGAGTGCTGAAGGCTTTCATATTGCGCGTTTCCATTTCGGTGGTTGTGCGCAAACAAATCGCCCTGGAAAGCTCGGTGGCTTGCAATTGAATTGCGTTCACATTGAGCAAAGTATTTAGGATTATCACGGTAACAATTACAAAGACACTCGGCAGAATTCCAAACTTCACAAAGCGACCGAGTAGACCAGTGCGAAATTTCTTAAGAAGCATTGGGATAACTTAACAGGTGCGTTGGGGCACAGTGGCGTAATTCTGCTTTGAACCCCTATCCGCCCATAATTGGTATTCTGTTAAATCACATTCTTCCAGCGGCTCTCAATCAAATGCGGCGCAATCATGCTGATTTATGATGGACGCCACTTCTGGCACACAGACAACCACGGTCCCAGGCTTGCTTGGATTGGCTGAGCGCTCTGCGAATAATGACTGCTTCAACCCGCAGTAAAACCATTGCCCAAGATTACATTTGCAAGCCTTAGACCCGGCCCAGTTGCCGCTCAATCGTGACACGCTCGCCCTGTTCCAGACCAAACGCCGCATGCACCAGTCGGATGGCGTTCTTGCCATGCTCCTGCGGGATCAGACACGAAATCTTGATCTCGCTGGTCATGATGCAACGAATGGCAATGTCGGCTTTGCCCAGGGTTTCAAACAGCCTGCCAGCGACGCCCGAGTGATGGCGCATGCCCGAACCAACCACGCTGAGTTTGGCCAGGCCAATTTCTATGTCCATTGAACCGGAACCCATGGCTTTGAGAACCCGGGTCACGGCAATCTTCACTTCGGGCAATTCCGTGTGGGCCACGGTGAAACTCAGATCGATGAACTTGTGAGTGATCTGGTCGGAATCATTTTGAATGATGTCGTCCACCAAGATTCCCATTTGCGAAATGGCGCCAAATAAAATGCCTTGCGTGTCCGCGCTTGAAGGCAAACCTTTCAGCACCACGCGCCCCAAGTCGCTCTTGAGCGCGCAACCAATGACCGCGATTGATTCCATGAATGGAGTCTCCTTTTGAATCATCGTTCCAAGCTCATAGCGCTGACTATGACGCACATGAATTGGCACACCATAGCGTTGACCGAACACAACCGCTCGCTCATGCATTACGCCCGCGCCCACGACCGCAAGCTCAAGCATTTCTTCGTATGTGATTTGCGTCAGGCGCGGCGCCTCTGGAACCAGGCGCGGATCTGCGGTGTGGACGCCATCAACGTCGGTGTAAATTTCGCAGCAACCGCCGTCACCCATCACATCAAGCGCGGCCGCGATCGCCACAGCGGTTGTGTCGCTGCCGCCGCGGCCAAGCGTGGTGAGATCACCCTCCGGCGAAACCGCTTGAAAGCCAGCGATTACTGGAATAAACCCCCCGTCGATTTTTCGGTCCATGCTGGCTCGGTCTATGGCGTCAATGCGCGCGTGGCCAAACTCGCCGTCGCTGCGAATGCCGCATTGATACGCGTTCATGCTGCATGCGCGAAGACCCAAGTCCTCAAGCGCGATCGCCGCAAGCGCGCTGCTTGCAAGTTCGCCCGTTGCCATAAGCGC
>CANKBX010000141.1 GCA_947480055.1 Planctomycetaceae bacterium
CATGCCCTTTTGCGGCGTGATGACCGTGGGTGGTTTGTGCTTGCATGGCGCGGGTGAAACCGCCAAGCCTTCGTGGATTTCCATTGGCATCAACGTGATCAATCTTGTGGCAAGTTGGATGTTGTCCGGCGTGGTGATTCGCTATGGCGAGCACACTTTGCCCGCGCCGCTTTCGATCAATCCAGAAACTTGGGGCGTGTGGGGAATTGCGGCGGGAACTTCGCTGAGTTACATGGCTGGCGGAATTGCCACGGTGTGGGTGATGGCCGCAGGCGTGAAAGATTTGCGTTTGGAAAAACACACGCTCAAGCCAACGCGCAAAATCATGTGGCGCATCGCGCGCTTGGGTATTCCAAATTTCTTCGAGGGTCTGGCCATGTGGGGCGCCAGTTTATTTTTAATGGGATTCATTGGCGATATCGCGCGTGGCGCAACTGGCTTGGAGCCGCGCCAAGGCTTGATTGGCGCGCACATGATCACGGTGCAATGGGAGGCGTTCTCATTTCTGCCGGGTTTTGCCATGGGAACCGCTGCGGGCGCGCTGGCAGGACAATATTTAGGCGCGCGCAATCCAGACATGGCGCGCAAGGCGATTTGGGCGTGCACGTATCTTGGAATGATTCTCATGGGCACTATGGGAATTATTTTTATGACTCAAGGCAGACTTCTTGCGTCGATTATTTCAGACCAGCCAGTGCATTTGGAGGAGGTTCCAAAATTATTGTTGGCATGCGGCGTGGTGCAAGTGTTTTTCGCGCTGTGCATGACGGTGCGCCAAGGATTGCGCGGCGTGGGCGATGTGAAATGGATTTTGGGAATTACCGTGGGCAGCATTTACTTTTTGCGCTTGCCGCTGGCGTGGGTGCTTGGTGTGTGGATGGGATACGGACTCGCCGGAATTTGGTGGGGACTCAGCATTGAGATGGCGGTGCGCGGTCTGTTGTTCCTCGCGCGCTTTCATTATGGAAACTGGCAGAAACTGCGGGTGTGATTGCCTGTGCAATTCGTCATGGACAATTTCGCCGCAACGCATGAACACAATTTAATTCAAGCGAACTGCATCAACACATTTTTGGCGCAACATGCACATTGCGATTGCACACTGCGTCAACTTGCGGCGGTCATGGATGACGTTGATTGTTGCGCGGACTTCCAGCGCAACTTTTCTGGAACGTCCTTGCCGCACTCGGGGCAAATCACGCCATTCAGTTTGTGCAACAAATAGCCGCACTCACAGCGCGGTTCGTCGCACTCAATATGAATGGCCAATTTGCAATGTGAACACACGGAGTGTCCCAAGGGCGACTGGATCAACTCTCCGCAACGCGGGCAATTCATGCTGATTTTCATGCGCTCGGAAAATGTCTCAGCCAACTTGGAGGATTTTTCTTTTTCAATGGAAGCCAAAATAGCGCTGGCGATGTGGCTGGCTAACGCGATCAAGCAAACGATGGCGCCAACTTGCCAGGGAATCACATTCCATATCGCATCAAAAGATTCTGCGAATGTTTGGGATGCGACCGTGGCCACAAGGAGCAAGGCGCCCACAATGGCAAGCCCCACCGCGACAGCGCGAATGGATCGATCCAACTTTTTTCTTAATTGAAGACGTAAGAGCAACATGCAATCGGTCACCACCCCTACAAAGACCGCACCGCAAATGATCGGTTTTTCCATGCCATTCCCGTCAAGATTGAACCAGCGAGACCAATTCCAAATGCTGGTGATGAAAACTAAAACTAAAAATAGATTACACAACCAACTGCTCGCGGCGACAAATTTCTGCCACGGCGCGCGCGTCCAAAGCCAGAAATGCAGGCGCGCAAAAATCAATCCCACAATGATCACCACCATTGTTCCAAGCGCCTTGCCGGCCATTGTTGACGAGGCAAGAATGGCGTACACGCCAAGCACAAACATGACCCCGACAATAGATAGTGAGAAGCGATTGAAGACGGAGGTGATGGCGCGATTGCGCATCATCAATCTTCCGGGGCGTTTTCTTGCACGCGCTGCTTAAAATCCGCGGCTAGTTTGTGCGTAAGCGGACCAACTTTGCCAGACCCAATCTTCTTGCCGTCGATACTTGAAACACCAATGATTTCCGCGGCGGTTCCAGTTAAAAACACCTCATCGGCCGCGAAGACATCCTTCAACAACATGGGATTCTCAACCACCTTCATGCCGGCGGCGGGCGCCAGCGTGTCAATGACAAAGCGCCGCGTCACGCCGCGCAAAATTCCGGCGCTGACCGGCGGCGTGTAAAGAACGCCATCCTTAATAATAAAAATATTGTCGCCCGTGCACTCGCTCACTTCGCCGTTCAAGTTCAACATGATGGCTTCGTGCATGCCGGCGTCGAGTGCTTCCACCTTGGCAAGAATGTTGTTGAGATAATTCAAACTCTTGAGCGCGGGATCAAGGCACACGGCGGGAATACGCGGACGCTTGGCCACGATGATGGGCATGCCCTGCTCGTACATTTCCGGCGGATACAAATGAATGCGATCAACAATGATGATGGTGCTTGAAGTCGGGCAATGATTTGGATTCAACCCAAGTGAACCCTTGCCGCGCGAAACCACCAAGCGAATGTAGCCGTCCTTTAAACCGCTGCGAGTGACCGCGTCGCGCACGGCTTGCGCCATCTGCGCGCGATCTTGCACTGGCTTCAGGCGAATTTCCGCGGCGCCGCCATACAGGCGCTCCAAATGCGAGGCCAACTTGAAGACTTTGCCGCCGTACATGCGGATGCCCTCAAAAATGCCGTCGCCGTATAGAAAACCGTGGTCATACACGCTGATCATGGCCTGATCGGGCGCCATGAATTTGCCATCAATGTAAACCACGGGACCGACTTGGCTCAAAGTTGTCATATGAGGAAGGTACCAAGCAAATGACTATGATCACGGATGATGAAACTTGTACTTGCAAACCCCCGCGGATTTTGTGCCGGCGTCTACATGGCGATCGATGTTGTTGATCAACTTCTGGAGCTGTGCCCCGGCGAGCCGATTTATGTCTATCACGAGATCGTGCACAACATGCATGTCGTGGATCGCTTCCGCGACCGCGGCGTGAAATTTGTTGAGGATGTGGATGATGTTCCCGAGGGTTCAATCTTGGTGTTCAGCGCGCACGGTGTCAGCCCCATGTTGCGCGCTCAAGCCGAGGCGCGGCGGTTGACCGCGATCGACGCCACGTGCCCGCTTGTGACCAAGGTGCACAACGAGGCCATTCGCTACGCGCGCGTTGGCTACCAAATTCTTTTGGTGGGCCATGTGGATCATCAAGAAGTTGTTGGCACGCGCGGCGAGGCGCCGGATTCAATTCAAGTTGTTCAAAGTCCCGCCGATATTCCCAACTTGGTGATTCATGATCCCGCCAAACTTGTGTACTTAACGCAGACCACCTTAAGCACTGATGATGCCGATGTGATTATCAAGGCGCTCAAGACCGCGTTTCCGCTGCTCAAAGAACCGCCTTCAAGCGATATTTGTTACGCCACCACCAATCGTCAACGCGCGGTGCGCGCGCTTGCGCCATCGGTTGATCTGGTGCTTGTGGTTGGAAGCCGCAATTCAAGCAACTCGGTTCGCTTGACGGAGATCGCGGAGAAAGTTGGCACCAAGGCCCGCTTGATCGATGACAAAAGCGAATTGCAACCAGAGTGGTTTGAAGGCGTCGAGACCACGCTGATCACCGCGGGCGCGAGCGCGCCGGAAGATTTGGTGCATGACTTGATCGCTGAATTGATCGAGCGCTTTGGCGGCGAAGTTGAGCAGCGCGACATTTACCGCGAGGAAGTTGAGTTTGGCTTGCCTGGAACTTTGAAGGAGTTGATGCGCGAGCGCGGCGTGGATCCGAGCAATTGCAAGGTGGTTCGCACCGACAGCGCCCCCGCTCTTCACAATTGGTTGGAGTCGCGCAACATTCCCCATCGCACAGTTGACCTGACCATTGGCGCGACACAGTGAGCGATATAGAAACTTCCAATGACTCCAACGGCGCCGCCAAGGAAGCCGGCGCGTTCTTTGAGTTTGACCCCACCACGCTTGCGGCATGGGCGGCGGCGCGCAAGATGCCGGCGTTTGTGACCAAGCAAATCATGGAGTGGGTGTACACCAAGGGCGTGATCGCGCCCGCGTTGATGACCAATCTTTCCAAGCTGAATCGAGAGCGGCTCGAGCAGGACATGATCTTTGAGCAAGGAAATGTGCAGGCGGAAATGAGCGCCACCGATGGCACGCAAAAATTATTGTTGGCGTGGCCGGATTCACTCAAGCGCGCGACATCACTGCTTCCAATCGTGAACAACGCGGCCACGCAACGCACCACGGAGTGCGTGATGATTCCAAATCCGGAACGCAAGACCGCGTGCGTGAGCAGTCAAGTGGGCTGCCCCGTGGGTTGCAAATTTTGCGCCAGCGGAATTGGCGGACTCGAAGGCAATCTCACCCGCGGCCGAATTGTTGAACAAGCGTGGCGCTTGGGCCGCCTTAAAGGTGTGGAGAGAATTTCACACGTGGTGTTCATGGGCATGGGCGAACCACTCGCTAATTTTTCCGCGGTCACCGACGCCATCCGCACATTGAACGCGCCATGGGGCATGGGAATTTCAGCGCGTCGAATCACGCTGAGCACGGTGGGCCTTCCCGCCGCCATTCGAAAGTTGGTTGGCTTTGAA
>CANKBX010000142.1 GCA_947480055.1 Planctomycetaceae bacterium
CAAGATGCTCAAAGCGGTACGCCGAATTTGAAGTTGATTTTGAAAATTCACAAGCCAGGATTCAGTTCTTGCAAATGATGGGGTTTGATGACGAAACGTTGCACTTGCTCGGCGCCGCTCCTGAAGATGAAATAGATCGTGAAGACACGAGATTGAATGGCACGGCGCAAGCGGAGGCCGCGTGCGAAGCAGAGGAAAATGGTTGCTTTGAATGTTGGGAACTGAGTGATGGGACAATGTTGATCAACAGCGATTTGTATCTCGATACGCAATATAAATGGGCCAAGCTTCTTGCTCGCGGAGATTATGACGGTGATGGCTGGGAGGATTTGTTGTTTTCAACTGCAAGTTCCCAATATAAGAGAAGTTTTAGGGGTTATTCCGTGGCCTTATTTACCCGTCGCGACAATGGACGTCTGGTAGAAATTACCCAGCGCTTTATAAACGACATAGATTGGCCGCAGAAGTTGCCGGCGCTTCGCAAATGGTGGGCGAACAATTGCGGCATTCCCGCGGATCAGTGGTTTACTTTGCAAGGCACTTGTAATTGCAGTGATGAAGTTGGTAGTGGCGACCGCTTCAATGAGAAGCACGGCCTGCACATGCGCGTGAAATTTGATCATGGGTACATGCAAGGCACGTATCACTGCGACCGCGTTGGGCGCGAAATGTCAATTGCTGGCGCGCTTGCGGGGCCGGTGAATCCACATCGCATGGACAACGACCAATATAAAGAGCGCATGATTTCGCACATGGGTCCCACTCGCACGCACGCGGGCACGCTTGATGAATATGGCATTGCCGACACGCACACTGCGCAGATTCCATTTGAGTGGGGTTTCGCCGACGGCGTATTCGCGTTGACTGGTTACCGCGGTGGCATTTCGAAATTTGAATTGATGGGCAGGGCGGATGGGAACTAGTTTAAATTGCGCTGCTCACCCATAGAAATTCCTTGGCAGACCAGGTCATTTCAGGATGACTGCGTGAAGTAGCCCACTTCAGCCCCGGCGTGCTCACGTGAGCGCCTGAATATATGGAAGCATGACTGATCCAACGCGCAACGCTTTGGCTGCTTCAAGCAAACGATCCACTGATCCCATTTTTTTATTTAGGTATTCGCGCAGGGCTTCAATTGCAACATCTATTCCAATACGACTGCGATAGCGAAAGCAATCCGCGACAGTGCGCGCCGGAGTGGTGATGCGCACGGCAACGCCCTCAATGCGACGCGTTGTCACTCCGTGCTTCAGCGCGTTGCCGCTTGCGCGCACCACCAGAAGTCGAACATGCGTGGCCAGTGGAGCGCGCGCCTTGCCATCAATCATGATCCAAACCGCTCGCGGCGACTGCGTGGTAAGCCCATGAACTTGCAGCGCGCTGAGTAAACAAATCGTGGCGCTTGGAAGACGCGTGGCCATTTCCGCCAGCGATGCCAACTCCGTTGGTTGGGTGTCGACATGTCGATACAGCCCTGGTGCGACACGTTCTAGGCTGCCGCGATCAATCAATCGACGTAGATAGGCGCGGGGAATGCCGGCGGCATCAAGGTCGCGTGGACGAATAGGTCCTTGCGACGCGAGTTTGAGAAGCGATTGAACTTTTGTTGGTTTAGATGGCATGATTTGATGTTTTAAGCGTGATACGAAATGTTATTTTTAAATGTTAAGTACCGACAAATTGTATCATTTAATCGCGCGATATCCAAACGCCAGACTTAACTTTATGAGTGAGCAAAACAATTGAATTCGTTTTTCAGAGTAACGCTCTGGCGGCTGGAATTTAAAATCCCTGCCTTTTTTCTTGAAAATGTTTCAGCCAAGCCACCTGGAAGCATTCAGAATTCACAACCGAAGTGTCACTCTAGGCAAAGTCGGCGCCCTTTAAGGATTTACGTTTGCAGGAAATACTGCACCTTGTTCAGGATCAAAACTCTACGCAATGCGTAGAGTTTTAGGCTAGTCCATCTTGCGCGCTTGGATGCGGCCAAAAATTCCCACCTGCAAACAATTTGGTCAAGAAAAAAACTCGAGGCGGTTTTTCTAATTTTCGCGAATTGATTAAAAACATTTCTAGAGTGGCTTCACATGCAGGCAAGGATGGCGTGCATGGTGGAGGCCAAGTTGGCAAAGAAACGCAAAGCAAATCTTGGCAAGGCGACTGTTGCGCCAATCACTGTATTGGCAACTCGGTCAACATCTGCAAAGGGAGCTTCGGCGACCGCGCCAGCCACGATGTTCATAGAGGACGTGCGCGCAATTTTGCGACAAGCACGCCGCGGCGCATATGCGGCGGCCAACCACATTATGGTGCAGGCGTATTGGAACATTGGGCGCAGGATTGTGCGCGAGGAACAGGGCGGCAAGCATCGCGCCGACTATGGGCAATTTCTTATTCGTAATTTGGCGCGCCAATTGGGTGACGAATTTGGCGGGGGCGTGTCTGTGGCCAATCTAAAGAATTTCAGGCAGTTTTATATTGAATTTCCAAATTTTCGAAAAGGCTACGCACTGCGTAGCCTTTTGACTTGGACGCATTGGCGGATTCTGATGCGTGTGGAAGACTCTGATGCCCGCGATTTTTATATACGCGAATCCGCGGAGAATGGCTGGAAGACGCGGCAATTGGAACGCAACATAGCCACGCATTATTTTCAGCGGTTACTGAAGCCGCGCAAGACCTCCACAGGCAAGAAGCGCAACATCTTAAAGCCAACTGCCGCCACTTCACCGCGCACCAGTGTCGCAAGCCCGGTCGAATTTGTGAAGGACCCGTATGTGCTGGAGTTTCTTGGATTACCAGATTCGCCCGCACTGCCAGAGGAACAGTTGGAGAACGCCATCACCCTGCGCCTGCGAGATTTCCTAATGGAGCTTGGCAAAGGCTTCTCATTTGTTGGCAGGCAGTTTCGCGTCAGCACGGAGACCAGCCACTTTTTTGTCGACCTTGTCTTTTACAACTACCTGTTGAAGTGCTTCGTATTAATCGACCTGAAAACCCGCGCGCTGAATCACGCTGATATTGGGCAAATGGACATGTACGTCCGCTTATTTGATGACCTGAAGCGCGGCGAGCAGGACAACCCCACGCTTGGAATTATTTTGTGCGCCCACAAAGATGACACCATGGTTCGTTATTCAGTGCTGAGCGAAAGCCAGCAATTATTCGCATCTCAATATCGTCTTGTGTTGCCCAGCGAAGAGGAATTGCGCGACGAGTTATGCCGCCGCAATATTTTGCATGGACCCGACACAAAAATTACCCGGTAGAAAAGCTTGCCATAAAATCGCAAGCCAAGCAACCCAAAACCATTCTCAACTCCCGCGTCGCAGAAAGGGTGGCACCACAAGCGAGTTTAGCACCCACGCGAGCCCCGCTCGCGTGGGGTGCGTTGTCTGAGCGACTGGTGCCACCCTTTCTGCAAAGCGTTTCACTTGCGAGCAAGTTGCGCCTTTGAATTCACGCTGCTGCCGGCGCTAAATCAGCGGAAGGCAAGCGCAAACCAAGCAAGTGATGCGGCAGAGTGGTGATCATGTAGAAGGCAATGCTGGCCACCGCAAGCGAGTGCGCGTTAAAGCCGCCAAGCAACAAGCACAGTGGAATCATGCAGGGAATGGTGGGCCAGAGCAGCGGCAGACTTAAGACATGCACGCGAACTATGCGCGTAACGAAACCGCTTCGCGTAAAGGGCGCCGCGATGATATTGCTTGTGCAAGCCAAGCGACGCGTGTGTCGAAACGCATGCACGCCAATGAAGAACATGCCCACCGCAAACAGCGGATCCGCAAGCGCGGCCATGCTTGCCACCAACGCGTTCTCAACCAGATCCATAACTGCGGCGCGCACATGTCCGCGGCGCGCGCGTGCCGCCGCGCTTGCCAAAGCAAATACCACGCCCGCGCCAACTCCAATAAACGCAAGTGGTCGCATCTGTTCTGGTGTTGGCATCCACGCGCTTGCCGCACCATTCTGCCACGCGCTGAGCGCAGTTTCAATTTGTTCAAATGGCGCCCATGCCGCAACTGGGTGTGCGGCGAAAGCCGTGCTTAATAAAAGCATTCCGCGGCCCAGTGCCAATCCCCAGCGCGCCACAAATCCATCTTTGTCCGCGTCTACCGCCGTGGCATCGGCCATGCCAAAATGGAACATGGTCAAGCACAAAAACATCAACGCCGCAACGCCTGGCAGTAACGCCATCAACGCCAAGCACGCTAGCATTTGGCATAAATACCCTGTAAATCCGCTGATTCTTGACCACGCTCCCACGCGCCCGGATAAACGCGCCGCCACAATCCAGTCCGCGCAACCGTGCGGCATTCCAAACACAAACAACGCGATCACAAATGGCCACGGCGCCGCGGTTGTTGTGAATGCGGGATCAATCAACGCGGCCAACACGCCAAACGCCAGCACGCACCATGGCCACGCGCGCGCGTCGGCAAAAATAAATCGCCCCGCCTTCACCACCTGTTCGACGGATCTTTGTGATCCATCGAACTCGGCGGCGGTAGGCGGGGCGAGTTTCAAACTAAATTTATCCAACTACTCAGGCTTTTTGTTGTCCCAAAACCTTCACGCCTTGGTAGACGACCAAGCCGAAGAAGACCTTGTTGATGACGTCGGCCACGTTGTACAAAATTTCGCGCCAGCTTTCACCATTGCCGCCATTGAG
>CANKBX010000143.1 GCA_947480055.1 Planctomycetaceae bacterium
TGCAGCAAACCATCAAGACCACCAAGATCAATGAACGCGCCGAAGTCGGCGATGTTGGTCACGGTGCCGCGCACAATGTCGCCTTCGTTCACCTTGTCCATCAACTTGCGCTTGGAATCCTCGCGCTCGTCCTCGATCAACTTGCGGCGGCTGATGACGATATTGCGTCGCTCAAGATCAATCTTGAGAATCATGGAACGCACGGTTTTGCCGATGAATTCACCAATATCGCCAGGACGGCGAACATCAACTTGGCTGGCTGGAAGGAACACTGGCACGCCAATGTCCACCAAAAGTCCGCCCTTGATCTTGCGCAACACTTTGCCTTCAACAATGTCGCCTTCCTTGCGGCTGACAAGCACTTGCTCCCAACCACGAATGCGGTCGGCCTTGCGCTTGGAAAGCATGATGCTTCCGTCTGGCGTTTCGGTTTCCTCAACAAGGACTTCAACTTCATCACCAATGGTGACGCCGCCTGATTCCTCAAATTCTTCTTTTTGAACTTGACCTTCGCTCTTGCCGCGAATGTCAACAATGACAAAGTCGCCGCTGATACCAACAACGCGTCCTTTGACGATGTTGCCGGTTCCAAGTGACGCAACTTCAGCGCCAAGGATTTCTTCAAGATTGAGTTCTGTTTGTCCGTACGCCTCGCGGAGCATTTTGTCCGCGATGCCTGCTTCAAGAGCGAGGGCTTCGATGAGATTGTGATTAACCATGTTGTCGTTTCAATAGGGTGCGTGATGAGCCGCGCGGACCACGCCGCGAAATCGGCCAGGAATAAACGCCCCGGACACGCGTCCGTGAAAGGCGCCGGCGACATGCCGGGTCGATGATGGTAGCGAAGAATCCGCTTGAATTAAAGGGCAATTGAAAGTTTTAACTGGCCCGCAACATGCGGTGATTTCAGGCTTGGGCGGGTGATTGAGTTGGTGATTGAGTGAGCAATTGTGCTTGTGAATCACTCACCAGCGTGGCCTTCCTATGGCGCTTGCGCGCGCGGCGCATGTGCACAAATCCCCACGCGCCGACGACATTGATCATGAGGCACACAAAGAAACTCCACGCGCCAAGGTTGTGGCCCTTGAGCCACTCGTACAAACCTACCGCAAGAAATGGCGCGATCAAACCGCGGATGCCATTGAGCGTGACATGCACGCCCATGTATTCTGCGTCGCGCTCTGGCGGCGCGAAATCTTGGTGGCCCAAGTTCCACGCCAAGCTTCCGCCGGCGAAACCAATGCCAAGCAAAGCGCCGGATATATAAAACAGTGGCATGGATTTGGCCAGCGCCGCGATAAAAATAAGCGCGGCCGCGCTCACAAATGTCCACGCGTGAATGGCGCGGAAATCAACCACGTGTGAGCGGTCAAGTCGCCGCGCCCAAAATGGAATGGCCAGCGGCATGATCAATAATGGAATGACGGTGGTCACCAAAATTCCCTGCGCGTATGTCGCGTTCATTTCATCCTCTAGCACAATGGCCAGCGGCGCCGAGATCATGAGATTGCCCAAGCCAAACACCGACATCCACAACATGAACTTGGCATATTGCGGATCCTGCTTCAGCACGCGCAGTACGGAATTTGGATTGAGTTGCGGGCCGCTGCGTTTGGGCGCGGCCTGCTCGGCGCGCAACAATCTTTTTTCGCCGCGCATGGGAACGCGCCGCCACAAAATATTTCCAGCGATGCCAAGCACGGCGAGCGCGGGAAAAAGAATGTGGAAACTTTTGGAATTAAAGTCCATCGCCGCGCCAATGGCCCAGCCGCACAGCGCGAGAACCAAACTTTGCACAGTGGCCATATTCCCCGCGATTTTGGCTCTGATTTCGCGTGGATAGTTGGCGCGCCACACGGCGGAGCGCAACGTGATCACGCCCGTCCACGTGATGCGCGCCAGCGTGGCCAAAATGCAAAGCATCCACAAGCCCCAGCGTTGTTCGGGCATAAGCGCGATGGACGCCACGCACACCGCGGTCATGGTTTGCAGCGTGGCGATGTACGCCACTTTCGGTTTTCCTTGAGAATGCGCGGCCCAAATAAAACTGGTCAAGTTTGCAACGTTGGGCGCGGCGGTGACCAGCGCCACGGCTAAATTGAGTTCGGTGGGTCCAATGCCCTCAACACCAGTGAATGTTTTTTTAACCACCACTCCCAACGTGCCGCCTTCAATGGCGCCAAGAAAAAATGGCAGGAACGCCCAGCTTAGAATTTCATTGATGTACGCCGGCCGCGACATGGGCGGCAAGTGGCGCGGATGGACGCGGGTGAGAAATCCCTCGTTGGTTGGCGCGTCCCGCTTTATATCCGTTGGTGCGTTCATCCGATTCGGCAAGCATAGGCGTACGAATTTGTGTGTAAATGCATTTTATATTTTCGGCTCTTTGCCCCGTCGGAGGAACAGAAATAAATTCTGTCGCTTCACAAGGAAGCGCTCTCTGACGATGTTGCCCGAACCCGCTTTCACGTGGGTTCCCCGGCCATCGTTCCCGATCTTCCACGCCGCGCGAACGCGAGAGGCATGATCATTGACGCAGCCATTAAGTAGGGATCCCTAGGGGTTCGCATCGGTCCGGACGCGTGGTCAAAGGTCACCCGACGGGGCAAAGAGTCGAATGACTTAGTCTATGCCTGGACTCGATCTCAGCCCACTCGTTTTTTGGCTTCATTTAAAGCGATTTTGTATTGCTCAGCCACGCTGTCAAGCGACTCAGGAATGACCCGCGCGCCAGCCACGGTGGACATGAAATTGGTGTCACCGTTCCAGCGCGGAACAATGTGCGCGTGCGCGTGTTGCGGAAGTCCGGCGCCGCCAGCGCGGCCTTCGTTCACGCCAATGTTCATACCTTGCGGTCGCAGCGCCACATCCACAAGCGCGGCGGCAAGATCCACCAAGTTCCACAAGTGCGCGCGTTGCGTGGCCGCGTAATCCATGAGCCGCGGGCGCGCCTCGCCAAGCGCCGCCAGTAAATGTCCGTTGGAGTATGGATATCGATTGAGCAAAATCAATCCGTGCTCATTTCGATAGACAACATGTTGCGCAAGATCGAGTTGAGGATTTTTCCACGCGGCCAGCAAAAAGTTTCCATCCGAGTCGGTGGGTGGATTGATCTTGGCTTGCAACGCCTGCGACTCAAGATTGCGGATGTACGACATGCGCCATGGTGCCCACAAGTTTGGTTGCATGCGTGAAATGTTACACGCTCGAAAGCGAAGTCATTTGGATTTTGATTTTTCCGCGTCGCCTTTCGCAGCATCGACGGGTTCTTGCAACACCCACACTCGACCGCGATCCGAGCGACCAGCGGCTCGATCGCCCGCGCGTTCGGAAATGACCAAGGGAAACTCCACGCTTCCCGACCACCACTTGGTGACTGGGTTGGCGGAATACGAATTGGCCGTGCGGCGCGCCAGTGATTCATCGCCGTGAATGCGCATGGTCCAATGGCCATTTTGCGCCGCGATATCCAGCGCTTCTTGGTCTTCCAGTTGAATTTCCCAGCCTGTTCGCGAGCCGCCACGACCGCCGCGCCACCACACATGTAAGCGCCTTCGCGGAACTCCATCTTGCAGCGCCTCAACGACCATTCCAAATGCGACGGATTCCAATTCGTTTGAAGATGTTTTATATGGGAGATAGCTGAACGCATGGCGCACGCGCCCCGTGGGCCAGCGCAACATCCCAGGTCCGAAGGCCTCTTTCACAAGTTCGTCGATTGCAGGAGTGCTGATTGGAGCAAGAGCGAGCGCTGTTGGAATCACATCAATGGAGATAGGAATTGTGATCACACCTTTCGCATTCGACTCGATTGGTGAATCCGCGGTTGCTGGCAAAGTTGATTCCCATTCAAAAAGAATTTCGCCGGAGTATTTCCCGACGGAAATTTGACCAAGATGAATTGGGATTAGAGTGGGCGTACCACGCGAATCCTTCCAAGGTTTTCCAGATTCCGCGGTGGAAACGACGGAATTCGCCCGCTCCCATATTTCATGTTTCAATCGATCCATGTCGCTTGCGCCAAGTGGAATTGTGTTGACCCCGACCACGCGCAATTTTATTTCCGACGCGTAGGGCCACCAATTTTCAACTTGCACGATGGCGACCAACGGCTCAACGCTATTCCACGTGGTCGGCGCCTCAAGATGCAAGAATGGCGGCATGGAATTCATGGCCTTCTCGCATTCGTGAATTGTGGCCGTGTCCGTGTCGACGCCAGGGAAGGAAGAGTCAATTTTATCGGCAATTCCTGCGTATTTTTCAATCCAACGCACACTGCCCGGTGGCGCGAGGCTATCTCCGCTGGCGCATTGATTGATTAAGCGCAGCCGATTGGCGTCGCTCATGTCCGATCTTGAAAGCCGCGAGGCGAGGTACGTGGGAATTTCCCGCAACGTCTCGCCGTCATCCGACCAAGGCAGAATCAGAATCACAATCCGGTCTGGAAATAACGACCACCAACTTCGCGTTACAAGTTGGTCTCGCAGCCACGTGGTGCCAATGATCAAAGAGCAAAGGGTCAACGCCGCAAAGCCCCAACGACGACGTGTGCGGAAAAGATTTTTTTCAAACAGCGTGACGTAGCCGCACTCGGGGCATCGAAATGGAAATCGATCCAGCACCATGTGCCAACACTGTGGACAGCGGCGTTGGTCTTTGGCGCGATCGCA
>CANKBX010000144.1 GCA_947480055.1 Planctomycetaceae bacterium
ACATAAGTGTACGCTTTGGGGACAATGCAAACACGCAATTTGATCGCTGGTCGATGGACGGATATTGGTTCTGGCGGCGCGATTGATGTGGCCGATCCAGCCAGCGGCGAGGTGATCGCGCGCGTGCCCATGTGCGGCGCAAGCGAGGCGTTGAGCGCGCTGAACTGCGCGTTTGAATTTCAACCCGAGTGGGAAGCCACGCCAATCACGCAACGCGCCGATGTGTTGCGGGCAACCGCCGCGATGCTGGTTGCAAGAAAGGATTCGCTGGCGCGCATCATCACGCAAGAGTGTGGCAAGCCGCTTGCGGAAGCCGCCAGTGAGGTGCAGTACAGCGCGGATTATTTTTCCGGCGCCGCGCAAGAAATTCAGGCGCTGAATGAGATGGAAGTTGCCCTGGAACGACCAGGCGTGCGCGGCGTTGTCAGGCACCGAGCTGTTGGCGTGTGCGCGGCAATCACCCCGTGGAATTTTCCGCTGGCTATGTTGGCGCGCAAGGTGGCGCCGGCGCTTGCCGCGGGTTGCGCGCAACTTGCCAAGCCTGCGGATGAGACTCCGCTTTCGGCTTTCGCGCTTGCGGAAATTCTTTTGGAGTGCGGTCTGCCGCCCCAGTGTTTGCATGTGTTGATCGGCGACGCGAAGGCAATCGCAACAACTTGGCTTATGGATGGCCGCGTGCGCAAACTCAGCTTCACTGGAAGCACGGAGACCGGCCGCTTACTTTTGCGCCAGTGCGCCCAGGAAATCGTGCGCTGCTCCATGGAGCTTGGGGGACACGCCGCGTTTATTGTTCTACAAGACGCCGATATTGAATTGGCGGTCAAAGGCGCGGTGCAATCCAAGTTTCGCAACGCTGGGCAAACGTGTATTTGCCCCAATAGATTTCTTGTGCATGAATCCATCGCCAGCGAATTTGCCGCGCGCGTGGCTGTTGCCGCGGCGCAGTTGAAGCTTGCGCCGGGCATGGAGTCGGACTGCCAAATTGGTCCGCTGATCCACGACGAGGCGATTGAAAAAGTACGCGCGCATGTTGCCGACGCGCTTAAACGCGGCGGACAATTGGTGTGCGGCGGACGGACTAAAATTATTCCAAACCGCCCCGACCGTTTCTTTGAGCCCACTGTGATTGCTAATTGCGATCCAAGCATGTTGTGCTTCACGCAGGAGACATTTGGTCCGGTGATTCCAATCATGAGCGTGACTTCCGCGAAGGAAGCAATAGAAGTTGCAAATTCAAGTCCGTTTGGATTGGCCGGCTATGTTTTTGGCGGAAACGACACATCCGCGCGTGGCGTGGCGCAACAATTGCAGTGCGGCGTGATTGGGGTGAATGAAGCCGCGCCCAGCAACGCGCGCGCGCCCTTTGGCGGCGTGAAATACAGCGGATATGGCCGCGAAGGCGGCGCTTGGGGCTTGATGGAATATGTCACCACGCAATATCTGGCGCTTCGCTCGCTGGAAAAATAATGGACGCCCACTTCGCGCGTAAGCGTTGAAATACATTCGTTCTTAAGTCGCGCTTTAGAAAAAATCTGAAATGCGAGAAGACGCATTCAATATTTTTTGCGTTCTTGAAGCGCACAAAAAATAAAAAGTCCGACCCATGTCGGACTTTATTGAACTTCTTGGTGTTGATAGAAGTTTTCCCAGCTGAGCGGCTCCGTCGAGAACCGCCCAACACGGGAATCTTTCTTTCAGAACTTACTCGTCGTCGGACTCATCCTTAAGCTTGGTTGGAATTCCGTTTGGATTGGCCAAACGCTTGACCATGACGGCCTTGCGAATCTCATCGAGCAACGCCGGATTCTGGCGCAAGAACAGCTTGGCGCCTTCACGGCCTTGGCCGAGTCGCGTGGCTCCGTAGCTGAACCACGAACCGCTCTTATCCACCACTTCATCCGCGGTGGCCATGTCCAGGACATCGCCCGATGTTGAAATTCCCTCATCAAACATGATGTCGAATTCCGCCTCGCGGAACGGCGGCGCGATCTTGTTCTTGACCACTTTGGTCTTGATGCGATTGCCCACAATTCGGTCGCCCTCTTTAATCTGACCAATGCGGCGAATATCAATGCGAACCGTGGCGTAGAACTTCAGCGCGCGACCGCCAGTGGTTGTTTCTGGGCTACCAAACATAACGCCGATTTTCTCACGCAACTGATTGATGAACACCACAACACAATCGCTCTTGGCGATGGCGCCAGTCAACTTGCGCAACGCTTGGCTCATAAGGCGCGCCTGCAAACCCATGTGGCTATCGCCCATTTCGCCTTCGATTTCAGCGCGCGGAATTAACGCGGCCACCGAATCGATGACGACCATATTGACGGCGTTGGATCGAACCAACATCTCGCAAATTTCAAGCGCCTGCTCGCCAGTGTCAGGTTGCGAAACTAAAATTTCATCCAGGTTCACGCCCAAACGCTTGGCCCAAGATGGATCGAGCGCATGCTCCGCGTCGATGAACGCGGCCACGCCGCCTTCACGCTGCGTGTTGGCGATTGCAGTGAGCGCCAACGTTGTTTTACCGCTTGATTCTGGACCAAAGATTTCAACCACGCGACCGCGCGGCAAACCACGACCACCCAGCGCAAGATCCAAACTCAGCGCGCCAGTGGAAATGCCTTGAATTGGTTCCGGCAAATCGCCATCAAGACGCATGATGCTGCCCTTGCCGTAGGCCTTCTCAATTTGTCCCATGGCTTGCTCGATGGCTTTCAATTTCGCTTTTTGCTCCACGGATTCCTTGGCGGTTTCCTTTGCGGTTGGCGCCTTGTCTAACTTGATGTCAGATTTAATTTCTGGCTTGGACATGCTGGACCTTTCAGTTGCGTTTGTTGCGCCAGACGCCGTCGCTGGTTTCGCCACTGATTGATTTGTAGCTGACACAGCGCCCGTTGCCACTGCGGAAGTTGAACTTCCTAATGAAATTCTGGAATTTCCAGAAGTTGGCGCTGTCGCAGTTGCCCGCGCATCACCTTTGACATCCTTGCTTGCATTGACTGCTCCGTTGACTACGCCACCTTTTGAATCTGTTGCTGCGACCATTTGTAAGTAACCTTCCTTGGTTGTTGTTTCTTATAGAAACAGGCTTGAAACTGTCCGAACTTTGTTTTTCCTTGCATTTGACTTGGCTCCAATGCCAAATCATTTGTTCGGTATCTGATAGGTATCCGATTTCAATCGGCTAGTCAACCCTTTGTTCGGTAATTTTTAGGGTTGAATTCTTGTATGAACTCTACCCTTGATTTGCCGCATTCCAGGAAACACTGCCTTTTTTCTTCGGTCCCACCTAACAAACGCAGAACAAATTGGAATGTGACAGCATTTTGCGCCGTCAAATAAGATTTTTTGCAAACCGCGTCCGCGCCGTATTTTACGCCACAAAATTTGGCGTTGGCGGGCGGTAATCCGTCAAATCGATGGTGCGGAACCAGTCAATAGTTCGTTGCAAACCTTCGTCCAAAGAAACTTTGGGCTGCCAACCAAGCGCTTTCTTGGCCAGCGAAATATCCGGCTGACGGCGAGTTGGATCATCTTGAGGCAGCGGCCGACCCGTGACCACTTTGGACTTTGTGCCAGCGAGCGCGACAATTTTTTCCGCCAACTGCTTCACGGTGAATTCGTTTGTGTTTCCCAAATTAATCGGACCCGTGCACTCGTCGGGCGCAGCCATCAACTTCATCAAGCCGTCGACCAAATCATCCACGTAGCAAAAACTGCGGCTCTGACTGCCATCGCCAAACAAAGTGATGTCCTGCCCCGCGACGGCTTGACGAATAAAATTGCTCACAACGCGGCCGTCAAATGGATGGATGCGCGGACCATATGTATTAAAGATGCGCGCCACTCGAATGGAAACCTTGTTCACGCGGTGATAATCAAAGAACAAAGTTTCGGCGGCGCGCTTGCCCTCGTCGTAACAGGCGCGCGGACCAATTGGATTCACATTGCCCCAGTAACTTTCAACTTGCGGATGCACCGCGGGATCTCCATACACTTCGCTGGTGCTGGCCTGCAACACGCGCGCACGCACGCGGCGCGCAAGACCCAACACATTCATGGCGCCCATGACGCTGGTCTTGAGGGTTTTGATTGGGTTGTATTGATAGTGGCCTGGCGCGGCCGGGCACGCCAAATTATAAATTTGATCCACCTCAAATTGCACTGGATTTGTCACGTCGGCGCGCACCAATTCAAAGTTGGTCTTGCCCAGCAAATGTTCGATGTTTCCGCGATGGCTGGTGAAGAAATTATCCAGGCAAACCACCTCGTGGCCGGCCTCCACCAAGCGGTCGCACAGGTGGGAACCAAGAAATCCAGCGCCGCCTGTGACCAGAATTCGTTTTCGCATGGGGTAAATGTAGCGAAAGCGTTGAAAAACTGCTCGACGGCAAGGGCGCTTGCGGGGAAGATGCGCTCATGGAACTTTCATCCGTCAATTCAAAGTTCAACACGACGCGGTCAAATCGCCGCGTTGCTTTGGGCGCGATGACGGGCACAAGTTTGGACGCGCTCGACATGGCGCTGGTGGAAATCACCGAGCGCGGTTTGCATTCATGCGCCACGCTGTTGCGCCACCAAACATTTGATCTAGGCGCGCTTCGACCACGCTTGCGCGCGGCTTCGCAAGG
>CANKBX010000145.1 GCA_947480055.1 Planctomycetaceae bacterium
GCTGATTCAAATTGTGCACTATCCGCTCATGGGTCATGTGGGTCGCGAGGCATTCACGCAGTATGAGACGCTGCATTCGCGCTGGATCACGCCCATTGTGGCGCTCCCCATGCTGATCGAACTCGCGTGTTGCATTCTCTTGGTGGTGAATCGTCCGCCGACTATTCCCGCCTGGCTCACTTGGTGCGGACTGGCTTTGGTGGTGGTGATTTGGTTGAGCACATTTTTACTACAAGTGCCCTGCCATACACGTCTTTCACAGGGATTTGATGCGCAAACGCATGCGCAACTTGTGTCCACAAATTGGATCCGCACGCTTGCCTGGAGCGCGCGCGCCGCGGTGGCTTTGGGCATGGTGTATTTGTTTTGGAAAAATACCTCGCAAGTGATTGAGTGATTTCACCTGCGCAGTTAGCCTAATCGCATGAAGACCTTCTCCAAAAGAAGTGACAATAAATTGGCGCGGCCAAATCTAAATCTTCCTCCGGGCACATTGATCATTGATCCCGAATCCCCAAAACCCGTATTGACAATATTTGGTTACTCACCAGAAAGTTTCGAGGAACGAACACTAGCGCACCCAGATGAAGTAAAAGAGTTCATTCGCAAATGGCCGCTGATCTGGCTGAATGTGGACGGTCTTGGCGACGAGGCGACGCTTCGATCAATCGGCGAAATTTTTAATATTCATCCACTGGCACTGGAAGATATTGCCGACACATCGCAACGAGCCAAGGTTGAACAATACGACAACCGCGCGACATTTATTGTTGTGCCCATGCCGCACCCTGTCGAACACGAATTCACCACCGAACAATTGTGCTTGTATTTGGGCGAACACTGCGTGGTGAGCTTTCAACAGACCGCGCCCGGGGATTGCCTCGAGGTGATTCGCGAGAGAATCCGC
This sequence comes from Planctomycetaceae bacterium, assembly GCA_947480055.1. Lineage (GTDB taxonomy): Bacteria > Planctomycetota > Phycisphaerae > Phycisphaerales > SM1A02 > SYAC01. The sequence goes on from CANKBX010000145.1 coordinate 908, forward strand.
AACAAAAAGGGCCGTGTGCGCACCAGCAACGCCGCGTATTTGGCGTACGCATTGGTGGACACGGTCATTGACGCCTTTTTTCCAATTGTCAGCACCATGGGTGATTCGCTCGATGAATTGGAGGCGCGCATCATGGAGGAATCCAAGAGCTCCCAGATATTTGACATACGCGCGGTGAAAGTAAATTTAATGCGTGTTCGCCGCGCCGTATGGCCCATGCGCGATGCAATTCTGAATATGACAAACATGGATCAAGTATGGGGCGCTGATCTTCGTCCCTACTTGCGCGACGCCACGGATCATGTCGCACGCTTGATGGATTTAATCGAGACTGACCGCATGATGGCCAGCGACTTGATGGAGCTGTATCTTAATTCCGCAAGCAATCGACTTGGCGAAGTAAACAAATTCCTCACCGTGGTCGCGACTATTTTTATTCCCGTGGGAGCAATCGCCAGCATTTATGGAATGAACTTTGACATGGAGAAGAGCGCATGGAACATGCCCGAACTGAGATGGACCTATGGATATCCATTCGCCTTGGGATTGATGTTCACGGTGGCCACGACTTTCTTATTTGTGTTCTGGCGCCGCGGATGGCTGGGCAACCAGTTTCAAGGCCATAAGCGAAATCGCAAATAACACGCTGTTTCACTGTATATTTTGCACAACCTCCGACCGATATACGCGCCTAGGATAAAAATTACTTTGCCCATTGACGCGTTGAATTTTATCTTTCGAACATCAACCAAAGCACACCACCAATGACACCCGCCACCACCGTCGCAACAATTCCCGCAAAAGATCTTCCCCGAACACTTTCAGCGTTGTTGAAATCCGGCTGGCGCAGTCGCACAGTGAAGGAGGAATTGCGCGAGAACATGACGCGCATGTTGGCGGCCAAAGAAAATCTTTTCCCAGGCATTGTGGGCTATGAAGACACCGTGCTGCCGGAAATTGTCAACGCCATGATCGCCGGCCACGACATGCTGTTTCTTGGCGAAAAGGGTCAAGGCAAAAGTCGACTCATGCGATCATTGATTCGATTTCTTGACGCGGAACTTCCTTACATGGATATTCCAGGTTGCCCCGTCCACGAGGATCCCACCAAACCCATCACGCAAATGGGCCGCGCGATGTTGGCCAATACTCCCCCGGAAATGATTCCAATCGCCTGGTGGAAACGCGAGGACCGCTACGCCGAGCGCCTCGCTCCAGGAACAAAGTTCGCCGACGTGGTGGGTGAAATTGACCCCGCAAAGATGGCATTTGGCGCGGGCATGGGCAGCGAAGACGCGCTTCATTTTGGCTTGATTCCCCGCACCCATCGCGGCATTTTTGCCATGAACGAATTGCCTGACTTGGATGAATTGGTGCAAGTTGGTTTGTTCAATGTGCTTGAGGAACGAGACGTGCAAATTCGCGGATACCCGATTCGATTTGATCTGGATGTCTTGGTGTTGTTCTCCGCCAATCCAAGCACATACAACCGCTCGGGAAAAGTGATTCCGCAATTGAAGGACAGAATTGGAAGCGTGATTCAGACTCACTATCCGCGTGAGCGCGCGCTTGGAATTCAAATCACGCGTCAAGAGTCGGACATTGATTTGGGCGGCGCGTATCCAGTGGTTGTCCCGCCATTCATGGATGAAATCATTGAGCAAATTTCCATTCAAGCCAGGGCTAGTCGTTTCATTGACTCGTCCAGCGGAGTGAGCGCGCGATTCTCCAGCAGCAATTGGCGCACCATGGTTGCCAACGCGCGTCGGCGCGCCATTCAATTGGTTGAAACACCCGCGGTCCCGCGCATCAGCGACCTTGCGCATCTCTATGCAAGTTCAGCGGGCAAACTTGAACTTGATCTCATGGGCAGCCATCAAATGAACGAGAAGCAAGTGCTCGACTCCATCATTGCTGAGGCGGTTGGGGTTGTGTTTCAGGAATATGTCGACGAGCACGGATTAGGGGAAATCGCCGAGATTTTCGCCAAAGGCGTGAAGATTGAGGTGGGCGATTTAATTCCAAGCGCCACCTACGCCGAGCGCCTGCAACGCGTGCCGCCGGCGTGGGACAAAGCATTTGAAGTGAACGCATCCAAGGACCCGGCGGTGCGAGCGAGTTGCGTTGAGTTTGTGCTTGCGGGCTTGCACGCCACCGATCGTATTTCTCGTTCACAGAAACATGGACGGACTTCATACGAGGTGAAATAAACGTGCCCGCCAAAAAGCCCACCCAAAAGTTTCCCAATGAAGTTGGCGGCAAAGACGTGGATGCGGTCAAGCCTCTTGGCGGCGTGCTGCACACCTATTTAAAATTTGATCCGATTCAATTTCCTCCGCCGCGATCAGAAGCGTCCGATGCCGTAGGCGCGGCGTTCAATCACATGATGATGTACGGATCCATGCGCCGCTTTACGCCGGAGGAACTCGCCGACGCGATCGAAATTGATCCCGCAAGCATCAACGGTCTTGGTCCAAGTTTGGAATCGCTGCGGCGCATGCTGCAAGAGTGCAAAGAAAAAATCCTGGCCACCTTTCAGACGGAATCCGTGCGCGAAGATGCGGCGCAAATTTTTCAAGATCTTGCCGCGAAAATTCAACCACCCGATGAACTTGAAAAGAAATTTCGCTCACTCGTGAAAGAAGAGCAACTACGCGACCTGGAAAAACTGTGGTACCGCGTGGAAGAAAAGAGCTTGTTTGCGCGGCGTTTACTGCAACTTATCGAACGCCTTGGAGAGCGCTACCAAGTGGAATCCCTGGCCTCCAAGTACGCGTTCACGGGCGCAACCAAAATGGATGTGGAGAAAGCTCTCGCCGTGAAGGAGGAGTTGGAGACCATCGATCGCTTGCTGGCGCAAATTGAAGAGGCCATGAAGAACGCCAAGGTGGCCAAGATTGACATGGAGGCTCTGAGTCGTTTCGCGCAAGAACAAGACGTGAGCGATTTGCGCGAAATTGCCAAACGCATTCAAGAGCAAGCCAAATTGCTCGCCGAGCAACAAGGCTTGGAGCAAGATGGCAAAGGCTTCAAGCTTTCTCCCAAAGCCATGCGCATCTATCAAAGCCGCCTGTTGAAAACAATTTTTTCTTCACTTCAAGCCGCGCGTTCAGGCCGGCACGAAGGTGTGCTGACCAATGATGGCGCGGTTGAGCTTCCATCCACTCGCGCCTATGAATTTGGCGACTCCCCCGCCGCAATGGATGTGCCGCAAACATTCATCAACGCTCTGCTGCGTGAGCGCTCCAATCAAACTGGTCCGCGTGAGCCTGGACCGCTGCGTATTCGCAGCGAAGACATTGAAGTGCATCGCACTCGCCGCGCTCCCAAGGCCGCGACTGCCGTGTTGATGGATATGTCAGGATCCATGCGTTATGGCGGGCAATACGTGGCGTGTAAGAAAATGGCGCTGGCTTTGGACGGACTCATCCGCAGCGAATATCCCGGAGACTTTCTGCAACTCATAGAGATGTATTCGCTTGCCAAAGCGGTCGCTATTTCCGATGTGCCCGCGCTCATGCCAAAGGTTGTCTCAATCAATAGTTCAGTGGTCAGGCTCAAGGCCGATCTATCCGATCCCCGCGTGACGGAATCGGATCTTCCGCTTCACTTCACAAACATTCAGCGCGCCATGCAATTGGGTCGCCAATTTCTCAGCGCGCAAGCCACGCCCAACAAGCAAATCATTCTCATCAC
>CANKBX010000146.1 GCA_947480055.1 Planctomycetaceae bacterium
CAAGTTCATGGCCAAGGCCGCTCGCTCACGCTTATCAAGCCGCGGACAACCAACGACATCGCCAAACAACTTCGAACATCGCTGCGACTTTCCGCTGGCGACGTTGCGTATTGCGAATTGCAAAAGTCACGCCGGCATACATGCGTCGCGGTAGTTCCTGGCTCAGGCGCCAGTTTGCTAACAATGGCAATCGAAGCCGGCTGCACGCTCATGGTCACCGGCGAGGCCAAGCACCATGATGTGCTCCACGCGCGCGAAATGAATTGCGACATGATTTTGCTTGGCCACACAAATTCCGAGCGTGGATTTATGCCGCACTTTGCCAAACAATTGCAACCACATGTGCCGCAGGTGCGTTTGTTGGTGAGCAAGCGTGATCAACACCCGCTGCGCTGCGCCTAAAATAAAATTTCGCCGCAACCATCGGGCCCAATCCCACGCGATTATTTACGCTGCGCACAAAAAAAGAAAACGCGCACGCAACGCCAAAAATCATTGGTGCAACTTGGGCGCGCTTATTTTTCTTCACTCAATGTTTCACGCGCTAGCAAGGCCGCGCCCAACATGCCGGCGTCGTCGCCCAATTGGCTTGGAACAATTTCGCAGCGCTGCAATGTTTTCGGAAACACCACGCGCTCAAAACTCTCGCGCACTCGGTACAGATATGGTTTTCCAAGCGCCTCGGAAACGCCGCCGCCCAGCACCACGGTTTGCAAACTCATCACCGTAATCAGATTGGCAATGGTCAAACCCAGCAATTCGGCCGACGCATCCACAACCTTGCGCACAAGCGGATCGCCCTTGGAATAGCACTCCGCCAGCACTCCGCTTCCAATCGCGGATGGATCGGGCTTGCCCTCGTCGTCTTTTTCCCGGTTCAAAAACTCACGCAACATGCTGTCGGGATAATGCCCAAGCAACATCATCATGCTGCGCACTAAAGCCGTGCGGCTGCAGTGATCCTCCAGCGTGCGATGGCCTGGACCAGCGCCCGGGAAAAGCACAACATGTCCAACTTCGCCCGCGGTGTGAAATGGACCGCGCCACAATTTTCCATTGAGAATCATTCCGCCACCAATGCCGGTGCCAATCCACATGGCCAACAAATCGCCGCGATTTTTACCCGCCCCCAAACGGCTTTCGCCAAACGCCGCGACATTCACATCGTTGTCCACCACCACGGGCATGTTCAACCTTTTAGACATGATCTCGCGCAGCGGAACTTTTTTCCATCCAAGATTGCCCGCATGAATCACGCTGCCCTTGTCCCAATCCACGGCGCTTGGCGCTCCAATGCCGGCGGCCTCAATATCTTTCATGGAAAGCTTTGCGTCTTCACACGCGCGCTCAATACCTTCAACCATGCGAGCGATGACTTTCTCGCGGCCCTCGGCGGCCTTGGTCTTGCGGCGCGAGCGCCCAACAATTTTTCCCTTTTCGTCAATCACGCCAATGCTCATATTGGTGCCGCCCAAATCCACACCAACAATTGGACCAGTGAAACGTTGTTTGCGATCTGCCATGCACGGAATCTAACCGACCTTGCGCCGCGCTTGGTTACACTCAAATGCGTGACAGAGAAACACACACTTTCGATCGAAGAAACAGCCCATGTGGCCAAATTGGCGCGGCTAGAAATTGCGCCCGCGAAACTTGAACAGTACCGCAGCGAATTGGCCAATGTGCTGGGCCATGTTGCCAAGTTGAAGTCCATCAACGTGGATGGCATTGAGCCGCTTACAAGTCCGGTGGATTCCACCAACCGACTTGCCGCTGACCAACCTGGCGCCACGCTTTCATTGCAAGAATTATTTATAAACGCCCCCGCAGTTGAAGGCCGCTTCATCGCGGTTCCAAAAGTTCTGGCGGAGGAAAATTCATGAGCGCGCCATTCACGGACGCCGTTTCCATTGGCGAAGCGGTTCGTACCGGCGCCACCACCGCCGAGCAAGTGACCAAGGAATTTTTAAGCCGGGCGCAAAAGTCAAACGCATCATTGAATGCGTTCCACGAAATCTTTGAAAGCGAAGCCATGGAGGCCGCACGCGCCGTGGACGCGAAAGTGAAAGCTGGAAAAAATCCTGGACCTCTCGCTGGCGTGCCCATGGCTGTGAAGGATAATTTGGCGACCAAGGTTGGCCGAACAACTTGTTCAAGCAAAATGCTGGAGCACTATCGCTCACCATTTACGGCGACTTGCGTTGAGCGTTTGCAAGCCGCGGGCGCGGTGGTGATTGGGAAAACAAACATGGATGAATTCGCCATGGGTTCAAGCACGGAACATTGCGCGTGGGGACCCGTGAAAAATCCATGGGACACCACGCGTGTTCCAGGCGGTTCCAGTGGTGGCAGCGCCGTGGCCGCGGCCGCTGGTTTATGCGGTTTTTCCCTAGGAAGCGACACCGGCGGCAGCATCCGTCAACCCGCTTCATTGTGTGGCTGCGTTGGATTCAAACCAACCTACGGCCGCGTCAGCCGCTACGGCTTGGTGGCCTTTGGAAGCAGTCTTGACCAAGTTGGCCCGTTCACCCGCAGCGTGCGCGATGCCGCGCTCACCTATCAAGTGATGGCCGGCCTTGATGATTGCGACAGCACCACCGCGGATCTCGCCGTGGAAGATCCAATGAAGGATCTTGAAAATCCAATCGCAGGCCTTCGCGTTGGCGTGCCCAAACAATATTTAAGCGACGCCAATGATGCCGAGGTGAACGAATGCGTGAACGACGCGCTGCAACGCCTGCAAAAATTGGGCGCGACTCTTGTTGAAGTTGATCTTCCGTTGACGGACATTGGCATCAGCACCTACTACGTGATCGCGCCGGCGGAGGCCAGTGGAAACTTGGCGCGCTTTGACGGCATTCGCTATGGACACCGCGCCGCGTTGAAGACGGGCGAAAGTTTGGACACGCTCTACTCGCGCAGCCGCGCTGAAGGATTTGGTCCCGAAGTGCAGCGGCGCATCATGCTTGGAACGTATGTGTTGAGCTCCGGTTATTACGACGCGTACTACGGCCGCGCGCTACGCGTGCGCCGCCTTATCAAGGCGGAGTTTGACAACGCCTTCGCTAAGTGCGATGTGATCGCTGGGCCCGCGAGTCCGTCACCCGCATTCAAGTTTGGCGGCATGAACGATCCGCTAAAAATGTATCTGTGCGATGTCTACACCGTGAACACAAATATCGCTGGTTTGCCCGCTATTTCTCTGCCAATTGGCTTTGCCAAAGATGGCGCGCGTTCGCTGCCAATTGGTCTTCACCTGCAAGCTCCCGCCTTCGCCGACGCAAAATTATTGCGCGCCGCGCGAATGGTTGAGAAACTATTTCCAGACCTCGTTCGCCAAGCTCCTGATTTTTCTTAAAGCCACGCAAGCACCACGTCACTACTTTGTTGCGGTGGTGATCGGAGCAGATTCGGTCGGTCGTGGTATTGATCCCAGCATCCGCAGTTGCGAATAAAAAGCGTCCACCAACGCGTCCGCCTCCTTCACGCGCTCACCAAACAAACCTACGTTGGCTTTCGCGCTCTGCACGCCATGAGTGGCATCGCCCTTGACCACAAGTTCACCTTGATCGTTGTTCAGCGTGATTACGGCTATGCGCAAACCATCGACTTCATCGATTTTAGAGATGACAGCCATTTCGATTGCCCTGGCTCCTAAAATTGCAGCTTGATACACCTCCGACCACCGCCCCTGCGGACATTTCTCAAACGGCCTTGCGCCGTCAATATCTTTCTGGTCGCGGGTTGAAGCCATGGCGTTGATCACTCGCTCGGATTCCGCCGACGTGAGTTCTCGATTCACGCTGGCAAGATCCTTGGGAAACACCTCGTTGGAAGCAACGATTGGTTTTGGCGTGGAGCACGCGGCGCAAAAAATAAACGCCAACAACGTGCCGCGCGCCAGATGTGTTTCAACTTTATTCACGACCGACACTTTACCCACTTCTCATGCTTGCATGTTTTGCAAAGCCGCCTTGACCATGCGCAAAACCGCGTTACTTACGGCTAATTTATTGAGTTTTGCCACATCAACCCAGCGCACTTTCGCGCCTGAATGAAATTCAACTTGATACACGCGAATGCGCACCGTTCGATGGGTCGTGAGAAATTCAAATTCCCGCTGGAATTTTTTTATCCTCTTGATATCGCGCCGCTCGCGCAGCAACTTCGCGGTGGAATACACGCTGGAAGATTCAACAACAGGTGGCGACAACATTCCCGCCCACAGACCCGTGGCTGGCCGAGTCTCAACGCCTATCTTTGAGCCACGAATTTCCACGCACGCGTGATGCACCACGGTCTTTCGTGGCGCCGCGGAATTGCTCAGCGGAACAAATTCCTGCGAGTTGGCTTTGAAGGAACCACAACGGCGCTGCAACGGACACTCGCCGCAGCGTGGAGCGCGAGGCGTGCAAACAGTCGCGCCCAATTCCATCATCGCTTCATTCAATACCGCCGGTGATTTTGCGGCGAGCGCCAACTTCTGCGCGGTGCTCCACAACCACTCATCAGCGATCGTGCCTTTGGTGGTTTCACGTCGATCCGCAATTCGAGACAACACGCGCG
>CANKBX010000147.1 GCA_947480055.1 Planctomycetaceae bacterium
CATGCGCGCCAGTATTTGCGTGTTGGGTCCAATGGTGGCGCGTCGTCGCAAAGCCGTGGTGAGCATGCCTGGCGGTTGCAGCTTTGGACATCGACCAGTTGATTTGCATTTGAAAGGCTTGGAGGCGCTGGGCGCCAAGATTGAACTTCGCAATGGCGACATCATCGCCACGGCGGATCGTTTGAAGGGCAACACGGTTTTCTTGGGTGGGCCAAACGGTAGCACCGTGCTTGGAACTTCAAACATTATGAGCGCGGCCACGCTGGCCAAGGGTCGAACCATTATTGAGTGCGCCGCGTGCGAACCTGAAGTGGTGGAGGTTGCCGACATGCTGAACAAAATGGGCGCCAAGATTCAGGGCGCCGGCAGTCCGCGGTTGATCATTGATGGCGTGGAGGAATTAAGCGGCACTGAATACAACGTGATGCCTGATCGCATTGTGGCCGGCACATACGCGGTGGCAGCGGCCATGACCAACGGCGACATTATTTTGGATGATTTTCCCTACGATTCGCTGCTTGCAACGCTGGATGTGTTTCGTGAAATTGGCGTGCATGTTGAGCGCTTGGATGACAAGGATTCCAAGCGTTGCTCGGTGCGCGTGACCAGTGAGCGCAACTTGAAACCAGCCACGATCACCACGCAGCCGCATCCGGGATTTCCAACGGATTTGCAGGCGCAATTGATGGCGCTTTTATGTTTGGCGCAGGGCAACAGCGTGATCACCGAGAAGATTTATTTGGAGCGCTTCCTGCATGTGGCGGAATTGTCGCGCATGGGCGCGCACTTGAATCGCCAAGGACCAACCGTGATCATCACGGGTGGATCCAAGTTGGTTGGCGCCCCTGTGATGGCCAGCGATTTGCGCGCCAGCGCAAGTTTAGTGTTGGCTGGTTTGGCCGCCGAAGGCGAAACGCTTGTCACGCGCGTGTATCACTTGGACCGCGGCTATTATCAGATGGAGAAAACATTGAACTCACTTGGCGCGCGCATTGAGCGCCTGCGCGAGGAGAAAAATTCTCCGGCAAGTATTGAAGCCGCGGCCAGCGCAAGTTAAGTCAATTGTGAATCGATTCCAAGCGCTGGAAGCATGTCGCGCGTGCGCGAGATGCGCCGCATCGCGCCACTGAATTTTGTGCGCGCGTCAAAGTCTCGTGAGTTCGTCGCGCCACGGAAATTTCCACGTTGCGTTGTTTGAACTCGCGAAAAATTATTTTGGATATTGGGCTTGCAATGTGGCGTTGAACGCGTCAAGCGACTTCTTTAAGTGCGCCAATGCCGCGGCGGTGCGTTGGCGGATTTCATCGGCCATTTGCGGGGATTTTGCATTCATTTGGGTCGCCAGTTTCTCCAAATCCTCCACTGATATTTGAACTTCCTGGGCTTGCAGCGCCAAGCCGCGGGCAATCATGAGTTGGTCTTGCTGGTCGAACTCGGCGTCATTAGGCTTTTCTAATATTGCCCGCGCCAAGCCACCAAGCAAGTCTTGAAACGCGCGGCTAATTTGTCCGCCACTGAGCGACAATTGGGCAATGCTTGCGGCGTATAAGCCATAGCCGTCCTTGCTCGCGGCGAGGGCAGTTTCCATGTCCGTCTGAAGGCGGGTGATTTGTTTTTGAAAGTCGTCGTACAACGTGGTCATCTTGGGAGTGATCGTGTCCTTGATTTCCATTGCGACGGCGTTGTAATCCGCTTTGATGCTGTCGGCGTCGGCGCGGATTTGCGGAGTGGCTTTGTTGATGATGTTCGAGACGCTTTGTGGATCTTGCTTGCCGGCGTTGGAAATTCCCAGCAGTTGATTCATCTCATTGGTGTTGGATTTCAGCGAGGCGATGCGCGCGGACCACTCATTGGAATCGCTTCGAACCTTGTCGCGCAGCAAATCCACCGAGGCCGTTATGTTTTTGATTTGACCGGAGATCTCTTTTCTCGCTTGAGTGGTGAACCATTTATGAAAGAGCGAGATTTGGGAATACATGTTGTCCAGTTGTGTGGCCACGGGACCACCGAAGATGGTTGACATGCCAGATGGAGGATTGCTGGCGCGGATTGTGGCGTTGGCAACCAAGGGGGCGTTGGAGGATGCAAAAAGCGGATCGGTTTGGTTTTCAAAACCCGTGTCGTAAATTTGGATGGACACATTGCCGCCAAGCACGGTGGCGTCGCGGCTGATTCGCGCGGAGGCCCAAAGAGGAATGGACGAATCAAGGTCAAACTCCACAATCGTTCCCAGGGATGTTTGGACTGGGGTATTTGCAAGTGTATTGGCGGGATCAGTTGCAATGGAGCCGCTCGCAACCTGAAGCACTTTGCCGTACAGAATTCCGCCCACATTCACAGGAGTGCCAAGATGAATGCCCGACGCGTCTTGAAGCATTGAGAACACCAGGCGATATCGCTTGTAGCTGCGCCAATCAATTTGGGTGGAAAGAACAATCGCCAACATGGAAAGCGCCACGCAGGAGAGCGTGATGAAACCAGCGCGCCGCTCCTTCGCGGGATTGGGATCAAGCGAGCCCATGCGTTACTTGCCTTCGCCGCCCTGAGATTGCGGCGCGGCGAGAACTTCAAAGAGTTGGCGCTGTGCGGCGTCGTACTTCTCAAGGGATTCAAGAACTTCTTGGCGCACTTCCTTGCGGAAATTCTCGTCGCTGTTGAACTTGTTGGCGTCCTGCGCAAGCACCGCCTGCAAGGAGGCGCTTGCGGTTTTTAAATCCGCCGTGGCCAGCGCGAAGGCGCGCGTGGCGTTGTACAAATTCTCGTGCGCGACTTCCCCGGGTTTGGGTTGGTAGAGCAGCTTCCATGGACTGCGACGAATTTCTATGGCGGCCAATTTAAATTGTCCCGCGATCTCGCGCGCGTCAAGCATGAAGTCGCGCAAGTCGATAAGGCGCGCCGGCATTTGCTGCTCGATTTGGTCCAGGCTGTTTGACAGCGAGCTTGCGGCATCCGCTCCTTGGTCGAGCAATTTCTGCAGCGCGGGCAAACTCTTGGTTCTAAATTCGCTGGCGATAATCTTGGCGTCGCCCATGGTGGATGTGGTGCTATCCATCAACTGTGAAAATTTAGCTTTGTTGTCCTTTAAAAGTTGGTCCGCGTTGCCCGTGAAGCTTTGCGCGCTGAGCAATGTGTCGCCAATAGGCTTGCGCCAGGCATCATAATCCTGGTTGAAGTTGGCGGTCGTGGTGGAGAGATTTTGCAGCGTGGGCACGATACGAGTGCGATATTCCTCTGGAATAGTTTTCAGCCACGCGGCCGTGACCGCGAGGCCCTTGATGATTTCATTGGTGCGAACCGCGTTTGCTGGACCCACAAGCGTGGTCAACATGCCGCTGCCGCGCGTGGCCAAAAGCATGTCGCCGCTTTTCAATACAGGCGCGGGCGCTTGTCCCAGCGAGTTGAAGTTGATGATGGCGGTGCTTCCCACCAAACTCCCAACGCGAATCACTTCGGCGTTGGTTCCCTCGGGCGCGGTGTCGGAGTAGCGCACGGGAATGCCCGCCATGATTTCAATGGACACATTGATCGCCGCAAGATTTCCATCTTTGTCAATTTCTGGAGCGATCAACGTCACGCGGCCCACTGTGAGTCCGCCCACTTTCACTTCGCTGCCACGGCTGAGACCGCTTACGCCTTCGGTGGTGTCAAATTGAAGGACAAGCGTTTGGTATTTGCTGAAGAGATCCACCTTGAGCAGCACAAATCCAACCGCAAGCGCCAATGCAAGTATGGTTGTGACAAAGATTCCGGCGCGAAGATTGTTGGAGAAATTAGAGTCGCTCATATGTGCCGCGAATGGTAACGAAATCAACTCGCCACTGTTTGCGGTCCGCCCACCATTTGCTCATTGGTGCCGTAGCGTTGCAGCGCCGAAAGCAATTGTTCCACTTGCACATGTGGCGGCAAACTCAGAAGCCGCCGGCGCAGGGCGGTGACGGTCTTGAGTTCGCGATCCGACAACATTAAATGTTCCTTGCGCGTTCCGCTGGCCGCGAGATTGATGGCGGGGAAAACCCGTTTTTCTGAAATGGTGCGGTCCAAAATAAGTTCCATGTTGCCTGTGCCTTTGAATTCCTCAAAGATCACTTGGTCGGCGCGGCTGCCGGTGTCCACCAAGCATGTTGCGATGATGGTGAGCGAGCCGCCCTCCTCGCATTTGCGCGCGGCGCCGAAAAGTTGCTTTGGCACTTCAAGCGCGCGATTGTCCAATCCGCCGCTCATGGTGCGGCCACCGGATGCGTAGCGACGATTGTTGTTGAAGGCGCGGCCCACGCGTGTGAGCGAATCAAGCAGCACCACAACATCGCGGCCGGCTTCAACCATGCGCTTGGCGCGCTCAATAGCAAGAATGCCAAGCGCGGTGTGGCGCTCCACGGATTCATCGTTGCTGCTGGCGAGAACTTGCGCGCGGACATTGCGTTTGAAATCGGTCACTTCTTCGGGGCGCTCATCGATCAAGAGCGCGATCAATTCAACCTGCGGATTATTGTGCTTGATACCCGAGGCAATATTTTGCAGCAGGATTGTTTTGCC
>CANKBX010000148.1 GCA_947480055.1 Planctomycetaceae bacterium
ATTGATGAACGCATTGTGATCGGTGATGACATTGAAATTGTCATCGTTGATATTCGTGGCGACAAAGTCAGGCTTGGAATTGTTGCGCCAACCACCATTTCGGTTCATCGCAAAGAGGTGTATGAAGCCATCCGCAAGGAGAATGAGCACGCGGCAACATTGCGCGGCGATGTGCCCATGATTCACGCCCCAAGTCCTGCGCCGAACCACGCGCCTGACGGCTTGAAGCGTTTGACCAGTGGACCCACTCCTGATATGAAGCAATTTCGCCGCGAAAGCGCCTGAAATTTCTCGGCATCGCGGTCAATCTTTTCTCTGATATTTTCATATCACGAAATAAAAACCGCCGAGCGAAATGCTCGGCGGTTGTATTCACACAATTATTTTTTAGGCCGCGCGCGCTTTGGCCGCCAAGTGCTTCTTGGCCATGTCAACCAATACATCGAATGTGGTTGGATCTTGAATTGCAAGTTCGCTGAGCATCTTGCGATTCAGCAACACGCCAGCGCGTTGCAAGCCACCAACAAACAAACTGTATCGATAGTCGCGCATTCGGCACGCCGCGGTCAAGCGGGCGATCCAAAGTGAGCGCATGTCACGTCGACGAAGTCGTCGATGCGTCCAAGCATTTCGGCCAGCGCGCATGAGAGCGACTTTGGCTTGTTGCTTATGGCGGCTTTTTGTTCCGTAATAACCTCGTGCTTGGCGTAGAACGCGGCGACGAGCTTGTGTGCGGGCTGCTCCTTTACGTGCGCGTGGCATGGATCAATCCTTCCCGCCGGTTGCGGCTGGTCGTTTTGCGGTACGCAAAGAGCGTCCCAACATTTTTGATAAAGCAATCAAGTCAGTCGCGCCAAGATATCGCGACTTGCGATAACTCTGCACGGTTGTGCCTTTTTTGTTGCTCTTGAGATGGCGTGAATTTGGAGAATGAAAGCGCACCTTGCCTGTGCCGGTCACTTTGATTCGCTTGAGTAGTCCTTTATGGCCTTTTTGCATTGTGTTCGCCGCTTTCCTTGAGGGGTCGAAGAGTGTAACGAAATCGTCAGTTTGGTCAAGCGATTCATGGGGCAAACATGAAAAAACCTATAAATAAAGGCTTTTGGTGGTGCTTGAAATTTATTGCGCCAAGAAAATGTCGTTGTTCAGGGTGGCTTGCGGGGCCAATGGGATCGACTCGGAATCCTTCACCCCGTTGGGCAAATAAATATTGTCGCCGTTGATATGTGGACTAGGCAACCAAACAATTGACAGATCCGTGAACAAAACATTCTGCCCACGCTGTTGATGGTTCATTGAGCATGGCGAAGTGGACGGTGGAATATTCGCCTTGTGTCCCATTCGAATTCTAAGAATCACCGGGTTCGCATCCGCGGCCAATGGAGTTCGGCCCATTGCGTTCAGTCTGAATGGAGTGTTGGCGACTGGCATCCGAAATGCGAATGTTCCGCAACCAGGTCGAGACGCGCAAGCGGGGCAGTGAATTGAATCATGCTTGGCGTATCCATTGCGTTCGAGCAACAACAAGTGGCCGCTGTGGTCATAATTGTTCCAGTCCATTTTTGAAGTGTCGGGTGATTCAAACAGTCCACCCAAACTTGCGGTCGCTGGAAGATTGCCGCGATGATCTCCAGAGTACGCGGCAATGCTGGCACCCAAGGTGCGAAGATTGTTGGCGCAATTTTGTTCAAGCGCGGCGCTGCGCATTCGCTGCGCGATTGGCCAGCCCACGCCAGTGGCAATCAGCGCCACAGCGGCCACGGCTCCAAAGTCAGCCCACTGAGTTCGCTTGGTCCAACTGGGAGTGTGAAGCTCCATTCGTGCCCGAATGGCTCTTTCTTCGCGAGCAATTCGCGCCAGTGTTGAATCCACAAGAAGCGTGTCGGGCTGCTCAACTGGGTACGACTCCAATTTTTTCAAGAGTCGAAGCGCCGCTGATTTACGCTTGGATTCCGCGGATTCATTCGTGTTTTCATTCGTGTCAATTTGATCGACCAGGCCCGCTTCAAGCAGTGCGTCAACGGCTCGTTGATCCTCGGAGGACAGGGATGCGTGGGGTTCATTGTTCGGAATCATGAGTGATCCTTGAGAGTCTCATGGGTGGTTTGAGCCCAGCCATCCGCAAATAGCGCGACCGCGGAATGCAATCTGCTTTTCACGGTGCCCAATGGAATACCGAGCATATCAGAGATGTGTTGGTAACTGAAACGTTGGAAGTACGCCATCAATAAAATCTCCCGATGCAATTCAGGAAGGGCGTCGACAACTTTTTTAACGCGCGTTGATTCTTCAAGCGAGGACATGGCATCGCCTGGTTGCGATTCCATGGAAGGCACAACATCAAGCAGCGTAAATTCAGTTTCGCCGTGACCCATTGGCTTGTCCAAACTTAAAGTGGCGCGCCGCTTGTGATGGCGATACCAATCACGAGCCTTGTTGGACGCGATGGTGTACAGCCAGGGGCGAAGTTTGCGCGTGACATCAAATGATGCCGCTGAAAGATGTATTTGCAAAAACGTTTCTTGGAACACATCGTCAGCCGCGGAGGCTGATCCCAAAAATCGTTGCAAGTAGCGATGCAGATCCGATCGATACCGCTCCAACAACATAGGGAAAGCCCGCTCGTCGCCCGCTTGATGCGCGATCATGAGGTTCTCATCGGAAATTTCATCGCCCTCAAGCTCCACAATGGAGATCGTAGTGTCATTGCTCACAGGTTTGACTCCGTGAAGGGCGGCAAATGGATGCAACGAATCATGTGGAAACGCAGTCATAACTCTTGCTACGATGCTTCGTGTTTCTCTGTTTGACAGGATCGATTAATTTTTAGGAGTCTTGAAGATTTATGGGTGTGCCAATAAGCCAAATGTGGACGGTTGCGAGTTATGTTCTCAAGCAAAGAATTTCTGGACGTAAGAGATATCCGCTTGTTTTAATGCTTGAACCACTCTTTCGTTGCAATCTTGCGTGCGCGGGTTGCGGCAAAATCCAGTACCCCGCCCACGTCCTAAAACGCCAACTCACGGTCAAGGAATGCGTTGACGCCGTTGAAGAGTGCGGCACTCCAATGGTCAGCATTCCAGGCGGCGAGCCACTTTTACACCCGGACATCAAGGAGATTGTGGAGGCGCTTGTGGCGCGCAAGAAGTACATCTATCTCTGCACCAACGCGTTGCTGTTAAAGGAAAAACTTGAGGCTGGCACATTCAAGCCGAGCAAATATTTAACTTTTAGCGTGCACATGGACGGTCAAGAAGAGAACCACGACTTCGCGGTGTGCCGCGAGGGCACTTACAAAAAAGCCGTGGATGGAATTCGCTTGGCGGTGAGGATGGGTTTCCGTGTTACCACCAATACAACACTTTTTGAAGGCGCCGATCCAAATTCAGTGCGCGCATTCTTTGATGAGATGATGGCCCTTGGCGTTGAAGGCATGATGATCAGTCCGGGCTACGCCTACGACAAGGCGCCCGATCAATCTGGTTTCTTGAAGCGCAAGGAGACCAACGGACTCTTTGAGATGATTCTTTCCAATCGCAAGAAGGGTTGGAAGTTCAATCAAAGTCCGCTGTTCCTTGAGTTTCTCATGGGCAAGCGCACGTATGAATGCACGCCTTGGGGCATGCCCGCGTACAACGTTTTTGGTTGGCAGAAGCCTTGCTATTTATTGCAAGAGGGTTACGCCGACACATTCCAAGAATTAATTGACGAGACCGATTGGGCCAATTACGGACACGAAAGCGGCAACGCAAAGTGCGCTAATTGCATGGTGCACAGCGGTTATGAAGCCACGGCGGTCGATCACACTTTCTCTGGATTTCAGGGCATTTGGGGCAATATCAAGGCGATCGTGTTCAACCGTTACGCCAATCCTGGCGCGAGCAAAATGTTGAAAGCCGAAAGCGCAAAGCCACACGGACCCATGAAGCATTTGGTTCAACTTGGTTTGGCGCAGGATATTCATCGCCCCGCGGCGTGAGTATTTAAAGTTGATTGAATAAAATTTTTGACGCGTTCTTTGCGGACGCGTCAATATTTTTTTGCGCGCCTTGCGTGTTGTCTATGAAGTCCTTCACCTTTTTAAAGTCTTTCACGCCGCGAGAACTTTCAACGCCGCTGCTCACATCCACCGCCCATGGACACGCTTGTGAAATTGCGGTCGCAACATTTTCCGGCGATAGACCACCAGCCAGTATCAATGGAAGTTGAGATGTCCAAGGCGGTTTCGGACGTTGCCAATTCCAGCCTTCGCCCGCGCCAGCGTTGGGGGCATCAACAAGCAATGCGCTGATTTGTGCATTTGGGCATTGTTGCAATTGGTTGAGTTGCTCAATGGAGCAACCCAATATCCGTTTTCGATCCGGCCCGCCAACGACTTCGTACACCTGGACTGGACCAGGCCAAAGGCGCAATTCTTGGGGGGGCACATCCAGCCAATGACGCAGTACCAAGACGGGGGTTACGTAGGCAAGCACGTGTTGCGCTATGGCAAGCGAATCTTG
>CANKBX010000149.1 GCA_947480055.1 Planctomycetaceae bacterium
GCGTGCAGCGCTTGTCGATCCATGACAATGCGTTTGCTATCGCCAACATCAATGCCCAACTCCGCGGCGGTGAGTCGCTTGCCGTCGTACATGTCGTCGCCAACAATGGGCCAACCCAAGTGGCTCATGTGCACGCGGATTTGGTGCGTGCGCCCCGTGAGCAATTCCAATTCCACCAGCGAGTAGCCGTCATAGCGTTCAATGGTTCTATAAATAGTGCGGCTCTCTTTGCCCTCGTCGCCCCAACGCACCGCGTACAACTCGCGAATAGTTGCGTGCTTTCCCAGCGGTAAATCAATCAAATCGGTGACGGGCTCGGGCGTTCCATGCACCAGGGCCAAGTAGCGTTTCTCGGTGGTGCGATTCTCAAATTGCTTGGCGATGCGCCAATGCGCGGTGTCGGTTTTGGCGGCCACCATGACGCCGGTGGTCCAGCGATCAAGCCGATGCACCACGCCGGGACGCGCGAACTCCTTGCCAACTTCGCTCAGCGCGCCTTGCGAGCGATGCAGAAAATGCCAAGCCAACGCGTTGATGAGCGTGCCGCGTTTGTAACTGCGCGCCGGATGCACCAACAAGCCAGCTTGCTTGTTCACAACAATGATGTCGCTGTCCTCATGCACAATGTCCAGCGGAATGTTGTCGGGCGGAACTTCGCTTGAAGGCGGCGGCGGAAGCACCGCGATAATTGTGTCGCCCTTGTGAAGCTTGGTGCTGGGTTTGGGAATGCGGCCGTTGACCGTGATGCTTTGCTCATGGATCAAACGCTGCAGCGAAGTGCGGCTGAGAAATGGAATGCGGTCGACCAAGTAGCGATCAAGGCGCTTGTCCAAGTCGCGCTGCAATTCAAACGTCACCTTGATCGGAGTGTCGTCGTCGCCTTCTTGGCCTTCATAGAGCGCCTGAAGTTCCTCAGGATTTATTTCGTTGGGCTCGGACTCATTCATTCACTGTGCGCAGTCACTTTGGTGCTATAGCAGCGGAACCTTCAGCGGGAGTGACTGGAGCCTGCGGCGCGGCTGGCGCGTTCATGTTGGTTGGCATCAACAAATTCTCAGTGCTTGCCGATGTGCTCGCGGCCGCTGCGGGATCCACTGGCCGCGATGGCATGGCGCGAACGTTGGCAAGTTGCGGCAACGTTTCCTTGCGATGCTGCGCGACTTTGGCGAGCTGAGGATAAGTTTTTGCGGCGAGTTCCTGCGCTTGTGTCAGAAAAAGCGCGGCTTGGGTTGGATCATTTTTAGTTTCCGCAACGGAGGCGCGGCCAAACAGCGCGGCCACGGTAAGCAAACTGCGTGGGCCCGCGCTTTGCGAACCTTCGCTCACAATCTTGGCATACAGGCGATCGGCCTCGGCGAGATATTCGGCGCGCAATTCCGGCGTCACAGCGGCATCGGTCGCGCCAGCTTCTCGGTCAAATCGTTTGTTCATTTGAATCGATTGCATGTACGCGTCCGCCGCATTGATGGTGGCCAATTGCGAAATTGCGTCGGTGTCGGTGTGTTTGTTTGCGACTTCGATCAAGGCTTGCGGAGTTTGCGCGGATAAAAATTCATTCCAGGCTCCATCGCGCGCCAGGGCCATGCGATTTTCCCACCAATTCAATCCCATGAAGCCACACAACACCAGCATGGCCAGCAGCAAATAGTTGGGTCCCTTGGTCTTGAGCCAAAAGAGAAAGTCACTGTTGAGGCGGCTTTCGGTGAGGGTTCCGTGTTGAATGTCTTTGAGTCGATTGTCCATAAGGAGCAAGAGTGTAGCGAGAAGCGGGGAATTTTAAATTCATTGTCCCTATGCTGCAAACATGTCTTCTTTAATAGCCGTTGATCTGGATGGAACGCTGCTTGACGCGAGTGGCAAAGTGTCGCCAAAAAATCTTGAGGCGATATTGAATTTGCGCGCCGCTGGATTTGAAGTGGTGCCCGCAACGGGCAGATCTTGGCGCGAATCGCGGCGAGTTCTGGAGGTAATTCAAGCCGAAGGTTTGGCGATCACTTCTGGCGGAAGTGTTCTGAGCGACGCGGCCACGGGCGCCACCAAGGAGCGATTGACAATCGACGCGCTGTTGGCCAGACAATTGGCGGAGTCGCTGTTGGAGCGTGGATTGCTGGTGCATGTGTTGCGCGACCATGACGCAAGCGCGCATGATTACTGCCTTGTGGGCGATGGAAAAATGGATCCGGCGGCCATGTGGTGGTTGGAGTCGCACAATGTTCCAGTGCAACGCGTTGGATCACTCACGGAGGCCGACGTGTTTGGATTTGACCATGTGTTGCGCGTGGGCGCGGTTGATCGCGGAGATATTTTGCTGCCCGTGTGCGCCGACTTGCGTGTGAAATTTCACGGACGCGCCACGATGCAGTCGTGGAGCGCGGTGACTGCCAACGCCGCGATTGGAAGCGAAACGCACCTTCTAGAAATGTACGCATTTGGCGTGGACAAGTGGACCATGTTGAGCCGCTTGCGCGATACGCGCGGCATGGCCAATGAGCGCATCTACGCGATTGGAGATGGCGCGAATGATTTGATCATGGTGCGCGAAGCGGGCGTTGGTATTGCCATGCAAAATGCGCACGCCGATGTGCAGCAACACGCCAAGCACATCGCGCCGCACCACAGCGAGGATGGTTTTGCGCACGCCGTCGAGCAAATTTTAAGCGGAGCCTTGAGCGCGCAATCGGTACGATCCGCGTTGTGAGTTTATTTGGACGAGATCAAAATGTTGTGTGGATGCCACCCGTGGCGCGCCCGGAAGGCTTCGCTCTTTGCACTGCGTTTGAAGCCATTTTAAAGGGAATATTTGAATGCGAGTGGCCGGTCTCGGATGTGTATGCCCCGCGCAGGCCGCCGCTGGACATGCTCTTTCGCGTGTTGATTGAGCCGCGCGCTTTTGAAGTTGCGGAGCGACATGGATTGACGTTGCACACTTGCGTGGACGCCACGCGGGCGGTGGAGTTGGCGCTGCGGAGCGCGGCGCAAGGTAAGCGCGCCGTGGCGTTTGTTCCCAATGATCAATTGCACGCGGCCATGGCCGTGGTGGCGCGAGAGGGCGGCGCAAGATTTCACGGCGAGGGTCGCGCGGTTCTGGTGCTGGAAGACAATCCATATTTGTCATCAGCGGCGTGTCCCTTGCAAAGCGCGGCACAATTGGACTTGCCATGTTTGGCGCCCAGCGGCGTTGCGGGTTTGCGCGTGGGCATTCAAGACGCGTTTCGTGTTGCGCAAGCCACGGAGCGGGCGGTGGCGTTGATCGCGCATGTTGGATTGCTTCGATCCATGGACACGCTTGAAGTGGAGCCCAATCGCGTGCTTGATCGAGTGGACGCTGCGATGGAGTTGCGGCGCAATCGTCGACACACTCGCAGCACTGAGCGCGAGGATCCTTTGGTCATCGCGCGTCGTTTGGAGTTGAATCAATTAAGCGCCATGCCATCGCCTGGAGAAATTGAGCCGTGGGGAATGATCGCGATGGGTTCATGCGTGATGGCCATTCGACATTTGCTGGAGGAGTTGGGTTTGTCGGGGCGCGTTCCGTTGCTGGCGCTTTCCATGGTGCATCCTTTGGATCATGCGTCGCTTGTGCGATTGTTGTCGCGCTGCGCGAATGTTGTTGTGTTGGAGCCAAGGCCCGGAGTGTTGGCGCGCGAAGTGTTGCAAGTGGCGGAGCAAGCGCGTCGATCGGGTGAAAAGATCGCCGCGATATGGTGGGATCGTTTGCCTTCCGACGGCGCGGTGGAGCCAGTTCTTGAAATGAACGACGCCACGCGGCCGTCTATATTGGCGCGCAAAATCGCGCATCTTTTCAGCCAAATTCGTCCTTCGCTCACAATGCAGGAGCGACTTGTCGAGGGTGTTTCGCAAACCGAGGGCTTGGAGGTTCCGGATCGAGGCCAGGGCATCGGCGTATCAGGCGCGATGGAATCGCTGCGCTCGATCGTGATGGAAGTGGCGGATCAATTCGCCTTGCGCAATGAGGACGCAGCGCAGGAGATGCGCACCGGAATTATTTTTGAGAACCGCGACGCTCCGGAGTCGGATCGATTCGTGGTTGTTGAAACATGGGATCGACGCCGCTTCGCGCGTGAAGGCGCGGCCGCAGTTCGGCAAGCGGCTCGCGATGCCAAGCCGCGTCTGATCGCGGTGTGCGATTTGGGCGGCGAGGACACGCCGGAGATTGAGCAACTTACGCGCGCGGCCATTCCGCAGGACGCCGCCGCCGCGGTTGAGATTGTGCGCGGCGATTTAAATGATCGTCCCACGATGCGCGAGTTGCTTCGTACGGCCGCGCTGCGCGACGGTCTCACCGTTGTGATTGGTCGCGACGGCCCGCCACCGCGGCGCGACGTGTATTTGCTTGACCGCGCGTTCGCCGAAGTGGATCGCATGGGATTTGTTCCACTGCAGCGCGCGATTTGGTCGGCCGAGGCGGCGTGCGATGTGCGCGCGGCGGCGCC
>CANKBX010000150.1 GCA_947480055.1 Planctomycetaceae bacterium
GCGCATTGACTTTGCCAACAATGTCGCATCGCTTATTCACGGACACGCGTACGCGCCAGTTGTTGAAGCTGCTTCAGCGCAACTTGCGCGCGGCAGCGCTTTCATGATGGCCACCGAGCAGGAAGTTTTGCACGCGGAGCACATCTGCTCGCGCAGCGATGGCTTTGATCAAATTCGATTTGTGAATTCCGGAACCGAGGCCGTCATGGCCGCTCTGAAAGCCGCGCGCGCATTCACGGGTCGGCCCAAGATTGCGAAAGTTGAAGGCGCATATCACGGTGCCTACGACTATGTCGAAACTAGTCAAGGTTCATCGCCCGCCAACTGGGGCGCTGTTGATCATCCAAATCGCGTGCCGCTTGTGCATGGCCAGCCGCAATCCGCCATGGACGATGTGGTGATTATTCCTTTTAACGATATCGATCGATCCATCGCCCTGCTGAATGAGCACCGCGGTGATTTGGCATGCGTGCTACTTGATCTTCTGCCGCACCGCGTGGGTTTAAAGCCCGCGTCAAGCGAGTTTGTCAACGCCATGCGCGAGTGGACCGCCAAGAACGGCGCGCTTCTTGTGCTTGATGAAGTCATTACCTTTCGAACGCACTACGGCGGCGCGCAACAGGGCTACGGTATTCATGGCGATCTCACCGCGCTGGGCAAGATGATCGGCGGCGGCTTTCCTGTGGGCGCGCTTGCTGGTCGAGCCGATGTGATGCAGGTGCTGAATCCTGGCGCGGCGAAATTGCTCTTTCCACTTTCAGGAACTTTCTCCGCAAATCCAGTCACCATGACCGCGGGCCGCGTTGCCATGGAACACTTTGATCAACGCGCCGTGGCGCGCCTAAACGCGCTTGGCGACCGCGCGCGCGATGGAATTGCGCAAGCCATTCATCGCACCAACGCGTGCGCAAGTGTGACCGGTGGCGGAAGCATGTTCCGCTTGCACATGAAAGCAACTGTCCCAGCGAATTACCGCGAGGCGTACACCAACGTCGACGAGAACCGCCGACTCAAGATGATGCTTGAACATCTCTTTGCCGAAGGTTTCCTGTTGGTTGGAACATGCACGGGTATGTTGTCCACGCCAATGAATGAGTCCGACATTGACGCGCTGGTGAGCGCGATCGAAAGCGGCCTGAAGAAGATTGGCTGAACAGACTCACGCCCGCTCGAACAGCGTTGCAAGTCCCTGCCCAACGCCAACACAAAGCGAAGCGATGCCGCGCTTGGAGTTGCGCCGTTGCATTTCGTGAATCAGCGTGACAACAATTCGCGCCCCGCTTGCGCCCAGCGGATGACCAAGCGCGATCGCCCCGCCATTCACATTCACGCGCGCCATATCAAAGCCAAGTTCGCGCACGCACGCAATGGACTGCGCCGCGAACGCTTCGTTCAACTCTATCAGATCGATGTCGCTCGCCGCGAGCCCAGTGCGCGCAAAAAGCTTTTTTACCGCAGGCACCGGCCCAATGCCCATGTGCGCTGGATCCACACCCGCCGACGCGCACGCTCCCACAAAGGCGATCGGCTTTAAACCAAGCGCGGCCGCGCGCGAGGCTTCGACAAGCACAAGCGCGGCGGCGCCATCGTTTATGCCTGATGAATTGCCGGCGGTCACTGTCGCGTCGGCCGCTTTTGAGAACGCGGGCTTTAGCGCGGCAAGTTTTTCAAGCGTGGTGTCGGGGCGCGGATGTTCGTCGGTGTCAAAGTGAATCGGCGGTTTTTTTCCTTGCTCAATATCAAACGGCGCAATCTCATCGCGCAATCGACCAGCGGCGTGCGCGGCGGCCCACTTCTGCTGGCTTGCAAGCGCGAACGCGTCTTGATCAGCGCGCGAAACATTGTGCGCGCGCGCCACATTTTCCGCGGTCTCACCCAGCGAGATCGGCGGATACATGGCGGCCATGCGTGGATTGACAAAGCGCCAGCCAATGGTGCTATCAAACATGTGCTGCTCGCGGCCAAAAGCCTGATCGGACTTGCTTACGACATACGGCGCGCGGCTCATGGACTCAACGCCGCCCGCGATCATGATGTCGCCCGCGCCCGACTCGATCATGCGCGCGGCAAGATTCACGGCCTCAAGACCCGACGCGCACAGGCGATTCACGGTCGCGCCAGCAACGGTCGCGGGAAGACCCGCCAACAGCGCGGCCATGCGCGCGACATTGCGATTGTCCTCGCCCGCTTGGTTGGTCGCACCAAAGTAGACATCCTCAATAAGTGCGGGGTCAATGCCAGCGCGCGCAACAACGGCGCGAATGACATGCGCGGCCAAGTCGTCGGGACGCACGCAAGCAAGCGCGCCCCCGTGACGGCCAATGGGCGTTCGAATGGCTGCAACAATGGCGACTCTGCGGGGCATATAAGCAATCTACCGCAGGTGCACCCAACGCGGCGTAGGCATTTGGAATCCCGGTTTATATAAGTGAACCGCAACAGCCTTGCACTTTCCATAAAATAGCCTTCTTCAAAATCAAATACATTGTCGCCTCTGCACAAAATGCTCGCATAAACGAAAAGGGAACCGCCAATGACATCATCGCTGAACAACTGTAAAAAACTGATCTTGTCCTGCCGCCACATTACGTTTGCGCTCATCGCCACACTGCCACTTGTATTTTCCATGCCAGCGTATGCGCAACAAAACCAAATTCCAACTTCCGATCGCGGCAGTTCAAAGGTTGAATATCAAGGCCACTCGATTGATGAAATGATCTACACGTTCATGGCGGAGAAGCAAATTCCAGGCTTGTCGCTGGCCATTGTGCAGGCTCCATACATTTCACGCTCGGTCGCTTACGGCATTTCTGATTTGGAACAACATCGTTTGGCCTCACCAAACACGGTGTGGAACGCGGGACCAATTTCGCAAGGATATGCCGCCGTTGCCGTGATGCAGTTGTACGAGCAAGGCAAGTTAGATATCCGTGAAAAACTTTCCAAATATGTGCAAGGCCTGCCAACTGCATGGGCGGACGTGACCGTGTTTCAACTGATGCAACACGCAACTGGAATTGCCGACTACCGAAATCAGCCTGGCTACGACGCGGCAAAAAACTATTCCAGCCAGGATTTACTCAACAGCGTGAAAGATATTCCTTTGGCATTCACGCCGGGCACGGATGTCGCGCAAAGCGCCACCAATTTTCTGTTGCTTGCCAACGCGGTCGAAACTGCCAGCGGCATGAGCTACAGCGACTTTGTCACTAAGAACCAGATTCAATTTCTAGGTTTAAAGCACACGTGTTTCTCCCAAGACATTTCCAAATTACCCATGGAAAATGTCGCCGCGAACAACAACAAACACAAAGATTTTAAAGCCAAATTGCAGTTCATCGACCCCACAGAAAACGCGGTTGGCTACAACGCCAATCTCACGCGCGTTCCATTGCCCAACTCCGCCGCCCTCAAAGGCTTCAGCGATATTTTCGCTTCGGCGGCGGACATCAGTGTGTGGGACATCGCGCTGGCCGGTTCCTTACTGATCAAACCTGAACACCACGAATTGATTTACCGCCCCACCAAACTGGACAACGGCAAGATTGTTCCCGCGATGGCTGGCTGGACTTTCTTTCATCACAAAGGCTTGATGGATTCCAAAGGCACCACCGCTGGTTTTTCTGCATTCATTTGCCGCTTCACCGATCCATCGGAACTTGTGTGCGTCACGTTGCTGGCGAACAAAGAGGGAATTGATTTCACCAATCTTGCCCGCCGAATCGCTTCAGCGTATGGTAAGTCCATGAGTTCCGGCGCCAACGACAACAATTTGTATTTACTTGAGAGCGCTCACTCCGTGGAGCAAACCGTTGCGCGCGTGCAAGCTGAACTAAAGAAACGCAACATTCAATTGTTCACCATTATTGATCACGGGCAAAATGCAAAAGATGCCAAACTTGAAATGCCACCCAGCCAAGTGCTTGTGTTTGGATCTGCCGCCGTGGGCACGCCGCTTATGAAAATCAATCCCAGTTTTTCCGGTGAATTGCCGCTGAAAATTGCCGTTTGGCAAGACGCCAGCGGCAGCGTGTGGCTTTCGTTTCCACGGATGAAGGAATTGGCCGCCGGCTACGGTTTGGAAAATGATCCATCCATTAGCGCCATGCAAACTCTGCTTGAATCAATCACGCAAGCCGCTGCGGCTCAGTACTGAAGTCTGGCGCGCCGAGGCAATTGACAAGAGATACGTCACAAGTATCAATACTAGAGATTTATCTCTTTATATTTTTCAATTAAATTTCACGAAATGCAATAAAGCATTTGAACTATCGCAATTTCAATGCGAAATTATTTCCATGACTGATCAACCGACCATTTTGATTATTGACGACAACGCCAGCGCGCGCCATGTTGTTGAAAGCATGCTCAC
>CANKBX010000151.1 GCA_947480055.1 Planctomycetaceae bacterium
TAGATTTTGTTGAGCACGTCGAGCCGCAACTGAAGCGCGTTGGTTTTGAACTAGACCAGAAAATTGCCAACAGCCCGCACGTGCCAAAGCTGGACGCCAATCGCTACGGCGTGTTGCTTCGCGCCGTTGGTCAAGAAGTGAAATTGTTCCGCGCGGAAAATGTGGCGCTGCAAACGCAAGCCACCAAACTGGATCAGTCCTACAGCGAAATCTCCGGCGCCATGGTGGTGAACTTTGACGGCGAAGAAAAAACTTTGCCGCAAATGGCGCGCTACCTGGAAGATTCCGACCGCGCCAAGCGCGAAGCAAGTTGGCGCGCGGTGGCGGAGCGTCGTCAACAAGATTGCACAAAGGTGCATGACATTTACAGCAAGCTAATCACACTGCGCGACCAAATGGGCCGCAACGCGGGCTTTGATAATTTCCGCGACTTCCAACATCAGCGCATGCATCGATTTGATTACACACCCGCCGATTGCGGCCATTTTCACGAGGCCTTTGAGAAACATTGCGTGCCGCTTGTCCGTGAAATGCAGAAGCAACGCGCCACTGCGCTGGGTTTGCAAACGCTTCGTCCGTGGGATTTAAAAGTGGATGTGAAAGGCCGCGCGCCGCTTCGACCATTCACAAATGGCGAGGACTTAACAGCAAAAACTTCGCGCACATACCGCAACATGGACGCGGGTCTTTCGCAAATGTTTGACACTATGTTGGGTGGCGGATGTCTTGATCTTGACAGCCGCAAGGGCAAGGCGCCGGGCGGTTATCAATATCAACGCCAAGCTTCGCGCAAGCCATTTATATTTATGAACGCCGTTGGCTTGCACCGCGATCTCATCACCATGGTGCATGAGGCCGGCCACGCGTTCCACAGTTTGCTTTCCAAGGAAGATCCGATTTTGTTGTATCGATCAAGTCCAACTGAGTTCGCGGAAGTGGCAAGCATGAGCCAAGAACTTCTCACGCTTCCATACCTCTCGGAATTTTTTAATGAAGCCGACGCCGCGCGCGCCAAGCGTGAATTGCTTGAAGGCGCCATCGCTGTGCTTCCGTGGGTGGCGCACATCGACGCGTTTCAACATTGGGTGTATCTCAATCCAACACACACCGTGAAAGATCGCGAGACCAAGTGGCTGGAACTTGACGCGCGCTTTGGCGGCTTGGTGGATTGGACCGGCCTTGAACAATTCCGCGCGTCGCTGTGGCAGCGTCAATTGCATTTGTTCGGCATGCCCTTCTATTACATTGAGTACGGCATTGCGCAACTTGGCGCGCTGCAAGTGTGGCTGGCCAGTTTGACCAATGAAAAGCAGGCGATTGCCAATTACAAAGCCGGCCTTGCGCTTGGCGGCAGTAAGCCACTTCCACAATTATTCCAAACCGCCGGCATTCAATTTGATTTCACCGCGCCCATCGTTGAAAAACTCATGAGCGCCGTGGGCTCGCAACTGAAGCAACTTTCCTAATTTCGCAAACTCATTACCCTCAGGACATCATGAAAAAAGTACTCATTCTTGGCGCTGGAAAAATTGGACGCATGTGCGCGCATCTTCTGCAACACAGTGGCGACTATGCGGTCACAAGTTTGGACAACAGCGCCGCGCACCTTGAGTGGGTGAGCAAGAATGTGACGGGCGTGAAATGTGTCAACGGTCGCTTTGATGATGCCAAGGCGCTTGACGAAACTTGCGCGGGCCAATGGGCCGTCGTGAGTTGCGCGCCATTTCATTGCAATGTGTTGATCGCGCAAAAAGCAAAAGCGCACGGCGCGCACTATTTGGACTTGACCGAAGATGTGGCCGTGACCAAGCAAGTGATCGCAATGTCGCAAGGCGCAAACACCGCGTTCATTCCGCAGTGCGGACTTGCGCCAGGTTTCATCACCATCGCCGCGTGGCATTTAGCCAAGGGCTTTGACAAGTTGCATGATTTGCGTTTGCGCGTGGGCGCCCTGCCGCGTTTTCCCAACAACGCCATGAAATATAATCTCACGTGGAGCACCGAGGGCCTGATCAATGAATATTGCCAGCCTTGCGAAGCCGTTCAAGACGGGCACTTTGTAACGGTTCCGCCGCTTGAGCAGCTTGAGCACATGCAAATTGACGGCATTGAACTTGAGGCTTTCAACACTTCAGGCGGACTTGGTTCGCTGGGCGAAACGCTCAAGGGCAAAATTCAAAATCTCAACTACAAGACCATGCGTTTCCCTGGCCACCGCGACCAATTGAAGTTGCTGATTGAAGATTTAGGTTTCAAAAATCACCGCGACGAACTCAAGAAGATTTTCGAGCGCGCCCTGCCCGCCACTGAGCAAGACCAAGTTGCCATCTTTGTAAGTTGCGTTGGCGAGAAGGACGGCCGCCTACTTGAGAAGACCTACGCCAAAATTGTTCTGCACAAAGAAATCAACGGCTTGCCGTGGACCGCTATTCAAATCACAACCGCCGCCGGAATCACCGCCGTGCTTGATTTGCTCAAAGAAGGCGCGCTGCCTTCAAAGGGATTTATTCGCAACGAAGATGTTCCGTTCGAGGCGTTCATTGCCAATCGATTTGGAAAGCATTACGCGTAATTCAATGCGCGCAACACTCGAAATGGTCCTCCGAGTGCGGCACCCCCGAGCATGATCACGAACGCGGCTTGATCGCACTCCGAATCCGCAATCAGATCCCGCAGTCATAGTCCGGCACCGGATCGTCATGCCACGGCTCGATGACGAGTTGGGTGCGCTCGATGATTGGTCTTGACTAGTTCCGATCCTTAATTTAAGTCCAAATGCAGCGAGAGTAATTTGGAACATTGGCACCGCCAAAGCCATGGGATCCAACCAAATGCGTCAGTTGTATTTGTGCGCTTCAGTCCGCCGTCAAATCATCGACACGCTGTTTCGATCGCTCAGCGCTTCGTCACCTGCTGCACGTAGATATCGAAAACCACGGTGGCATTGGGCGGAATGCCCAAACTCGGCAAGCCCTTGCTTCCGAAGCCCTGTGACGGAGGCAAGGTGATTCGCCGGTGCTCGCCCGAGCGCATCCCGATCATCGCCGGCCCAAGTCCCACCGGAGTGTCGGTGGCACCCGCCTTGCGCGTGCGTGGGGCGCCCTTATCACGCGAATCAAAAACTATATGGCCATCCTCAAGCGAGCAGGTGTAGTGGTAATCAACTAAGTCGCCCCGCTCGGCAGCGGGGAGATCCACCGACATCTGGTCGAGAACCGTTCCACGGCTCGGCGACACGTCGTCCGAAGCCGAGGCTCCCTCGAATTCCGAGGGCGCCATCAAGACTGGAGCGGTGGCAGTCGCCGAAGAGCCAGCCGCGTTTGGCCTGCTCTCGACATTGCAAGGAGGTTGCTGCTTCGCGCGCTGCACATCATCGTATGCCTGCTTTGCCGAGACCGGAAGGTGAGAGAACGAATTGTTGGTGATGCTGATGATCGTTCCGGGATAGCCGCTCACGCGAGCGCGGTAATTGGTCACCAAGAAGTAGTTCTCCGTGGTCACCGACCACTGCGGTGCGACCAAAATGTCCGCCTTACCCATCACAGCGTTGTAGGCGGCGATGTCACGGATGCGCGCGAGACGCCCAGACAACCCCCCGTTGAACGAACTGCCGCCACCCGGGTTATAGGCGACTCCAACCGAGCATTGAACGGGGCTGGTGAGCGGAATAAATCCGAGGAAAAAGGATTCCTGCGCCTCGCCCGTAAGCTTACGGGTCGTATCAACGCTGATGTTCGTGTTAAGCACATTGTTGGTCATCTCGAAATTGCCCAACGCAGCCGACGGTTGGCTCGCTAATTCCCTGGTGCAGCCCCACAGCATGGCTGAAGCGGTGACCAAGGCCGCCAACAGATGGCGATCTACGCGAGCGAGAACACGATTGATTTGCATAAGGCATCTCCGGGATTGATAGGGATTCTCTTTTTCAGTGTCGCAGGCTAGAGCCCGACAATTTCGCTAAAAATCGATTCCATGATTTAAGTGTAACTGCGCGATGCTGAAATGCAAATGCCTAGCGACATGGGCGACCTTGGCCCTCATCGCGGAGCAGTTTCTGCTCGTTCCCCTATCCCCCGACGGTGTTCGCGTTGGTGACATCGCGCGACGTTCCCATGCGACATTCACGGCGACATTCACGGCGACTTTGAAATCTTTCAAATCGCGTGTGTCACAGCTGGTCATGCGCGGTCGATCAAACTCGAATCAGCAATCAGATTCCGCAGTCATAGCCCAGCATCGGATCGTCAATCAACGGATCGATGACGAGTGAACTGCGCTCAATGA
>CANKBX010000152.1 GCA_947480055.1 Planctomycetaceae bacterium
AGAGTGTACGAAGAGCCGTGACGGATTAGGATGACGCCATGCAAGAAGTTTCCATAGATGCGGCGATTGAATTTCTTCACGGACATTTGTCGGGGTATGTAAAGTTTGATGGCGAACGCGTTGCCGTAAAGTTCATTGTGGCGAGCGATGGAACACTTGTGATGCCGGTGATGGAGGCCATGCTTCTGGCCATGGAGACCGTGCTTGAACTTCCCAATGACGACGACGACAGCATGCATTTAATTGTCACGCTGTCGCGTCAGTCCGAAACAGGAATATTCGCGCAGTGGTGCGATCGTTGGCGCGCCTATCACGGCGAACCGGAGGATGTGCGTTGGGCTAGTGTTGCGATTGATTCTGGCCGGCTTGCTGGTTGGTTCCTGGATGATCAGGCGATGATGAAGGCGAATCCGTTGGCGGCGGACGAAAGCGCGTTGCTGAAACAGTTCAACGCCAAACCGCGCATGTTATTGAAGGCGTTATGCGCGACCAACAAGGTGGAATGCGAAGACCCGATCGCGGTGGGCGTGGACGGTGGAGGCATTGACATTCGCCGCATGCATGATGTGGGCCGATTGCCGTTTCCTTTTCCGTTTGAAAATGCCGAGCAAGTTCGCTCATTCATTGAGGGCGCTTCATTTCCCACTAATTTGTGATTCTGTTTTTTTACGGATCCACACTAGAATCATTTTCCACAGGAGAACCACATGGACGGATCACATCACGCTAAAAAGTTCGCTGGCAGTTTGAACCACGCAATGATTGACGACGCGCAAGCGAACGCCGCGCAAACCTACGCCAACAACTTTGGCGCGCCTGGTTACGGCGACATCACGCACTGCTATATCGAGCAGAAATACGATGGATACAGCGCGGAAAATCAAGAAACGTGGTCGACCATGTTTGACCGTCAAATGATTTTTCTAAAAGACAACGCCAGTAAAACATATTTGGACGGCGCGGCGTTGATCAATCTTCGTCGTGACAGAATTCCGCCGCTGTCTGAAATCAATAGCCGCCTGCATCCATTGACAAAGTGGCAAAGTCGCGCGGTGCCTGGTTACTTGCCGCCCAAGGCTTTCTTCGCATGCTTGGCTCGGCGTGAATTTCCCACCACCATTGTGATTCGACCCAAGCAAAGCATTGACTACTTGCCCGAGCCCGATATTTTCCACGACATCTTTGGACATGTTCCTTTGCACGCGGACCCGGTGTTCGCGGATTTTTTGCAGACCTATGGCAAGGCCGCGTTTGAAGCCACGGATGAAAAAGATGTTGAACGCCTGGCGCGCCTTTTCTGGTTCACGGTTGAATTTGGTTTGATCAAAGAGAGCGGACGCATCAAGGTGTACGGCAGTGGATTGATTTCAAGTCCTGGCGAATGCAAGCACGCTCTTGAGAGCGCCGAAGTGGATCGCCGTCCATTTGATTTGGACCGCGTGTGCGACACGGCGTTTGAAATTGACCACTATCAGCCCATTTTGTACGTGCTGGAAAGTTTCGATCAATTGCGCAACGCCATGACCACGTATGCCAAGCGAATTATGGACAAGACGGCGGCCGCAGCGAACGCTTGAATCTTCTGTTGTGAAAGCCACGCTTGTCTTGAGTGCGCGCCAAACTTGTGCGACAAAGTCGGCGCGCGACATTGTTGTAGCAAACGCAAGGAGCGCGTGGCGCATTCAAATTTTGCGTATTCTTAGCGCATGGCCGCAACAAAAAATCGTTCTTCTATCAAGCCCGCAATCATGATTGAGCAAGCGGAATTTGCGCGCCGCCGCGTCGCGTTACTTGACGCCTTGCGAGGTTCCGTCGGCTTGGTCCTCGCGGGCGAAGCTGATCCAAACTTGCATCACCCATTCGCCGCGCACGCGCACTTCACCTACCTCACTGGTTTGGTTGATGAACCTGGCGCAGCGCTATTCTTTGATGGGAAAAATCCAAACCCCGCGCGACGCGTGCAACTTTTTCTAAGGCCGCTGAATCCAGAGCGCGAAAAGTGGGATGGCTTTCGCGCCGAAATTGGTGGCGAACTTCGCGCGCGCGCCGGAATTGAAACCATATTTCGAACCAACATGCTTGCTCTGCAACTTCTAGACGCGGCCAAGCGCGCCAAGGCGTTGACCTTGCTCATGCCGCTTGCGGCGCACAACAGCCCCATAAGCGGAGACCTGGAAATTTTTCGCCGCACTGCGGAGCGCATTCCAAATTGCTCCATCCATGACGGCGCGAATATTTTAAACGACATGCGCGCCCGCAAAAGCAAAGCTGAAGTGGCATGCATTCAAGAAGCTGGCCGCATCACGGGACTTGGTTTTGCCGCCGCGTTCGCCTCGCTGCGACCCAACATGAACGAGTTTGATTTACAACGCCACGTGGAGGCGGGGTATCACCAAGGCGGATCGCGTGAACTTGCGTTTCGCACAATCGCGGGTGGCGGTTTCAACAGCACGGTATTGCACTACCACGCCAACGATCAAATATTGCGTGATGGCGATTTGGTGTGTTTGGATTCCGGCGCCAAGTGGTGCGGATATTCCGCCGATGTCACGCGCACATTGCCGGTGAATGGAAAGTTCACGCCGCGCCAACGCGAAATTCATGATTTGGTTTTAGCTGCGCAAACCGCGGCAATTCGCGCGTGCAAGCCCGGCGCGCGCTTTCACCAGATTGACGAGGCCGCGCGCGCGGTCATTCGTCGCGCTGGACTTGCCGACGCCTTCATTCATTCCATTGGCCACCACCTTGGTCTTGAAACGCATGACGCAAGCCCCGACGCGCCGATTCAAGCCGGCGCAGTGATCACGATTGAGCCTGGCGTGTACTTGCCACAAGAAAAAATTGGCGTGCGCATAGAGGACGACATTTTTATAACCGCGCGCGGACCAGTCACTCTCACACGCGACATTCCTAGATCAAGTAAAGAGATTGAGGCGGCCATGGCGCAAGCGAGAATGGCTACCAAGGTTAAAAAATAAAAGGAATGCGCGGCGTGGATCAAGTTCGCCACGCGTTCAAACGCGCTCGCAACGCATCGATTATTGAGGAACGGGCTGCACAAGAAATCCGTGCATCGCCAATAGGCACAGACTCCAAATAACAGGAAATGCCGCAGCCGCGATGGCAACTCCAGTAAGTCGCCTGCCAAGTCTGTCCTCGTGTCGGCCAACTATTTCGCACGCCACAACAACGAACAAGACCAAACTAAATTTAAACGCGATTGCCCCAGCAAGATCCCAATGCTCAATGACAAGGCGCGCGAGTGGATTCACTTCAAGGCCGCCCTTGCGTAAAATATGCCACGTCAAAATAATGTCCATGCTTGAAAAAAGCAGAAACCACACGTAGCCCTCTTGATATCGCATGGGCGGCGCGCTTAACCATGAGGGCGATGGATTGCCCGGAGAATTCTCTTTGTGATGATGCTGGAGAGCCATCATTTAGATAAGTATGCCAAGAAATTCCTTTGGTGCGCCCTAAATTAAAGGGATTTTTGTGGGAATATTGTGGGCCGGCGCCGTGTTGAGCTGCACAAATTGCTCTTGTTTTTGTTGCGCAACAGTGGCGTCAACAAAGTCACTGTGGCAAGACGCCTTGGCTTCAACCGCACCAACCGCCGCCTTGGTTTTGGAAGCAAGCTTGTGAATCTCCTCGGGCGAAAGCACGCCACGCTTTGCAAGCACCTCTTGTTGCTCTGGCGTAAGCGCCGCGCTCAACACCGGCTTGTCGCGTCGATACTCCTCGCTCTTGCCGCTGGCAAACTCCTGAATTTCTTTGCTGATGCGAACGCTGCACCAATCGTGCCCGCACATGGCGCAGAAATCCGTGTCCACATCCAGGTCCTCGTCGTGATAAGCGCGAGCGGTGTCTGGATCGAATGACAATTCAAAATGTTTCTGCCAATTCAACGCGGCGCGCGCCTTGGTGAGCTCGTCGTCGCGGTCGCGCGCGCCAGGAATGCCAAGCGCGACATCGGCGGCATGCGCCGCAATTTTATACGCGACGCATCCTTGCTTCACATCGTCCTTCTTTGGCAAACCCAAATGTTCCTTGGGAGTGACGTAACACAACATGCTCGCGCCGTGGTACGCGGCGCTGGTGGCGCCAATGCAACTTGTGATGTGGTCGTAGCCCGGAAAAATATCCGTGACCAAAGGCCCAAGCACATAGAACGGCGCGCCGTGGCAAAGTCGTCGCTGCAATTTCATGTTGTATTCAATTTGATCCAGCGGAACGTGACCGGGTCCCTC
>CANKBX010000153.1 GCA_947480055.1 Planctomycetaceae bacterium
GCCCACCGGCCATTCAGGCAGCGGCATTGGAGCGGCGCTTGGATGGACAATTGACGCGTCGTTGACATGGAAAGATTTGGACGGGATCCGCCAAGCGGTGGATATTCCAGTCATGGTCAAGGGACTGCTGCGCGCCGACGACGCCGAGCGGGCGTTTGATCATGGCGCGGCGGCGGTGGTGGTGAGCAATCATGGCGGCAGGCAACTTGATGGCGCCGCTCCAACCGCGCGCGCATTGCCCGCGATTGTTGAGCGGGTGGCGGGACGCGGTCCAATTATTGTGGACGGTGGAATTCGCCGTGGCGTTGATATTGTTCGCGCTCTCGCTCTTGGCGCCAACGCCGTGCAGGTGGGTCGTCCAATTTTGTGGGGACTTGCCGCGGGTGGAGAAGCTGGCGTGGCGCGGGTCTTGCAAATTTTGTTTCAAGAATTCGATATCGCCATGGCGCTTGCGGGCTGCGCTGATTTGTCCGCGGTGACTGCGGATTTAATTTGTCCGCGTTCCTGAGCCTCTGCAGAGTGAAAAACTAAAAAAAGAAAAGCCCAAATCTATTCAATTTGGGCTGTGAAATGCCTGATGTGCTTCGCAAAGCGTCGCAGTGGCGCGGCTTACTTATCGATCAAATATTCCATGCTCACCACGGCCTTGGCACTTTTTTTAATCGAGCTGACGTCGTTCATTCCGTAATCAGAAACCTCATTAGATCCAAAGGGAACAATTTGAAACACGCCTTGCGACGCGTTTGCCAACGCACCTACTTTGCTGCCAGAACTTTTTGCCAGCAACTGCGCGCGATCAAATCCATTTTGCGTGGCCTTCTCAAGCAGTTCCATTTTCACGGCCTCCAACACGCCGCATGTGTACTGCGGATCGCCGGAGGCAATTTTAATTCCTTCCTTGAGTAAGTTGGATACTTTCATTTGCAAGTCGGCAATCGCGTTGACGCGTGGCGAAGTCACCTTGATTGTTTGCGTGGCCACGTAGTAATCCACCTTGTTCATCACCACGCCTTTTTCATTTTTTGTGTACACGGGCGTGACATCAAGGTTGGACATGGTGATTTCCTCGGCGGTGAATTGATTCGCCGTGATCACGGCTTGCACCTTCGCCACTCCAGTATCAAGTTTGGAGAACGCGTCCGCGGTTGAGTTGCCGCTCGCCGTCACCACGCCGCTCCAGTGGCCGCTATCGGAGATCACGGTGATTTCAGAAACGCCTTTCACGCGAATGGTTTGACCAGATTTTGTTCGCGTTGCAATTGCCGTTCCAACCGCTTGCGAAGAGAGCACCACTCCAAGCGCAAGCGTGGCTCCAAGTAAAAACATTCCCAGTCCAAAATTTTTAACCAGTGGTGGAAAACGTGAAATAAAAGATGTGTTCATGTGCGCAGTCCTTTGCGGAAGATTTTAGAATGTTCAACAACCTTGTCGAACTGCGAGAAGCATATGAATTTTCTGTTTGCAAGTAAACACAAATTCATTTGTTTATAAAAATATCTGAATGTGGCGGGCATGCTTTGGCCACGCTTAGGCCAGTCTTAGCCCAATCTTAGACAGGCTTGGATGTTGGTTGTTCGTTTGCCGCAACGCCCAAGCCGCCGTAGGTTCGGCGCCGATTGGCGAAGTCAGCCAGGGCCAAATCCAAATCGCGATCGCAGAAGTCCGGCCACAACGTTTGCGTGACATGGAATTCGGCGTAGGAAATTTGCCACAATAGAAAATTACTCACGCGCATCTCGCCGGCGGTGCGAATCAACAGGTCGGGGTCGGGCAAACCCGTGGTGTAAAGGTGGTCGCTTATGGTTTTTTCGTTGATCGAATCAATCTTCATTGCGCCTCTTTCCACACGTTGCGCAATCTCTTTGCAAGCCTGGGTAATTTCAGCGCGCGCGCCGTAATTCAAGGCCAAGCATAGGTTTAAGCCGTTGCAATGGGCGGTGGCCCGCTCTGTTTCGTCAAGCAAAGCCAACACGTCGGCGTGCAGACCGTCGCGTTGGCCAACGCGGCGAAAGCGAATGTTGTTGGCAAGCATGGTGGGCAATTCCCCATGCAGGTGCTCGCGCAAAAGTTGCATGAGAGCGGTCACTTCAGATGGCGGCCGCTTCCAATTCTCGCTGGAAAATGAATACAAGGTAAGCGCCGCAATGCCACGCTTGGCGCAAGATGTGGTGATTTCGCGCACATTCTTGCTGCCGGCTTTGTGTCCCAACTCGCGCATCAATCCCCGCGCCGCCGCCCAACGGCCATTGCCATCCATGATGATGGCGATGTGCTTTGGTAACCAAAGATTTGCGTTTGAATCATCCAGCGAATCGGATGGTTGTGGCATGAGCTGATTCATTGTGCAATGCTAGGCGATTAAGTTCCAGCGGCGACCAAAGTTTGAGTGCGCTCTGGTCCAACGCCAACCATTTCTATGGGCACGCCTAGGAACTGTTCAATGCGATCCAAGTACTTGCAGGCATTTGGCGGTAATTGCGAGCGATTCTCGGCATGTTGAACTTGCTCGGACCAGCCAGCAAGTGTTTCGTACATGGCCGTCACGCCTTGAAGCCGGTGGGCGTCGGGGATAAATCGATCAGTTTCCTGGCCATTTGCCAGGCGATACTTGGTGCAAATCTTCAGCTCGTCCACGCCGCTGAGCACATCAAGCAGTGTGCACGCCACGCCGGTTGCGCCGCAAATCATGACCGCGTAGCGAACCGCGACCAGATCAAGCCAGCCAACGCGACGCGGCCGACCAGTGGTTGTTCCAAACTCGCGGCCACGCTCGCGAATGCCTTGGCCAACTTCATCCAGCAACTCGGTGGGAAACGGACCCGCGCCAACGCGCGATGTGTAGGCCTTCATAATTCCAAGCACGCGGTGAATCTTGCTGCCAGGCATTCCGGTGCCGGCGGGAATTCCAAGCGTGGAGCAATTGCTGCTTGTCACAAATGGATACGTGCCGTGATCGATGTCAAGCAAGCACGCGTTTGCGCCCTCGAACAAAATTCTTTTTCCGGCTTTCACCGCGTCGTGCAAGCCATAGACGGTGTCCTTGATATGCGGGCGCAAAGTTTCACCGGCTTTGGCGAACCGTTCGGCCAGAGCGTCTGGATCCAGCGGCGGCGCCTTCACGCCAAGCGCTTGCAATTCCTTGGTACGCAAACGGCAAATCACACGCAGGCGTTCCTGTAAATATTTGGCGTCAAGCAAATCGCCCATGCGAATGGCGGTGGAGCGATTGATCTTGTCGCCGTAGGCCGGACCAATTCCGCGTCGCGTTGTTCCAATGGCAAGGCTGCCCGCGTCGTGCTCAGTGACTCCGGCTAAATATTCCTCCAGCGCGGCATCCTGTTCCTTGTGATATGGAAGCACCGCATGGGCGCGATCGCTCACTTGCAAATTCTCCGCCACGCGGACTCCGCGTTTGCGCAGACCGTCAATTTCCTCAAGCAACTTTTCTGGATCAACCACAACGCCGTTGCCAATCACGCACGTTTTGTCGGCGTGCAAAATACCGCTGGGTACCAAATGCAGCGCATAGCGTTCTTTGTCCACCACAACGCTGTGGCCGGCGTTCGCGCCGCCGTTGTAACGCACAATCACATCATGTTGCGATGTGAGCAGGTCGACAATCTTGCCCTTGCCTTCGTCGCCCCATTGCAAACCCACGACCGCTGTATTTTTTAAGTCTTTCACGTGATTGATGCTACGGGAATCGCTTGGCATTTTGTGACGACATTGCGGGCAAAATGCGTTGATTCTTCTCGTAAGCCAGATTGAAATACCCACTTGGGCGCTCTTTCCCATCCCGATCAAAATTCAATCCGTTATGGCTTGGATGATTTCGATTTCTTGTCGCGCTTCTCATTTTATTTTTCAATTCGTTATTTGAGCAAGAGCGTCTATTGTGCTCATTGTGAAACTCACCACCACATCCACAACGCTGCCAATAGCGCCAGACGCCGCGCCCAAGCCCGCCGAATTAGGCGTGGAGTTGCCAATCAACGGAGCGCGTGGCGATGGCATGTATGTGCATGTTCCATTTTGCCGCCACAAATGTCATTACTGCGATTTTTATTCTTTTGTTGACGCGCAAGATCGACAGGAAGTTTTTGTGGCGCGCATGGAAAATGAATTGGCCACTTGGGCTCGTGTTCAACGCGGTGAATTGCAAACACTGTTTGTTGGCGGAGGAACGCCAACCATGTTGCGGCCCGAGTTGTTGGATCGAATGTTGTCGGCC
>CANKBX010000154.1 GCA_947480055.1 Planctomycetaceae bacterium
AACAATTCTTTGCTCCTGCATCACTGCCTCGTTGTTCGCAGATGCCTCAGGTCACGGACCGATCACTCCGCTGAATGAACCAAAGCCAATCGAGGGCTACCCAACTCAACAACTCGGTCTTGGATTTATGCCCGCGCCAGCTATTGTGCTTGGCGACATTGATCTCTTCTCTGTGTACCAAGAGGATGAGCGCACCGCGCAACCCGCCCCCTTGCGAATTGGAGTTTCCGAAGAAGTCATGGCGACCGTTGGCGACGGTCAATGGGTGAATGTGGATGGCGGTCGAGTATGGCGGCTTGAAATCACTGGCATGGGCGCAACTTTCAATCGCCTGCATCTTTCAGGAGTGATGTTGGCGCCTGGCGAAAAACTGTATCTCATTTCCGGAAATGGCGAAGGCGTGATTGGTCCCATCGAAGCCCGCGGCGAATTTGAAAACGGCCAAGCGTGGGGCATGTTCGCTCCTGGCGAAACAAGTCGTATTGAATGGTTTGTTCCCGACAGCAGCAACTCAAAAGAACTTCCATTTGAAAGCGTGGACTACACGCACGGCTATCGGGATATTTTCGCAACTCAAGCGCAAGAGGCGACCTGCGATCAAGACCCAACGTGTTTTCCAACTTGGGCCAATGAGGCCAACGCCGCAGCTCGGTTAACTTTCACGGCGGCCACCGGTGGAAGCTACTTGTGCTCTGGTCAACTCATGGCCACCAACGCCGCGGATGAAACCCCCTACTTTTCCACGGCAAATCACTGTATTTCCGTGCAAAGCGAAGCCAACAGTTGCCAGTTCTTGTTCAACTTTCGCAACACAACTTGCAACGGCAATACTGGAACTACAAACAATGTTGTGGGCGCCGACTTGGTCAAGACATATCTGACAAGCGACTGCACGCTAATGCAAATTCGCGCCACGCTACCCACCACCGCGTATTGGGCTGGATGGATGTCCACCAATCCAGCAACGAGCACCGCATCAACTGGAATCCATTTCCCAGGCGGACGCAAGATGACTATTTCGTTCTGCAACAAAGCCGCGGCATCAACCATTTGCGGAACCAGCACGCAATGGTCAACCGTGTCGTGGTACAGCGGCGTGACTGAAGGTGGATCTTCAGGCAGCGCGCTTTATCAAGACAGCGACAAGAAAATGTATGGCGTGTTGACATGTGGATCGAGCAGTTGCACTTTGTTAACAGGCAAGGATGGATACGGTCGCTGGGACAACGCGGTCAACGCGGGCGGGTTCTCCACTTCGCTGGCGGCCGGAACCGACGACGTGCTTGAACCAAATGACAGTTGCGCCGCCGCCAAAGCAGTTGCCGCTGGTACTTACACAGCGTTGGTGGTGAAGCGTCTTGATGAGGACTGGTACGCGCTTACGGTTCCACCCACAGGAACAGTGACAATTACCGAGACTTTCACGCACAGCAACGGCGACATTGACACGCAACTTTTCTCTACTTGCGGTGGAACAGCGCTGGTTTCTCGCAGTGGCCGAGTGAGTAATGATTCATTCACTTACACCAACACCACTTCAAGTAGCACCATTCTTATGCGTGTGTTCTTGTACAGCGACACGCGCAATGATTACTCGTTTAGTTATTCCGTGACTGTGCCAGTACCAGCCAATGACGAATGCGCCGGAGCGACTTTGATTGGAAATGGCGACGCCGCGTTTGATACAACCTACGCCACCAACAGCGCGCTTGCAGTTGCGGCGGGTTGCGATGGCGGAACAAGCATGAACAAGGATGCATGGTTCAAATACACCGCGCCGATCACGGGCAATGCAACGGCCACAACATGCGGGCTAGCGAGTTTCGACACTCGCCTTGTCGTGTATCCCGGCGCGTCGTGTCCAACAAGTTCGGCCGATTCAATAGCTTGCAACAACGACTCGTGCTCCGCCACCACCAGTAGCGTGACCTGGGCCGTGACCGCGGGCAGCACTTGGTACATCCGTATTGGCAGCACCGCCAATGTGGGCGGCGCGGGTACTTTGCGCCTAAGCGAAATTGTTCCTTGCCTAGGCGACTTGGATGGAAACCACGAAGTAAACAGCGCGGATTTAGGCCAAATGCTTGGGGGATTTGGCACTTGCGGTGTCACCCTATGCATCGAGGATTTGAACGGTGACAACGTTGTCAACAGTGAGGATCTTGGCGCCCTGTTGGGCAACTTTGGTACTTGCCCTTAAATTTATTCACTTGTAGATCATTCAATTCTTGATCAATTCAAAACGCCCGGCTCATTGAGAGTCGGGCGTTTTTTTATTCAAGCCACAGTTGCGCATATGAACATGTATCTATTCGGATACACACTCATACGCTTTTGTGTTACGCGTTGCGGCGTGGGCTCCGATGCGCTCAAGAGTCGGAGGTTAATCTCTCGCTTCTCTGTAATACAGGGTCCACAGGCGGCGGCGTGACTCGCCCAGGCACCCACGGTAAAATCGCCAGCGCGGCGACCGCGAAAACGCTTCCCATCCAGAAGGCGATTGATGGAAGTCCGTAACTCCACAAAATTCCCGCCACCCCGCTGGCGATCAATACCGCGGCGCCTTGAAAAAAACCAAACAATCCAAGCGCGGAAGCCACGCGCTCTTTTGGCGCGTAGTCCACGATCATGGCGCGCGCCGTGCCTTCCGTGCATGCAACGCTTACGCCATACAAGCCAAAGAGTCCCCAAAAAATCCACGCCGTGTCGCGGCCAAGCATCGCAAAACCTGCGTAACTTAAGGCATAAATCGCCCATCCCGTTGCCAACACTGGCCAACGACCATAGCGATCACTAAGCAAACCCATTGGATAACTGGCAGCCGTGTATGTGGCGTTGAACAATGCGTACAGCAAAACGCATTTCACCGGCGACTCGCCTAGATCAAGCGCGCGCAATAAAAGAAATGTGTCGCTTGAGTTACCCAGCATGAACAACACCATCGCGCTCATGGCCACCCAAAATGATTTGCCAAATGGAACACCCGTGGACTTCGCAAAGTCGTTTTTGCGCTGCTCCACTTGAATCGACGGCGTGTTCGGTATGAGCCATGTCATAAAGAACGCAATGCTTGAGGAGAACGCAGCGATGGCGAAGATGACGCGAAATTGCGGCGCGTCCTGCGGAGTTGCCGCGCGCGATCCAATCATCCATGCAAGAATCCCCGCGGCGATAAGCGCGCCACCAACGCCGCCAAGTGAATCAACGCCGCGGTGAAATCCAAACGCGCGGCCTCGATCTTGAAACGCGACGCTTTCCGCAATCAACGCGTCGCGCGGAGCTCCGCGAACACCCTTGCCAATGCGATCAAGTGTGCGGCCGCACAAAACAAAGCTCCAATGCGTTGCGGCCATGACGAAAATTTTTCCGATGAATGTGATGGCGTATCCACGGCGAACCCAGCGCACTCGGTGGCCCGTGGCGTCGCTGTAATACCCTGTAAGACCGCGCATAACGCTCACAATTGCTTCGGCGAAGCCCTCGATCAAACCAAGCGCAACAGGACTGGCGCCAAGCACGCCCGTCACAAAGAGTGGCAGCAAAGGATAAGTCATCTCGCCAGCAAGGTCGGCGAAGAGGCTGATCGCACCAAGAATCCAGAGCGACCTTGGAAGTGGGCGGCGATTACGGCGCGCCAAAATCAAACATCTCCGATTTGGACCACTTTGGTTTCCATTTCTTGATCAACGCAACATGCTCGGGGTTGATCTGATAGGCGCGGTACGCATCCACGTTGGAAAATTCCACCAGGATGCCAAGCGTATAATCTTGTCGAATATTTTTACGGCCCACATCAATGTGTGGACCGCACGCGTAATTCAGAACGCCGGGCATGTGCGGAAGAACCGCGTCGGAATCAGCTTTCATAGCGGAGGCATCGGCAGGATTTACCAGCGTGACAAAAACTAAATGTTGCACATGATCCGATGTGATCTTGCTTCCGTTGGTGTTTGCGCCACCACTTACGGCGCACGCGCTCAACATGCAGGCGAAGGCGCACGTTAGAAATCCATTCTTCATCACCACCACGGCATGTTGAATTCTGTTCATACGCAGCACGATACCTCATTGATTTGCCTTACGATTAGCGTCATGTCGCAACTGAACGATTCAAACAATATTCCGCACAAACCTGACTATGTGCTAGGCACACACAACGACGAGCACGCCCGACTTGGCATGCAGCATTCCTTGTGGCGTGAATTTGTTCTTGACGC
>CANKBX010000155.1 GCA_947480055.1 Planctomycetaceae bacterium
AAAAGGACGGCTACCCAACGCGGATAGCATTTGCGAGAAGCGTTTGAATTGAAGCATTTATGCACGGAAAGTGCTGTTTGCTGCAGGTTTCAAACCTTCGCCACATCACCCTTTTCAGGGCTGGTCTCAGCACCGTGTCCCCCGTGATTACTCACTAGGATCGGTTGCTGCTTGGGCTTTATGGAGACCGCCCAATACTCTGGATGTTGCAAGGATTATAAGGGGTAAAACAACATTGTCAATATATTTTACAGATTTATATTTGACGAACAATTCGGCATATATAGATGCGACAAATTGGCAGGGTTGATTTTAGCTTTAAAAAGTTGGACCTATCGATGTAATAAAACCTTTGGCGCCGCTCAACTACACACATTTCCTACACCATCCACCGCTTCCACCAGGAAATGATTTCGCCAAGCCTGTGCATGCGCAAATCGGGCGGACCCATGCGGCTTAAACCGTGGCTGGTCTCGCGCGGGTAACGCACAAATCGCGTGGGAACATTCATGGTGCATAGCGCGGTGTGTATTTGCTCGCTCTGCTCAATGTTGCAGCGCAGGTCGCCCTCTGAATGAATCAACAGCATGGGGGTGCGCGCATTTTTAAAATGCGCAATGGGACTTGCGCGCCACAACGCTTGCGGCTGATCAAACGCCGCGCCCTTCCAATATTGATTTGGAACTTCTGGATGATCGCTGTTGCCGGCATGACTGACCAAGTTGCTCACGCAGCGGTCGCTGATTGCGGCGCGGAAATTGTGATCATGCGCAACGG
This sequence comes from Planctomycetaceae bacterium, assembly GCA_947480055.1. Taxonomy (GTDB): domain Bacteria; phylum Planctomycetota; class Phycisphaerae; order Phycisphaerales; family SM1A02; genus SYAC01. Next base: position 778 of record CANKBX010000155.1, read on the forward strand.
CCCAATTGGCCATGTAGCCGCCGTACGAGCCGCCCATGATTCCCATACGCGCGCGATCAATACCGCGGTCCTTGCGCATGGTTGCGATGACGGCTTGCACATCCATCCAATCTTTTGTGCCCCACGCGCCACGAATGGCCGCGGTGTGTTTCATGCCGTAGCCCTTGGAGCCGCGCGGATTGGAAAACCAAACTTCATATCCTTGCGCGCACAACAATTGAAACTCATGAAAGAACGTCATGCCGTACTGCGCGTGCGGACCGCCGTGCACTTCTAAAATGGCGGGCACGCGTCCCTTGGCCGCGCGCGGACGCATGGTCCAGCAATGAACTTTGTGGCCATCTTTTGCGGTAATCCAGCGCTCTTTGGGCTCGACCAATTCAAGCTTTGCAACAAGCGCATCGTTGAATTTGGTGGCGCGACGCGCGGCAAAAATTCCGCGCTTCACTTCAAGCACATGCACTTCGCCTGGCTGAGTTGCCGTTGAGCGAACACACGAAAGGCGCCAACCATCGGCGCTGAAAGTTCCAAGCGAAATTTCCGCGCCAAGATCCGTGTGAAACGCGATCGGTCCGCCACGCGCGGCCACGCTGGCAACTCGCCCGCTTCCATGCCAACCCGCGCGAAAGAAAATGGCGCTTGAATCTGGAAACCATCGAAGTTGTGGTTCGAAAGCTGGATCACCAGCGTCGCTTAATGTTGAAGCCATTAAACACAAATCAGACTTGGTGGTCAGGCACGTGGTTTTGCGCGCGCGGCAGTCATGCACAAACAGTTCAACATTGGCGGTGCCGTACATACTGTCGGCGCCAACGCGACCCGCCCACGCAATGCTGAAGCCGTCGGGACTCCAACGCGGTTGCGACTTTGGACCCTTGGCAATGCCCGTCATGCGCGCCGTTTCATGTTTGGCGCGCGCGCCGAATGAAACAATAAACAGTTCTGTGTCCAACGAACTCCACGAGGCGCGCGGATTTTTGTTGCCGGCCACCACCAACGCGTTGCCGTCGGGCGACCAATCAAATGAATACAGACCAAGCGTGTCGGTGAACACTTCTTCAACATTGCCGCGCTCAACATCAAGCACCTGCAACGCAAATCGCTGACCATCAAAATAGCCGTCGCCGTCAAGGCGATAGTTTTCATTTTCAATCACGCGCGGCGGCGTGGATAAACCATGTTGCTCACGCGCCTTCTTGGCTTGCGCGCTCCACTGCGCCTGCGTTGCGCGAAATCCAAACGCAAGACGGCGGCCGCACGGACTCCACGCCAAATCGCGAACGGCTCCATGCGGCATGCTCAGCAACTCGCGCGGCGCGCCGCCCTTGTGCGACACAATCATGATGCGCGGAGCAAGCGCGGCGTCGTTGCGAATAAAAGCAATCTTGGTTCCGTCGGGGCTCCAACGCGCAAGCGTGTCCTTGGGTCCCTTGGTCACGGCGCGCGGCGCGCGTTTGCAATCGGCGTCAGCCACCCACACGGAAGTTTCGTACGCATTACGCGCGCCAACAATCTTGCGTTGAAATAAAACTTGGCGGCCGTCGGGCGACATGCGCGTGTCGCCAACACCAACAAGCTTCAGAAGATCTTGCGGCGTAATACTGCGGCGGCGCGAGCCAGCCAATGCGGTGCGTTTTTGTGTGGTGGTGCGTGCTGCCATTTGTGTTCAATTCATTGGTGAATCATCGCGCGTGCGGCGTGGCGAATAAACGCAAAGTCCATGAGTTGGATTTGCATTCAATGGTAAACAAATATTGTGAATACATTCACTCGCGAGTCTGCAAGCGATAGTTGATGACGCGCTTACAGCCGCTTCAACAGTACTTGGGCAACGCCAACGATCAGCGGCAATGCGGCCGAAACTGTCACGGCTGTTCCCACAAGCAAAAGCAGAGTGACTCTTCTTGCCCGTTGCGTCCGGAACCAGCGACTGTTCCAAGGCCAACCCTTGGGCGGCAAATCGCTTTGCGCCAGACCGCACTCCGGGCATGTTGTGAGATTGTCAAGTTGGTGTCCGCATTGCCCGCAGTGCGCAACGCCATCGCAACGCATGATGCGCCGATGAGAATGCGCCAAGCCTTTGACGCCAAGCAGAAATTTTGCAGCCCACCATGCACTCGCGAAAAGACAAGCGGCATACATAATCCCGAAGACAAGGAGCCCGCTTGTCTCACAGAGCGCGGGCTGCACCCAGACACGGTCCGGGGCGTTGACGATGCCATGACCGGAGGCATCAAATACCTGCTCCCAAAACACGCACACGAGCTGGGGACCGGACCAGGCCGCAAAAGCGGCGGGAAGTGTGAGCAAGACCAAGACGAGACCCACCACACAGGTGAGTTGGAGCGAACGGATACGACAATCTGACCTCGTGAGCCACGCCCCGACACCACAGAGTGTGAAGGCAATGAGCGCCGCCAAGGCATGTAGGCCGAGCGGCGGCATGAAATAAGAAAACCCCACTTCCACTCCGCTCATACGGGTTTGAATATTCCATGTCCGGCCAAGCTTGAAATCGCTGGACTTCTCAACTGTCGCGCGCTCAAGTCCCGGCCATTCGAGTAATTCGTGGGTATGGAACACATCGCCGCCGACTAGCAATCGGCCACCCTCGGTGGAATGGGGCAGGAATGGAACGACCCAAGCGGCTAGCGACTTATTTGCTTCGAAGGTCGCCCGGGAGACGCAAGCTCGGTCTACATAAGCGCCCACGATTTCTGCGGCGAACAGGATCACGATGCCCAAAACGACCAGCGCCAAACCCATCAACACCCCACGTTTGTTGGAATTCACAATCATTGCGCAATGGCGGAGTGTGGAAAAATGGCGAGAGAAGTGCTGCATGGATTTTCTCAAGCGAATCATCAACTAATACAAATTTTGGCGGAGGATGAAAAACTATTGTCGGACTGACGTTTAAACCAGATATTGGCGAATGAACCCGTCGGGATCGTCGACGGATCGTGCGTCGCCAAGAATCCAATGACATGACCATTCAAGACGGCCGCATTGAGTGTCCAGTCATCCTCACCTTGAACCTGGATCGCGTGAATGACCTGCGCCTGCGCGTTGCCAGTTAAGAAGAAAATGAAAATGAGCCCGCTGAGTAACTTGCGACCAGTTTTGGGGGCAAGTAGCAACATGAGAACCTCCTCGGAAAGTTGAGTAGTGCCAGCGATGTGCTAGCGGATATTGGCAAGTGTAACCTTGTGTCTAGGAACGCGTCACTGCCTGTAAGACATATGTGGTCAAACGTGGGGTTCCGTCGGGCGACATGCGCGGGTCGCCAACACCAACAAGCTTCAGAAGATCTTGCGGCGTAATACTGCGGCGGCGCGAGCCAGCCAATGC
>CANKBX010000156.1 GCA_947480055.1 Planctomycetaceae bacterium
AACAACGTGGTTGATTCGGCGGACATGGGAAATTTGCTGATTGGATATGGAGCGTGCGTGAATTGCGCTGCCGATTTGAATATGGACAATGAAGTGAACTCGAGCGATATGGGTCAGCTTCTATTGGGCTATGGACCTTGTCAGTAAACCAAGTGCCGTTCGTACGGAACACAACGCCAACACGGGCGTGGCTTAGCGGATGAATCGCAGCGAGCCAAAGTTTGGAACAATGTTGGGACTCTTGGCGCTGGGATCCTGCATTTCCAATCCACTGGCAAGCGGATAGGTGGCGGGAAAATATACGCACCACGCCTTGCCCACGATTAATTCTTGCGGCACCACGAATGGATTTTCAAATCCAATCACGCGCTGCAAAATTGGATGCGGCCTGCCCCAGAAACGTCCGTCACGACTTGCGGGACTATTGTCGCCAAGCATGAGGTAATCGGTTGGACCAAGCCGCGCAGGATCATCAATGTCGGTTGCGAAAGCCTTGCCCAGAATAATGGACCCATTTGTTGCAACTTGATTGCCAGGCAGAAGAATGCCAGGTTGGTAATACAAGTCGCGGTCAATTTTCATGTTTCGCACCGTGACGGGCGAGCCTGAAAAGTTCCACGACATGGATTGAATTCCAGCGGGCTTGGTGGAAACCGGATCGTTGCGGTAGCGCGCTGGATCAATTCCAGAAGCCACGAGACGCATCTCGGGAGTTGTTCCTGTGTTGGCGAATTCATAAGGAATGCAAAGCTCTTTTACGCCGTTCACAAACAACCATACGGCTTGGTCGACATGCCAGAACTCAATGTCAAGAAATTTTTGCTCGCTCGAAAGCGTTGCGTGGCCTTGAGCAAGAGTGCGCGCGGGTTCGGTGGTGGCGCCCGCGGTTTGCACGGTGACGTCGATGGACTTGGTTGCGTTGCTCACTGCGGCGGTGATACATAAGCCGCGCGTGTTCAAGACAAATGACGCGTTGGCTTTTTCGGGTTGATCAAATTCCAGCGCGGCCGTGGCTCGAATATCGCTCATGGGAAATTCGGATGAGCGGCGCCACACGTTGTAGGCATTCCAATCCGTCACTGGAAAGTGTTGCGCGCTCCATGCAAGTTGCGTGGCGTTTGATGTTAGCCACTTCCACGCGCGCGAGTCCCCCGCCACCCACGCGGATTGACTTTCGCCAGTGGGCGCGAAGGCCGGGCCGGGCCAAGGGCGCCGCCAATTTTCTTGCAATTTTTTTAAGTCCACGGGCACCCAATCGCTGGACCACACGGGTTGCCATATGGCGCGCTGAATCATTTCTGGCTTGCGCTCTATGCGCAATGCGTCGGGCGCGGCGTCTTGCGCGCCTGTGAATACATCGCCATCAACAAGCAGCAGCGACTGCGACGGCATTCCAACCATTCGCTTGATGTAATTCTGCGAATCGCCAATAGGGTCGGGCGGATTTTTAAATACAACCACATCCCATCGCTTGGGCTGAAAAACCCACGGCACATATTTCAGCACCAGCACGCGGTCGCCGCCAACAACTTGCGCGCGAAGATTTCCAAGTTCCGTTTCGCCCATTGCAAATTGCCGCGTGACCATTGGATCAACAAGCGGCGCGCGCGCGGTGGGCGGCGCGCCATTGTCAAACACGGATCCGCCATCAGCGGTGTAGGCGTAACCACTGGCGTCGCTGCGAACACGAATGTGTTGACCCAACAACGTTGGCGCCATGGAGCCGGTTGGAATAACAAAACCTTCAAGCACAAATCCACGAAATGCCATTGCCATGGCAAACGCAACGATCAAGCCTTGGATTGTGTCCACGCCGCCAGAGCGATGTTGTTGTGCGGGAGTTTCGCTTGAGGAATCGCTCATGAATAGAGCAATGTATCGCGTGTTTGTGTTGCAAGCATGGGCGTGCCCAAGAAAGTCGTTGCGCGTGCGGTGTTGTTGAGCACGAAGAACATGGCTCAATCAATTCAAAGTTTCGGCTGCGCGCGCAACACGGGCATTAATTGCGCCTGTTTGGCGGCGGCGCGGATGGCGGCGCTGGAGGCGGCACGTCTGGCAAAAGTTCCTCAAATGGAAACGCAACTTCCTTGTTGTCGGAATCCAAACGAACCAGCACAAGTTGCACAAGAATTTTTCCATCAATCACGGTGCCTGGACCGTCCGTGGTCATCACGCGCGAATTCTTTTTGGGAAGGCGCTTGGAAAGTTCCTCGTAAGTCTTGTCTTCGTAGCGCAGGCAACACATCAGGCGCCCGCAACGCCCGCTGATTTTAAGCGGGTCCATGGTGGCTTTTTGAATTTTGGCGCTTTTCATACTGACAGGCTTGAGCACCTTCAAGAAATTTTTGCAGCAACAATGTTGACCGCACTTTTCGTAATCCGCCGTCAAGCGAGCCTCGTCGCGCGCGCCAACTTGGCGATCAAAAACACGCGCGCCGTAATGTTGCTCCAACTCGCGCAGCACGCCGGAAATATCGGGGCGCGGCGGTGGCGGCTCGTTCTGCTTGGCCTCTGGACCCATCCACAACATGGTCACGGTTTCGCCGCCCAAAATCACTTCCACCTCCACCACTTTCACGTCCAACTTGTACTTGCTCACAATTTCACGCGCGTGGTCGCGGCGATCTTTTGCCGCGGATTGATAGGCGTTCCAGCGCGTCATGTCGTCGGCGGTGGCAATGCGCAACACTTCGCCTTCTTGCGTGAAGGGATAATCGCGACCGCCGGAGTTCTCTATGAACTTCAACATTTCAGAGCGGCTCACGCTTTTGGAGCAGCTTCCATTGGCGCAAGTTGTGGTGAGCATTTCACCAATCTCCACGCCGCGCGGCGTCTGCACCACAAGGCGCGAACCGCAACCAGGCTTGGCGTCGCCCTTGTATGGAAACTCGCCAACTTGGCGCATGGCGCCAAACTTCACAACAATGCTGGTGGGAGGTTTTAGACGCGCGTAAATTTCCGCGTCGGTCATGGCGTCGCGGCGCGCGGGGTCCGAATCTTGTTCGAACATTGGAAGCGGAAGAATGGACATCGCAATGTCCATGCTAACCAACGGCGGGCGCGTCACGCTATCGCTGTTTCAAAATGCGCGTGAAATTTCTTGGCCGTATCTGGCTGACACAATAGAACCATGCGCGGCGATGTGAATTTATTTACGGGCTGGTCGCAGCGTTCGCTTGCGTTCGCTGAACTGCAAGCGAATCGGCACTTCGCTAAATGGCAAAGTTTCACGCAAACGGTTGAGCAAGTAGCGCTCGTACTGGCCCTTGAACAGCGCAGGCTTGTTCACCACCATGGCAATGGTTGGTGGATTGATTGAAATTTGGCTGACATACAGAACTTTGGCGATAGTTCCAAGGCTTGAACTTGGTCCGCGTTCGGCAAGAATCTTTTTAATAGCGGCGTTCAATTTGCCGGTTCCCTCGCGGTGCGCCGCCTGCTCTTGCATGGAAAAACTTAGCGCAAGCGTGTCGCGTAAACCCTTGCCGGTCTTTGCGCTGACAAACGAAATTGGCGCGTAGGAAAGTTGCGGGAACTCCTGCGTGATGTAGGCCTGATAGTCGGCGGGCTTGAGGGTTTTCTGCACCAAGTCCAATTTGTTCACCGTGATCAGCGTTGGCTTGAATGAATCGGCAAGTTGCATGGCCAACGTTTTTTCAATTTGCGTACTTTTTTCGGTGGCGTCAAGAAGCAGCCACGCAACATCGCAGCGTGCGATGGCGTCGGCGGTTCTGGTGTTGGCGTAAAATTCAATGTCGCCGTCCCAACTTTTCTTTTTGCGAACACCCGCGGTGTCAATCAACGTGATAATGCGACCTTCTTTTTCAATGCGCACATCCACGCTGTCGCGAGTTGTGCCCGCGATTTCGCTGACAATCACGCGCGGCTCGCCCGCAAGCCAATTCACAATGCTGCTTTTGCCAGCGTTTCGTCGACCAACAATCGCGATGCGAATTTCAGGAATGGGCGGCTTCTCATCGGGCGCGTCGTCCTCCACGTCGGGCAACTTGCTCACAATAAGATTGCGCAAATACGCAAGGCCAAGACCACTGCTGGCGCTGACACATGTTGGCGCGCCA
>CANKBX010000157.1 GCA_947480055.1 Planctomycetaceae bacterium
ATCGCTCGCCACAATGAACTTTACGGCAACGCGTTCGCCATCAAACTTTACATACCCCGACAAATGTCCGTGAAGAAATTCAATCGCCGCATCTATGGAAACTTCTTGCATGGCGTCATCCTAATCCGTCACGGCTCTTCGTACACTCTCAGCATGCCGCGCCGCACGCACAACATAAGTCGCCCCGACTTGCGAACGCCGCGCGTACATAGAGTTAGTTTCATGCGCCGAATTCGCGGGCAAGGTGAAGTATGACCTTCATTGCCGTGGCGATTACTGTGCAAGACACCGAGGACATTGCAAGCGCGCTTGAGTGCGCTGGTGCCGAAGCCCAGCGCGGCGCCACCATTGTGGAGTGGCGCGTGGATACGTTGGCGCAAAATGATAACGCGCTTGAAAGCGTCGCTTTGTTGGTGAAAAATAGTCCGTTGCCTTGCATTGTCACCATTCGCGCCGCGGCGGAAGGCGGCGCGTATGTGGGCCATGAATCCGTGCGGCTTGAATTACTCATAGCAATTTGCAAACTCAATCTACCGCCATCCTACATTGATCTTGAGTTGGCGGCGTTTCAAGCAAGCGCGGATTTTCAAAAACAATTTACCGCGGCGAAAACCTCCACGCGTCTTATTTTAAGCGCGCATGATTTTCAATCGCGGCCCGCGGATCTTTCCAAACGCATTGGCGCCATGTGGAGCGAGTCACTGTGCTCCGTTGCAAAAATAGCGTGGCGCGCGCGCAGTGTGCGTGACAATCTGGAGGCGTTTGAATTACTGCGCCATCAAAGCAAGCCAACAATCGCGCTGTGCATGGGGCAATTTGGAATTGCCAGCCGCGTGCTTGCTCCAAAGTTTGGCGGATTTCTAACGTACGCCCGCCCCGACAACGAAATGGGCACGGCGCCAGGTCAACTCACGGCGCAAGAATTTATTCATGTCTATTCATTTGCGCGCATCACGCCCGCCACCAACTTATTTGCGGTGGTGGGATGGCCAATTGAACACTCGTTGTCGCCACTACTGCACAACGCGGCGTTTACCGCTACGCAATTCAACGGCGCCTATGTTCCGCTGGCCATTCCACCAGAGTGGGAACATTTCAAGGCGTCGCTTAGCGAAATGGTCGCGTCGCCTGTTTTAAATTTGCGCGGGCTCAGCGTGACATTGCCGCATAAGGAACATGCGTTGCGTTGGTGCAAACAACAGGGCGGCGTTGGCGATGTAGTGAGCGAGTGGTGCGGCGCGGCGAACACACTGCTTTTTTCTGACAACGGCCAGACGCGCGCGCACAACACCGATGCGCCTGCCGCGGTTGCCACGCTTGCCGCCGCGCTTGGCATACATGAACACATTTCCGCCGCGCTTGCGTCCGGCAACGCCATGCACATTGCCGCCAATGACAAATCACTTGTTACGCACACGCGCGATCAATGGCGGCGACAACATGTGTTGGTCTTGGGTGCCGGTGGCGTCGCGCGCGCGGTTATTGCTGGTCTTGCTCTTGCAGGCTCGCGCGTCACCATTGCCAATCGCACCCACACGAAAGCCGCGCAACTTGCCACGCACTTCAATGCGCGCGACATTGACGGCGCGAATCAATCACGTGTGCAAGCCGTTGAATTAGAAAATATTCCCGCGCACTCCTTCAGCGCCATTGTGAATTGCACCAGCGCGGGAATGACCGGCTCCGGCGCCGAGTCGGTTGATCCACTTCCAATCTTGTTTGAAATTAAATCGGACACTGTTGTCATGGACACGGTGTACCGTCCGCGAGAAACGCCACTGCTACGGCGCGCGCGTGCCGCGGGCGCGGTGATTGTTGATGGAACGGAAATGTTTTTGCGCCAAGCCGCGTTGCAATTTGAATTGTTCACCAAAAATCAGATTGTTTCCGATACCGCGACGGACAACGTGCCGCCCAAGAACGCTGATTCAAACACTAATTCTCGCATAGGCGTTTCGCCCAACATTCATTTGCAACTCAATGAGCAATGTCTCAACGCTCCGATTGAATTGTGGCGGAAACTTCTCAACCATACATTGGACCCTCATTCATGAAAGTCACTTCACTCGCCCGCAACGTGCGCGCGCCCATGATCGCGCTTGTCACGCTTTCACTGCTGAATTTGCTTAATTATGTCGATCGCTACGTCGTCAGCAGTCTGGTTCCATTTCTAGAAAAACCAATCGACCAAGGCGGCTTGGCGCTGACGCATGTGCAATCGGGCTTGCTCTTCTCCGCGTTCTTGGTGGTGTACATGATCGCCGCGCCGGTGTTTGGTTTAATCGCCGACCGATTTCCGCGCCTTCATGTTCTTGCGGCGGCTGTTGCATTTTGGAGCGTGCTCACATTGCTTGGTGGTTTCGCGTGGGGTTTCTGGAGTTTGCTGATCATGCGCGCCTTCACTGGACTTGGCGAAGCCGCATATGCCAGCGTTGCGCCCGCCGTTCTTGCCGATGAATTTCCAGCCAATAAACAAAGTCGCGCCATGGCTTTCTTCAACGCCGCAATTCCGGTTGGCGCCGCGATTGGCTTCACGCTTGGTGGAGTGGTGGGATCCATGTACGGTTGGCGCGAAGCTTTCTTTGTAGCCGGCGGTCCCGGACTTTTTCTGGCGCTGGTGATTTATTTTCTTCGCGATCCAAAGCGCGGAGCCATGGATGCGCACGTTGTTGTGAACGCGCCGCCAAAAGTGCGCGACGCCGTCAGTATTTTATTCAGGCCGCGTTGGCTTTGGACCACCATGGGCTACGCGCTTCAAACCGCCGGCTTTGGAAGTCTTGGTTTTTGGACGCCAACGTATCTTGACCAAGCATGGGGATTAAGCGTTGGAAGTTCCAGCACCATGTTTGGCGCGATCATTGTTGTCACCGGAATCACCGGCACATTGGCTGGCGGATTTCTTGGCGATTGGTGGTATCAACGCAATCGCACGGCGCATTTATGGATTTGCGGCATCACTAGTTTTCTTGCGGCGGCATCAATCTTCTTTGTTTTGTTCGCACCCAATATCACGGCCATGTGGTTCGGCATCACGTTGGGTTCCTTCTTTCTTGTCATGAGTGTGGGACCCGTTCACGCGCATCTTGTTCACATTCTTAATCCGGCCGAACGCGGCACTGGAATGGCGCTGGCCATTTTGGTTTTACATATTCTTGGCGATGTTCCCGCGGTGCCCATGATTGGTTGGATCGCGCAAGGCTCTGGATGGAAAACCGCGTACATGTCCATTCCAATTTTTATATTTCTTGCGGGACTCATCTGGTGCGGCGGCGCAATATATGAACGACGCCTGCATTCACGAACTTCCAATTCCATCACTCACGCCTAATCTCGCCATCCGTATGATGGGCGCATGACATTGCGCTATCTCACCGCTGGTGAAAGTCACGGACCAGGTCTGCTTGCCATCGTGGAAGGAATTCCCGCGGGGCTTTCCATTGATAGCGAGTTCATCAATAGCGAGCTCAAACGCCGCCAAGCCGGTTACGGCCGTGGCGCGCGACAGCGCATGGAAACCGACAAGGCGGAATTTATTTCGGGCGTTCGCCGCGGCGTTTCCATGGGCGGTCCAATCGCCATGCGAATTCCCAATGAAGACAATCGCCTTGATGACGCAACAAAAACGCCTTCGGTTTCGCGCCCGCGGCCGGGTCACGCCGATCTCGCCGGCAGCGTGAAGTGGCTCACCACCGATTGCCGCGAAACATTGGAGCGAGCTAGCGCGCGTGAAACCGCGGCGCGCGTCGCGGCCGGCGCGCTTGCAAATTGTTTTCTGCGCGAGTTTGGTATTCAAACATGTGGCTTTGTGCGCGCCGCGCTTGATGTCCGCTGGACCGGCGAAGTCACAGCGCATTCATGGCCCGCGCAACTTGCCGCGCGCAATGCAAGCGACGTTGGAATTCCCTGTGACACAACAAGCGCGCAACTTGTTGATCGCATTCATCAAGCCAAGGTTGACAAGGACACGGTTGGTGGATTGGTTGAAGCGCATGTATTCAACTGCCCAATTGGTCTTGGTTCATGCGTGCAGTGGCACGAACGATTGGACTCGCGCTTGGCCGGCGCCGTGATG
>CANKBX010000158.1 GCA_947480055.1 Planctomycetaceae bacterium
GCCTGGTGGCGCGGTTGGCGCGCCTGTTGGCGTTGCCGTTGTGGTGGCGACACCGTTGACCATGGTTGGCGCGGGCGTGGCTGGTTGACCCGCGAGCGATGGACCAGGACCAATTTGAGCTTGTGCAAACGCGATCAGATGTGTCATTGAGTATCTCCATCAAGGCCTTGGGGGCTGGCCGCGATACACGGCCAAGCCTCTTTCAGCGAAGACCACGCATTGCAACCGATTGCCCGCCGAATGTCTAGCAGCAGTCTTTGATAGAAACGAATGTTGTGCAGGCTGGCCAAGGTGGGACCGAGCATTTCCCCCGCCATAAACAGGTGTCTGAGGTAGGCGCGGGAAAATCCGCCGGCGCAAGTTTCGCAGTCACAATCGGCTTCAATTGGCTCTGAATCAGCCGCGTGAATGGCGTTGCGCAGCCGAACCGGCCCCTGCCTTGTGAAGACCAAACCGTTGCGCCCGTTGCGAGTGGGAAGGACGCAATCGAACATATCCACGCCCGCCGCAACGGCCATGACAATGTCGTGGGCGTATCCAACGCCCATTAAATAGCGCGGCTTGTGTTCTGGCAACTTGCTGGCGGTGAATTGCACCACATCGCAAATGGCTTGCGTGCTTTCGCCGACAGCCACGCCGCCAATGGCGTAGCCGGGCAAGTCAATTTGTTGCGTGAGTTCAAGACTGCGCGCGCGAAGTTCCAATGATGTTCCGCCTTGCACAATTCCAAACAACGCTTGATCGCTTTTACGCGCGTGCGCTTTGTTGCAACGCTCCAACCACAACGCGCTGCGCTCAATGGCTTGCTCAACGCGCTTGATGGAAGTTTCGGCGCCTGCGCTTGGCGGGCAATCATCAAAGGCCATGATGATGTCGGCGCCAATATTATTTTGCGCTTGAATGCTGCGCTCAGGCGTGACGCGAACGCGCGCGCCGTCAACAAAAGATTTAAACGTGACTCCGTCGTCGTCGATGTCGCGGATGGCGGCCATGGAAAAAGCTTGAAAGCCACCGGAGTCCGTCAAGATGGGTCCGCTCCAGCGCATGAAATTATGCGCGCCACCAAGAAGCGCGACGCGCTCGTCGCCGGGGCGCAACATAAGGTGCAGCGTGTTGTTGAGAATGCACTGCGAACCCGTGGCGCGAACCTGCGATGGCGTCAGGCCCTTCATTGCGGCGGCGGTGGCCACGGGCATGAACGCGGGCGTTTGCATTTCGCCATGCGCGGTTTTGATCACGCCCAATCGCGCTTGATTTTCAGTGGATTTTTGCAGAATTGAAAATTGAATCGACATTTGAAACGTGTTCAATCACTGTTGCTTGCGGCTGGCGGCGCGCAGAATTTCGCGCTCGCTTTCATTCAACGCTTGCAAACCACCCTTGCGAATTTTGTCCAGGATGCGATCGATGGTGGCGGCGTCTGGACCGGAATCGCGCCGCCGACTGGCTTTAAGTTTGCGCGTGCGACTGGTTGGATCGGCGTTGCCAAGCAAGTTCAACAATCCATGCAATGAATCTGGATGGCGAATGAACCAGTACCCGGCGATGGCGCCACCCAAGTGCCCCGCTTCGCCACCGGCATTGTTGAAGCCAAAGAAAATTGTGAGCAGCGCCATTGCCACAAGCGCATAGGCCAATGTGCGCAGCGGCATGGGCAAGATGAAGAACAGCAACACTTGCGCGGTGGGAGCCAAGTACGCCGCCGCCATGATCACGCCAAATATTCCGGCGCTCGCGCCAACAAGCGGAGTGGTTGGATCGTTGGGAAGCACGAATGGAATGTGCGCATTTGGAAATTGAACACCCAGAAAGTTCAACAGCAAATACATGGCGCCGCCAGCGATGCCGCAAATTAAATAGAACGCCAAGTAGCGCTTGCCGCCCAAATATCTCTCGACAATTGGACCAAAGAAATACAGCGCCATCATGTTGAACAACAAATGACTGAGATTGGCGTGCAGAAATTGAAAGCCAACAAACCGCCACAATTCCAAGCCACGGCCAGGAGGACTGTCGGCGCTCCACAGCGCGGTGCTGGTGGAGAAATGAAGCCACGCCTGCAGTGGCGTTGTGGATTGAAACCATGCATATCCCACAATTTGATTGTTGTTTTGAAGCGCTTCGACTCCAATGAGGGACGTGTTGCTCAATGGGATGTGCTTGGATGCCTCTTGCAACAAGAGATTCAAAGCGGGATCAACGCGCGCCAATGAAATCGGTTTGATGATTCCGTTGGGCTTTACTTTGCTGTTTTGATCAGCTGGCAACGGCTGGCCGTTGAGCATTGTGGACCCAACAAACATCCAACCAGGAATTGTCTTTCCAAGAAAGCCATCCGCCACAAACACAACGACGCAAACTGCGATGATCCATGTTGTGACCGACCACTGTGGCAATGCAATGCGTGGCTTGGGTCTGGATCTCATCCAGTCACGGTTCTCTTGGGACATGCTTTAAGCCTAACGATTTCAATGCGGCGCGTGGGTTGAATTGCCCCCCTTGCGCGATGCGCCATTTTGTGGGCATGATGTGGACGTGATATCAACAAGCACCGACGCATTCCGCGTGCAGAACCTGCATAAATCATTTGGGGAACTGCACGTGCTGAAAGGCGTGGACATGCAATTTCCGCGCGGCAAGACCACGGTGGTGCTGGGTCCCAGTGGTTGCGGCAAGAGCGTGATGCTGCGGCACTTGGTGGGTTTGGAAAAGCCCGACAGCGGCAGCGTGTGGTTTGGCGACCAACGAATCGACAAACTGACGGAATCGCAATTGACCGCGCCACGGCGTCAAGTTGGATTTTTATTTCAACAAGGCGCGCTGTTTGATTCGCTCACCGTGCAAGACAACATCGCGTTTCCATTAATCGAACATGGCGTGGCCAGCGGCGCCAAAGCGCGCGCCATGGTTGAGCATGTGCTGCACTTGGTTGGATTGAACGACAAGATCAATGTCATGCCCGCTTCGCTTTCTGGTGGGCAACGCAAACGCGTGGCGTTGGCGCGCGCCATTGTGATGCAACCCGCGGTGGTGCTGTATGACGAACCCACCACCGGCCTTGATCCAATCACCAGCGATGTGATCAACGAACTCATCATGAAGTTGGCGCGTGAACTCAGCATCACAAGCATCGTGGTGACGCACGATTTAGCCAGCGCCTTTCAAGTGGCCGATCGAATCATCATGCTGCATGATGGGCGCGTTGAATTAGCTGGAACGCCCGAGCAAGTTCGCCAATCAGAATTGCCGGTGGTGGCGCGATTTCTCAAAGGCAAGGCCAGCCCCGAGGAACTGGCGGAGATTCAATCGTGACGTTCATGCGCCGCATTCATCAAAGGTTTTTCATGCAAATGCCTCGCGCCAGTTTCGCCCCATCGGCGCATTTCACCTAAAGTCCGCACCATGCAATCCTCCACAAGAGATTTCGCCGTTGGGCTCACCTCCATCATCGGGCTTCTTGGCCTTGCCGCGATGATGTTGTTGTTTGGTGAATTGACATGGCTATTTCAAAAGACATATCCGATCGCGTTGCAAGCCAACTCCGCGGCAGGATTGCGCGAAGGTGGACAAGTGATGCTTGAAGGCGTGGTTGTGGGACAAGTCAGCCATATCCACATTGAACCCACCGAACCAAATCCCGTGCGCATAACGCTTGCGATTATGCAGCAAGCGCAATTACCAACGGGCGTCATTCCAACAATCAGCGCGGGCTTGATCGGTGGTGGAAGTCGGATTGATTTGAAAATTCCAAAGAGCTACGTCAAGAGCGATGGGGTGATCGATGCGCAGCATCCAACAATTCTTGTGGCGCGATTCTCCACGATCAACGATCGCCTAGACGCCATTGGCAGCGGCGTGGAACGCGTAGTCGCGGGCGCGCAGGCGTGGCTTGGCGACGAGCAAATGCGCTCCGATTTCAAGAGCGCCGTGTGGAAAGCCAACGAATTGATCACGCAAGCCACCGCGACGGCGGATGGCATCACCAAACTTTCGGCTCAATTGCAAAACGATTCGCATGA
>CANKBX010000159.1 GCA_947480055.1 Planctomycetaceae bacterium
GAATGCGCGGCGTGCAAATTCAACACTGCCGCCAGAGCATGGAATCATGGCGCCAAGTTCTGCAAGCGATAAGCCGCCACACAAAGCGAGTATTCCGCCAATGATCCAAGCGGCAAGAATATTTTCCGCGGTGCCAAGCTTGGCGCCAAATTGTCCGGTGAGTGAAAATATTCCGCTGCCCACCATGGATGCGACCACAATTCCAGTTGCGCCAACCGTACCAATCACGCGAAAGTGATCCGGTTGTTTATGTTGGCTGTTCAGTTGCGTACTGCTCATGGTGTCAGATTAGATGATGTCGTCGATTGAGCCCCAGGCTCTCTGCAACGCACTGCTTGCAAGCAAGTGAAACGCTTTGCAGAAAGGGTGGCACCAGTCGCTCAGACAACGCACCCCACGCAAGCGGGGCTTGCGCGGGTGCTAAACTCGCTTGTGGTGCCACCCTTTCTGCGACGCGGGAATTTGGTCTGCTTGCGTGGTTCTTCAAACGCCCCAATCGCCGCTGAAACGCCCCTTGAACCTTTAGAACGCAACATCTGGCCAAGTCGCGGCATATTTGGCGCCGTCCGCGCGCCGATATTGAATTACTATTTTTACTTATAATTGCTTATTTTAACTTGTATTGACGGATGTACGAGTTAGTCTGTGAAGAGCGCAAGGTCCATTAACAGAAATATCCCGCACCAAAAATGAAAAATATCTTTAATTTCAAAGTCACACTTTCCACCAAATCCATAAACAATATCTTGCGCCTTGCCACGCTTGCCGCGGCATGTCTTGCCCTGCCAACGCACGCGCTGGCGCAATCAAGTTGCCCCGGAGATTTGAATGATGACGGCCAAGTGAATAGCGCGGATGTGGGGGAGCTTCTTCTTGACTACGGTCCATGCCCAGCGCCAACGCCAAGCATTTCTTTTGTGAATCCAAGTTCTGGGCAAACCACTGGCTTTACTGCTTTTACGATTTTTGGAACAAATTTCACTGGCGCCACAAGCGTGACCGTAGGCGGCGTTGCGGCGACAAGTATTGTTGTTGTTTCGTCAACAGCGATAACAGCCTTATCCCCCGCCCACTCTGTAGGCGCTATCGATATTGTTGTAGTCACTCCAAATGGAACAGCCACACTTGTGGGTGGGTTCACATACTTAGATTCATCGTGGTACACCATTCTTGAGCAAGCTCCAAATCCAACCGTGGTGCCAGACGCCGCCGTACGCGCCAAGATTGTTGCAAGCGGTTTTCCATGGCGCGTGCGCGATAATTCTTCTGGCATAGAAATGTTGCTAATTCCTGGTGGCACATTCAACATGGGTTGCAGTGCGTCTACTCGTTACGGCTGCAATGGCGATGAAACCAATCATCAAGTGACGCTAAGCAAGGCTTTCTATTTGGGTAAGACAGAAGTCACCCAAGCGCAGTGGCAAGCCAAAATGGGCATCAATCCAAGCAATTTCAGTGGCAACGCCAACAACCCTGTTGAGCAAGTAAGTTGGAATGACATTGTTGGCTTTAACACTGCAACAGGTTTGCGCTTGCCTAGCGAAGCGGAGTGGGAATATGCCTGCCGAGGCGGCACCACAACTGCGTTTCACAGCATGCCTGGCTACCCAAACGGTACCAATGATGACAGCCTGCTTGGAAACATTGCGTGGTATCAGAGCAACAATTCACCTAACGGAACAAAGTCCGTTGCCGGCAAAGCCGTTAATGCATTTGGCATGTACGACATGTCAGGCAATGTGGCTGAGTGGTGCAATGATTGGTATGGAAGTTACGCGGCGGGCAATGTGACGGACCCAGCAGGACCTTCGTCAGGTTCGTACCGCGTGCTGCGCGGCGGCAGCTGGGACGACCTCTCCGTCGACTGCCGCTCGTCGAACCGTCACTACTTCGTTCCCGTCGGCCGCAGCTTCAACATCGGCTTCCGTGTCGCGAGGACTCCGTAGTTCCCTTTACCCTTTGCTGATTCCTTGGAATCAGCTTCTGTTTTACTTTTACCCTTTCACTTTTACCTTTCTCTGCCAAAACTGCGTTAGCAGTTTTGGCAAAAAATCCCGCCTGAAATTGTGTGCACGCAATAGATTGGTTGCCACAAAATAGGCAAGCGAAAAATTGTCCCATAAAATAAATACTCAGCCCCCAAGGCGCAAGTAATTCGCGCGTAGTGATCATGGCTACTACCACAAGCGAATTGAGCACCTGCACAAGCCCCGCAAATTCCCGCGTCGCAGAAAGGGTGGCACCACAAGCGAGTTTAGCACCCGCGCGAGCCCCGCTCGCGTGGGGTGCGTTGTCTGAGCGACTGGTGCCACCCTTTCTGCAAAGCGTTTCACTTTCTTGCCCCCGTTGTTTGAACCCCCCGTGGCAACATCTTTAATAAGCGTGAGTTGTCTGAGCGCCAATGAAAAAAGAAGACGCACGGGTCTTCTTTTTCCAAATGGGCGGTGGGGGATTCGAACCTCCGAAGGCTAAGCCAGCAGATTTACAGTCTGCCCTCGTTGACCGCTTGAGTAACCGCCCAATATTTTCCAGCCAACAGTTGCGAATGTTCAAACATACCTTCGCTTTGATCTGCCCGCAACGCCCGCAGACAATCACAGAATTGCTATTGCCGCACTTGTATTTGCGCCTTTAGGAGGCCTTTGCCACACCACGAAAGGTGCGCAACCAAGCCACATTCGCCCGGGGTGGACGCTTCTTTGACTTGCGCTGTTCAATCGCTCGGTGCACCAACCACAGGCCAATCACCACGGCCAATGTCACCGCCACGCCAATCATGATTTGGTGAAATATGTCCGTCACGCCCGCTTGCTCCGCCGCGTGAAATGCCAGCCAGCCAATAGCCATTTGCATTGGCGCGGTAATGAGAACGCACACGGCTTCCACGGTTATAAATTTCCATGTGGCCATGTGCAGTACGCCGCACATGGTGATGACCGGTGTTCGCGTTCC
The DNA here is from genome assembly GCA_947480055.1 of Planctomycetaceae bacterium. GTDB lineage: Bacteria > Planctomycetota > Phycisphaerae > Phycisphaerales > SM1A02 > SYAC01. Next base: position 2,953 of record CANKBX010000159.1, read on the forward strand.
AGGAATAAATCGGGCGGCGATTAGAACCAACACGCCGCGTTGATCGATTTGGTATTTCACTTCAAGCAACCGGCGCGGATGGAACATGCGCTTGAAAAATTTTCTTTGCAAAAGGCGCGCCCCAAATGTGCGGCACATCAGAAACCAACCGAGATCGCCCAGCACAATTCCCCCGTACGCCGCCAGCGCCAATTCCCAAAAGAATTTGGGATCGTTCGCGGACAGCCAGCCGGCTGGAATAAGAATTAAATCCTCGCTTAAGTGCAAGCCAATGCCGCTGACAACAAATGCCACAAACACCGTGATTGCGCCAAATTTTTCAATGCCATCTTGAATCCACTTTGGCATTTTGGGTGCGCTGGCTTTGGGCGTATCAGCCGCGGCGCTCGTTTGCGAAATATTTTGCGCCGCAATAGTTGAAACACTTGGTTGTGCAACACTCTTTTGCGAAACAGTTGGCGCCGCAGGTTGCTGAGTAGTTGCCGCACTAGTGGCAGTGGGGGCTTGAGCCACTACCAACACATTCACCAGAGAACTTGATTGCAAATTCCGTTGCGCTCGCACTGTCGCATCGCCCGCCGCAACAGCCGAGTCAGCCAACATCGCGCCTAAAAATAAAAAGACGGCGGTCATACATGATCTGTGGAGCCAGTACTTCATTGGAAGTCCACAGTGTAGAGCCGCCGTCTTAAATAGTTCGAAGAAAGTATTAAGCCTTCGCGTCGGTTGGAATTCTCATGCTGTAGAAACTGCGGTACACAAAGATCAACGCGATCGCGAAGAACACTCCGCCAATCCAGAACTTGTACGGCTGTACTTGCTCTTGCACGGCGATTTCCACCGCGAGCAAACCAAACAGCGTTGTGAACTTAATGACTGGGTTCAAACTCACGGAGCTGGTGTCCTTGAACGGATCGCCAACGGTATCGCCAACCACGGTCGCCGCGTGAAGGTCAGTGCCCTTCATGCGCATGTCCACTTCAACAATCTTCTTGGCGTTGTCCCAAGATCCGCCGGCATTTGCCATGAA
>CANKBX010000160.1 GCA_947480055.1 Planctomycetaceae bacterium
ACTTCGCTCATGGCCACACCAGCGCCAAGCACCATGGTTGTGTTGCCCGTGACGCTGGCAATGATCATGTACTTGCCTGCATTTAAGAAAAGATCTGCCGCATCAATGCCGCGGGTTAAAAGATCTGGCACCACAAGTCGGCCAAAGCTGTCCCACAAATTTGCTTCGGCGTCTGGTCCTTGAGCCACGGCCCATATTGGCAGCGTCATGGTGGAGCCTTCATGCACAATGCATTCGATTTCAAGGTCCGCTCGATCTGGACCGGACAAACTTGCATGGAAATGCTTTTGGCAAAGATTTAAACTAATTCCGCCAGTTAATTTTGGGTTTGGTAGCAGGTTGTATACCTGGCTGTCTTGTGAAATATGAAGAATCTCGCGGCGAATTGGCGGCTGCTTCGGCAGCCACAAAAGGAGTTCGGCTTGAGAGATTTGAAGGTCCGCAGTTTCAACCTGCGACTGGTGATACTTTGTAACGCTCTTCATATAGATATAAACGTAATTTTTGCCTGTTGACGATCACGCTCTGAACAATTTTTTAACAAATAGTTCAAATTGTTTGTTTTGAGTCCTTTTTTTGCCAAATAAAATAAATATGCAAAAATGTGAAAGTGCGTGATCAAGGTCACCTGTTTTTTACGTTTACATATATGTAGAGAGTGTCGTGCTGACACTTTCAAACAAGCATGTGGTCGACCCCCTTTTTCGACCTTGCCCCGACGTAACCCTTTTCGTCGGGGTTTTGCTTTTTATATGGTTAGTATTGTGCGTTGCGGGTTTGCTTAATGCGCCGGTGTTTCGTGAGGTTTAATCGAATGTGGTTTGTAATTCCGGCGGCTCTACTATTGGCGCGTGCGTCCGAATCCCCATCAGCGAAGCCAAGAGAACCAGGCCGTGCGGCGAGCCAGTATTCCAGCGTTGAACTATCCAGAGTCGCTGCCAATTACGGCGGCGCGCGTGGACATACTTGCGGCGTTGCGTGGCAATCAAGTTGTGGTGGTGGAGGCGGAAACTGGCAGCGGCAAGACCACGCAATTGCCCAAGATGTTGCTTGAGATTGGATGCGGCGTGGCTGGCGAAATTGCGCACACGCAACCGCGTCGCATTGCAACGCGCGCGGCGGCAACGCGTTTGGCGGCGGAGCTGGGCGTGCCGCTGGGAACATTGGTGGGCTACCAAATTCGCTTTGAGCAGCGCGCGGACGCGGGCACGCTTGTGCGCGTGGCCACCGACGGAATTATTCTGGCGCAGCTTGCGCAAGATCCGCTGCTGATGCGCTACGACGCAATTATTGTTGACGAAGCGCATGAGCGCAGTTTGAATATCGACTTTCTGCTTGGCGCGCTGCGACGCATTGTTGCGGCGCGAAAAGATTTCAAGGTGATCTTGACCAGCGCGACTTTTGAGGCGGATCGTTTTAGCGAGGCATTTGGTGGTTGCCCCGTGATTCGCGTGGCTGGCCGCGCGTTTCCTGTGGAGGTTCGTTGGCGCGATATTCCTGCGGAGGATCATGCGGATCCCATTCTTATGGCCGACGCGATTGAAGCATGTTTGGTGGAGGGCCCTGGCGATGTTCTTGCGTTTTTGCCTGGCGAGCGCGAGATTTTGGAGGTGGCGCATACGCTGCGTGGTCGCGCTGGAGCGCGTGAGGTTGAAATTCTTCCGTTGTACGGGCGCTTGGGCGACGCGCAGCAAGATGAAGTTTTTGCGCCCGCCAAGACGCGCCGCGTGACATTAGCCACCAATGTTGCTGAAAGTAGTTTGACCGTTCCAGGTGTGCGGTTTGTGGTCGACAGCGGTTTGGTGCGCATGAGTCGCTTCTCGCCAAAGTCGCGCATAGAGCGATTGTTGGTGGAGCCGGCGAGCCAAGCCTCGCTAGAGCAGCGGCGTGGTCGCGCGGGTCGCGTGGCCGCGGGGGTGTGCGTGCGCCTAGGCAACTTGGAGGATTTTCAGGCGCGCCCCGTTGCGACACCGCCAGAAATAAAGCGCACTTCGCTTGCTGGAGTGATTCTGCGCATGCGTGATTTAGGTTTGGGCGAGCCGTCAACATTTCCGTTTCTGGATCCGCCGGGCGCGCGTCAAATTGAAGAGGGCGAGCGCACGCTGTTTGAAATTGGAGCCACGGATCGGCACGGTCGCCTCAGTGGCGTAGGCAAGAAAATGTCAAAAATGCCTGTTGATCCGCGGGTTGCGCGCGTGGTGGTGGCGGGGCTTGAGCTGAATTGCGCGGCCGCAGCGCTCACCATTGCGGCGTTTCTTTCGGTGGCGGATCCGCGCGATCGGCCGGCTGATCAGGCGCAACTGGCGGACTTGTCGCATCAACAATTTGCCGACCCGGATGGTGACTACATGTCGGCGTTGAAATTGTGGACGGCGTGGAAAGAGGCGCGCGACACGCTGGGTTCAAGCGCGTTGCGTCGTTGGTGCAAGGAACATTTTTTATCGCAGCGCCGGTTGCGCGAGTGGAGCGATGTGCGCCGGCAATTGGAATGGTTTGTGCGCGATCGTTTGCGCGCGGAAGTTGGCAGCGACGCGGCGACTCCGCCCACTCGAGCGGTGCATGAAGCTGTGTTGGCTGGTTTCGCAACGCAGGTCGCGCGCCGCGGCGTGGATGGTCAATACAAATTAAGCGACGGGCAAACGTTCGCCATTCATCCGCGCTCTAGTTTGGCGCGGCGCAATTGCGAGTGGATTGTTGTCGTGGAAGTGGTGGACACGGGCAGGCGGCTTGGCCGCTTGGCGGGAAAAGTTCAGCCAACGTGGATCGAAAAGATGGCGTCGCATCTTGTGAAGCGTTCCACCAGCGAGCCGCATTACATACGCGATACTGGTCAAGTGGCGGCGTGGGAACGCGTGAGTTTTGGCGAGCTCGATCTCATTCCTCGTCGGCGCGTGCCCTATGGAGTTGACAATCAAGTTGAGGCGCGCGTGATTTTTATCCGCAGCGCATTGGTGGAGGATCAACTTGGCGTGACGGCCGATTTTTTGGCGCACAATCTCAAGATTCAGGATCAGGTGAATTCAATCGCGCGCGCGCGTCGACAGGCAAATTTACTGGCCAACGCGGATCGCAAGTTTCAATTTTACGACTCGGTGGTGCCGCCGACTATTTTTAATCGCGCGTCGTTTGAGAAGTGGCGCGCCGTGATTGAGCGGCGCAAGCCAGAAATCTTGCGCATGTCGCAATCCGATTTCTTTGTGGAGCCGCTTGCGGATTCGCAAGAGGCGAAGTGGCCATTGCAATTGGATGTTGGGAGCCATGTAGTGAATGTGCGTTACCAGCATGAGCCGGGCGCCGACGCGGATGGAGTGACCGTGCGCGTGCCGTTGCTTGAGTTGCCGGATTTGGATTGCGATCGGCTTGAGTGGTTGGTGCCGGGTTTGATAGCGGAAAAAATAGAGGCGCTGATTCGCAGTTTGCCCAAGCGTGTGCGCGCGCGATTTCAGCCAGTGGAGGCTGTTATTCAAGCGTTTTTAGAGCAGCACCAAGTGGGTTCGGGTTCGCTGCTTGAATTGCTTGCGCGTGAATTAAAGCGCGCCAGCGGACTTGAAGTGCGCGTGGAAGATTTTGCGCTTGCAAATATGCCGGCGCATTTCAGCGCCCGCGTTGAAGTGATTGAGAGCGATGGACGCGTGTTGGCAACGGGTCGAGACGCAAGGGGGTTGGTGAAAAAATTTGCGGCGCAATCGGATCTGGCGCGCCGCGAAGTGATCGCGCGCACCACAAATGGCTTGCCTATTGGCAAAGAGTTTGCGTGGTGGATCGCGCCTTTGCCCGCGGTGTTGCCAATGCTGGTGAACATTGGCCATCAAGCGGGCCAAGTGCGTGCGTGGGCCGCTCTTGAAATATGTGATGGTCAAGAGCATTTCAAGAGCCGCGGCAATGTGCGCCATGATGCTGCGAATGTGAAGGCTGGCGCGACAAGCGGCTTGCATGCAATTGATCAAGAAGTTCACAATGATCGCGGCGTGCGTTTGCG
>CANKBX010000161.1 GCA_947480055.1 Planctomycetaceae bacterium
CATTGGCAATGTCGCGGATCATCCCCGCTTTCACTTTATCGAGGGCGACGTTTCCATCAACCGCGAGTGGGTTGAATATCACGTGCGCAAGTGCGATGTGATTCTGCCGTTGGTGGCCATTGCCACGCCGATTGAGTACGTGCGAAATCCATTGCGCGTATTTGAATTGGACTTTGAGGAGAATTTGCGCGTGGTGCGCGACTGCGTGCGCTACAACAAGCGCATTATTTTCCCAAGCACCAGCGAGGTGTACGGTATGTGCAAGGATGAGCACTTTGACGAGGAAACCAGCAACTTGGTCACCGGGCCAATCCATCGGCAACGCTGGATTTACAGCGCCTCCAAGCAACTTTTGGACCGCGTGATTTGGGCCTACGGCGCAACGCGCGGCCTGCAATTTAGTTTGTTCCGCCCATTCAACTGGCTCGGGCCACGCTTGGACACGCTTGATTCCGCTCGCATTGGTTCTTCGCGCGCCATCACGCAATTGATTTTAAATTTGGTCGAAGGTACGCCAATTCTTTTAGTGGATGGTGGCGAACAGAAGCGCTGCTTCACCGATGTCGACGAGGGCGTGGATTGCTTGTACCGCATCATTGAGAACACGGATGGCAAAGCCACTGGCGGCATTTTCAACATTGGCAATCCAGACAATGAAGCGAGCATTCGTGAGCTTGCTGAAATGTTGGTGGAGGCCTTTGATCGCCATCCACTGCGCGCATGCTTTCCGCCGTTCGCCGGCTTTGAGGAAATTGAAAGCGCCCGCTACTACGGCAAGGGCTACGAGGACGTGCAGCATCGCACGCCAAGTATTCGCAACGCCAAGAACGCGCTCGGTTGGACTCCAAAAATTTCCACGCGTCAAAGCGTGGAGCGAACTTTGGATTGGTTCATTCGCCAACACGCCAAGACGCACAACTTGACGGCGCCAAACACGCCAACAACTGGCGCGGCGGCGGGTAACAAAGTTCCAGCGTCCCGAAGTTCTTCTCACTAAAGCAACCACGCCGTGGCCATTGCCCCCATTGCACTGCGTGTGGATGTGGATACGGTGCGCGGAACTCGTGATGGTTTGCCGCGTTTACTCCGCATTTTGGAGGCGCGCGGCATTCGTGCCACTTGGTATTTAACGCTTGGCCCCGACAACATGGGTCGACATGCGTGGCGACTTCTGCGCCCCGCTTTCTTCCTGAAGATGTTGCGCTCGCAAGCGGCATCGTTGTACGGCTACGACATTTTATTTCGCGGCACATTGTGGCCAGGCACCGTGATCAGCCGCCACTTCAAGGAGCAGTTGCGCATGCCGCTGAAAGCTGGACACGAAGTTGGAGTGCATGCGTGGGACCATCACCTATGGCAAGTTGGCATTGACAAACTTTCAGATGAGGTGCTTGAGGCGCAATTGGTTTTAGCGTGTGACGCCTTTGAGGAAGTCTTGGGACAGAAGCCGCAAAGCGCGGCGTGCCCAGGCTGGCGCTGCAGTGAGCGAGTATTGAACTTCGCACGCTCGCGGCAATTTCAATTTCGCAGCGACTGCCGTGGAACTGCTCGCGCGTTTCGGCCGCGAATTGGAAAGTCCGTGCTGGATCAGCCGCAAATTCCGGTGGACTTGCCAACATATGACGAGGCGGCGCTGCCCAAGGAAAATCGCGATGAGGTTTGGAACGCCCGCTTGTTGCAACTGATGTCCGATGACAAACCGCATGTGCTCACTGTGCATGCGGAAAGCGAAGGCGGCTCAAAATCCGCTTGTTTTGAGGCGTTTTTGGATCAAGCATTGGCGGCGGGCCATACATTTGGGCCGCTTGGAGACATGCTGCTCGAAACGCCCGCCACCACAAATTCACTTCGTGGCGCCTCCCCTGCAGTTGCGGTCGATCAATCGAACTCACCGTTTATAGTCAAGCGCCCCATGACGGAAATTGAAATTGGCTCAATCGGTCCCGGAAAAATTTCCGGCCGTGAAGGGTGGGTTTGCGTTCGAACGGATACGCTTGCACGCGTATGAGCGCAAGAGCCATTACGGGTTACATCTCTCTACTATTTGTATTACTGTATTTATTGCCGCTCGCTATGCGGCCAATTATTTCACCAGATGAATCTCGCTATGGTGCGATCGCTCTTGAAATGCTGCACAACAAAGATTGGTGGTCAATGAAACTTGTGGGCTTGCGCTACTACGAAAAACCACCGCTTGGATATTGGCTCACCGCGGCGTCAATGGCGGTGTTTGGAGAGAACGCATGGGGATTGCGATTTGCGCCGGCGTTGGCGGCGTTGGTGACGGCCATTGCCACAGGAAAAATCGCCCAGCGCATTTGTAAAATTCCAAATATTGGATTGATCGCAACAGCGGTTCAACTCACCCTGCTCTTTCCGTGGGTGTTTGGCAATATCGCCATTCTTGATGGGATATTTAGCGCATTTCTAACAGTCTGTGTTGCGTTCTTTGTGTACGCCGCAACGGATCAAGAGCGCCGTTGGCGCATATTGTTTCTCGCGCTGAGCGGAGTCGCGGCCGCGGGCGCGTTCTTAACCAAGGGATTTCTTGGACTGGCGTTTCCCGCAATCATCGCGGGCGGCTGGCTGATTTGGCAAATGCGTTGGCGTGACTTGTTCGTATTGCCGCTGGTTCCCATCGCCACCGCGGCGATTGTCGCGGCGCCGCTGATCATTGAAATTCACAAACACAATCCCGGCTTCTGGGATTATTTCTTTTGGGTGGAGCATGTGCGCCGCTTCACTTCGCCAGACAGCAATCAACATCCAGAGCCATGGTGGTATTTCTTGCCCATGATTCCCGTAGGCGCGCTGCTGTGGTCGCTGAACATTGGCAAAATCTGGAGCGGCTTTGGCGCGTCACTTTTTTGCGGACGCGGCGCTTCGTTGTGCGCCACGTGGATTGCCTTGCCTTTGCTGTTGCTCAGCGTGAGTCGTGGCAAGTTGCCAGCCTATATTTTGCCTATTTTCCCCGCATTATCCATCCTGATCGCAACTTCATTGTTGAACTACTACAGCTCCACTTCATTCAAATCATCGCCAGCGGATCAAGTTGGTCGATGGCTTCTGGTGGCCGTGGCCGTGCTGTTCGCTTCATTCATTATCACTGGCCATCAGTGGCTCTATGCGCAATCGTTGTGGCGCGACAACTCAACATGGCGCTATGGATTAATTGCGTTGGCGTTGCTTTCATGGGCGGCGATTGATCATTGGGCTCATCGAGCAAGCGCTCCAACGAACCGTCTATTGCGCATGGCATTTTCACCCGCGCCGTTGCTTCTGATTGCTGGCATGCTATTACCTGATGCGTTGCTCGAGAAAAGCAAACTTGGCGTTGAGACTTTACGCACACAGTCTCAGGCGATTGCCCAAGCGCACACACTTATTGTGGACGCCAACATGGCGACATGCGTGGCCTACACCACAAAGAAATTTGATATGACCATCATTGGACCAGGCGGCGAGTTGGACAATGAATTGAAGTTGCCCAATGAGCAGGCGCGCTTTATCACGCGCGAGCAAGTGCTGGCGCAAATTGCGCTGGCGCAAAAGACTGGCAGCGTTGCGTTGGTGATTACGCGCGATGATTTGAAAGCGTTTCAAGCGCCTGGCGCGCCCAAGCCTCAAAGTGAATGTATTGATGGCGATGTTTCCGTGGCGTTGTTTGCGCAAGTGAAATAGCGCGCCGTTACGCCAAGAGTTGATCCACCAGCACGGCGCACGGAGTGGATTGACGATATTCAAATCCCAGCCTGGAATAAAATGGCTTCGCCTCATCGCGCGCGTCAAGCAACAGCGCTGGAATGCCAAGACGTTTGGCCTCGAGCGCTAAAAATTGCAACATGGCGCGGCCCGCCCCGCCACCGCGCAGTGGTTTGGTCACCACCAAATCATCCACGCGCAAATGCGAGCCGCGGGACAAGCCGTGGTTGTGATGAACGCCTGCGAGTGAAATTAATTTTGCATTGGTGAATCCGCC
>CANKBX010000162.1 GCA_947480055.1 Planctomycetaceae bacterium
AAGGAAAATTCCGCGTACGCCGTGAGTGGAGCGAGTTACTTGTCGCCGGGCGTTCGCAACGCGTTTGCCGCTTGCTTTGACAACGTAAATAATTTGGTGGACATGTCCAACCATCCGCGCGATGGATTTCAACCAAACGTGTTCGCGGTGGGGCAGGTGGCCGGCCTCTCCGCGGGTCAATTGATCGCGCAAGACACCGTGATGACATTTCAAGTGAATGTGGCGGACGCGAATATTCAAAATTATTTGCGCCAAGGTATTCAAGCGGGTCGAACATTTTTCTCATTGAGCAGCCTCACATTTGTGGCGCAACAGGCTGGCAACTATCCGGCGTTCTACGCCAAAGAAAATGCGTACGTGCAATTTGGTTTGGCCCAGGCGGCGCATTTAAGAATGAAGGTTCAGCCGCTTCCAGCATGTATTCCAGAAGATTTGAATTGCTCGGGGGTGGTGGATTCAGCGGATCTTGGATCGCTTTTGGGAAAATTTGGTCCGTGTGCTGATTGTGCCGCGGATTTCAACAAAGATGGCTTTGTAGATTCCTCGGATCTTGGTCGGATGCTGGGCGCTTTTGGCCAATAGCCTAATTAGACCAAGGCAACTTCGGCAACTTCAATTTGCTCACGCATCCAAGCGCGCAAACGATTTTCCGCCGCCAACACAGAAGCGGGGTCGCGGTCAAGCACGGATGCGGTTTCGTGGCGCGACAAATCATCGGCCCAGCGAAGTTGCAACACGTGTCTATCAAATGGGGCGAGTGAACCTATCGCCATCTTCAGAGTCTTATACTTATGCTCTGCGGCGTCTGTACCAGCGAAGCCTTCCTTGGCCTCAAAGTTCATGCGTTGATTGTGACAACATGCCACGTGTCACGCAAGGGGTGAAAACAATTTTCTTGAATATTTTTTTAAGCGGCGAGCGCGGGCTCACGATCGATCATCTCAATGAATGTGTTGGCAATTGCGGGATCAAATTGTCCGCCAGCGCCGTTGTGTACTTCTTGCAGCGCGGTTTCAATGCTCATGCAGTCACGGTAGGGACGATTGCGGCGCATGGCGTCGAAACTATCCACGACCGACATGATGCGCGCCAACACTGGAATCTTTTCGCCAGACAATCCGTGCGGGTAGCCAGCGCCGTCCCATCGTTCGTGATGCCACAACACGGCGGGCACTGTTCGCTCCAAGCCTCCCAAGCCTGAGACAATTTGTTTGCCCATTTCGGGATGCATATTCACCAAAGTGCGCTCTTCCGGGGTCAATGGACCACGTTTTTGCAGGATTTCCGTGGGGATTCCAATCTTTCCAACATCATGGAGTAGCCCGGCCACGCGCGCTGTTTCTTGTTGCGTTGCGCAGAGTTGGCACGCTTGCGCCAAACGGCAGGCAAGATTTGACGTGCGTTCGCTGTGGCCACGGATGGATTGATCGGCGGTTTCAATCGCACGCAACAGTGCTTCCACGGTTGGAACGGCGCTGGCGATTCGAAGTGGGGCGGGGCGCACCAAAGACAGCATGGCGCTGATGCGGGGAATTTCTTGGCGCAAGATGGCTGGCTCGCGTTGCAATAGTTCGCGTGTCAACTCAAAGTCAACGCCCGCGGACTGGCACAATGCGTTCAAAGATCCGTTTTGACCGATGGCGTCTTTTGTGATGGCCACAACGAGTCCCCGCGATATTCCATCGGAGCGAATTTTTTTACCGGCTGGAATCACCCAGCAGCCTGGGATCGCTTCAACAGCCAAAGCGCAACTGTTCGCGGCCCACTGCGTCACCACTTGATCAACCGATCGACGCATCCAAGAGCTGTTGGCAACCAATCGTGTGAGCCATTCATCGGCGTTTGGAAATCGCAGGCAGCTTGGTTCGGCTTGCGCCCAAATCAAACTTGCTTTGCGCATGCGCGCGGCGAGACGGTCAAAGCGTTCGCCTGAGCGGTTTGGTGAGTGGAGTTGTTCGATATGCAAAGAAGGTGTGAATGACTCTGCGTGGCTTAATTGAAGTTTCATGTCGGTCCTCTCTAAAGTTTTTCCAGCGCGATTGGCTTCCGCACAGAAGCCACCCTTGAGGTCGACCGTTGCAAGAACCCACTGAAGTTTCTTGTGAGCAATCCAGACTCATTTGCCCATGGCGCCCGCACAGACTGAACTTTGAGCTCAACATGCTTGATTTTTGATTAAAAATCGGGGTTGATCGGGGTGGATACTATTTCGAACAAGGTCATTTCATGTTCAAGATTCATCCATTCGCAGCATTTCGACCCATTCCAGCCAAGAGCGCGGAAATATCCTGCGAGCCTGGCATGCGCTTGCCGCCGCAAGAAGCCGCTCGAAGACTGGCTGCGTTTCCCAATTCGTGGCTGCAAGTGATTGGCGCAGATGTGCGCGAGAAATTCAATGCGCCCAACGCGGGAGCGACTTTGTTTGCGCGCATGAAAAATGAAAAATGGATTTGCCAAGACGAGCAACCACAGATGTACGTTTATCGGCAAGTTCGCGCCGGTGAAAAAAACGTGGCGCTGATCGCGGCGCTGGCAATGTCGCCAACTATTGTGTCAACTTTTATGCGATTTCAAACTTCGGACCACGATGTCGCGCGTCAGACTTGGCAAAGGGATTTGGCGTTGACGGCGCACGCGGAAATTCCCGTGTTGGCGTATCAAGATCATGATGAGTTGTCGGATGTGATTCATGACAACACCAATGAGAGGCCCTTGACGCATTTTTTGGGCAAGGATGGCGCGACGCACACGGTGTGGGCTTGCAAGAACGCGTCGCTGTTGGCCGAGCTTGTTGGGCAACTCAAGTTATTGATGGTGTTGAGTGGTGATGAAATGTTCGCGCGCGAGATGCATTCTGAAAGCGCAACGCCGCTGCTTCGAGCCGTTGCGCTCACGCCCATTGATCGGGTCGCGGTTTGTCCGTCCCACATTCTGGTTTCGGGTGGCGACGCGGAGTCGCTCAAAACATTCTTGATGCAATTGCCAGATTCCGTGGGCGTGGCAAGCGAGCAACACATGGGCGATCCACCTTCCGGATTTTTTGACACGTACATGGCGAGTTCGCGTCCTTCAAATAGTGGCATGAATTCTGGCGCCGGTCTTTGGACGCGAAGGCGTTTGCCTGTGGCCAAATTAGGGCATTCAAACGCCGTGAATTGGGAGCGCTCGCGCTTTGAACGTGCTGTATTGACTCCGTGGACCCAGGCAAGCGCGGATGCCGCAACCATTCAAATTCACAGCATGAATGCGGCGGTCAGTCCGGCGCAATTGACTCAATATGTGGATTCAGCGCAGGCGCACGCGGCATTTATATTCTCTCGAGCGTCCGTGGCGGATCTCATAGAGATTGCCCGGGGCAACGAAAGCATTCCGCGCCACGCCGCAACTTTCAATGCGGCCATACCAAGCGGACTTTTTATTCAGTCGATTTTGTGACCACATAGATACACTCTTGGCATGACAGTATTTTCTAGAAGCAGCGCAAATTCAAATTCCCTTCCAAAAATCACCGTGAAGGTTTTAGTGGCCGACACCATTGGTGGCAACGGTGTTCAAGCCATTCAAGACTTGGGTTGCGAAGTTGTGTATGAACCAGAGTTGGCCTCCAAAGATTTGGCCAAGCGCCTTGCGGATACGCAAGCTGAAGTGTTGGTGGTGCGCGAAACTGTTGTGAATGAAGCCGCGATCGAAGCCAGCCCCAAACTTGCTTTGGTGGTGCAAGCGGGCGCCGGCGTGGATGAAATTGATCTTGGCGCGGCCAGTCGTCGCGGCGTATTTGTGGCCAATTGCCCCGGGCGAAATGCCAATGCGGTGGCGGAGTTGGCGTGGGCGCACATTCTTGCGTGTGATCGTCGCTTGCCTGATCAAGTGATTGAAATGCGCAACGGATTATGGAAGCGCAAAGAATATTTGCAGGCCGCGGGTTTGCATGGACGCACTCTTGGCGTG
>CANKBX010000163.1 GCA_947480055.1 Planctomycetaceae bacterium
CACTACTTGGTGGAGATCACGGTGGACGAATCGCGCCTGAAGGATTCGGGAATTTTAATTTTTAGAATTGTGGAAGGTCCGCGCGTGCGCATTCAAGAGGTTGAATTTGTGGGCAATCGCGCGTTTCCCGCCAAGCAACTTGCCGCGGAAATCAAGACCAAACCTTGGATATTTATTTTTCGCAAAGGCAACTTGGATGAGGAGGCGTTGGTGGACGACGTGGCGTCCTTGGACAAGTTCTACAAGGAGCACGGCTACGTTGACGTGCGCGTGGATCGCCGCGTGGAGTTGAACTCCGATCAGAAAGAAGCCAAAGTTGTTTTTGTGATCGATGAGGGTCGTGAATATCGTCTGCGCTCCGTGCGGGTGGAAAGCGCGACGACCGATGGTCAACTGCGGGTTTTTTCATCGGAGCAATTGCGCTCGCTCATGACACTGCGCCCCGGCGACGCGTATCAAAAGAAGGGCATAGACTTAAGCGTAAAAAGTATTCAAACCGCCTACTTTGTGATGGGCTACATCAACGCCAAGGTGAACACCAACTATGTGCGATCTGGCGAGGAGGCCGAGGTGGACATGCTGATCAGCATCACCGAGGGCGATCGCTATGAAACGGGCCTGGTGCAAATCCAAGGCAATTTCATAACGCGCGACAAGATCATCAGGCGCTTGGTGCGCTTTCAACCTGGTCGACCAATGGACGGCCGCGAAATTGAACTCACGCAAATTCGCTTGAAGTCCACCAATTTATTCAACGACATTCGTGTCACGCCGCAAGAGGAGGATCCGGACAAGCCTGGAACGCGCGACGTGTTGGTTGAGATCAAGGAGAAGAACACGGGCAGCGTGAACTTTGGTATCGCCATCGGCACCGACCAAGGTTTCGGCGGTGAAATCTCGCTGAATCAATACAACTTTGATATCGCCGACGTGCCGACATCGTTCAGCGAGTTCACCGCGGGGCGCGCCTTCCGCGGCGCGGGTCAATCATTCACGATCGCCATTCAGCCAGGTATTGATGTGAGCACCTACTCCATTTCATTGGGCGAACCGCATTTGTTTGAAACAGATTGGTCGGGCAGCACCAGCCTTTCGTATCGCAATCGCGTCTATCCGCAGTGGACCGAAGAGCGCACCACGATGTCATTTGGAACAGGCCGGCGGCTTGGTGACTACTGGTCATTTGGAACCAATGTGCGTCTAGAAAATGTCACTCTCACGCAATTTGAAGATGGCACTCCGCTGGTGGTTGTGAATGATCAAGCGGGTCCAAGTCAATTTGGCGTGCTCTCACTTTCCCTTTCGCGAAACACCATCGACAGTAAATCTCGTCCAGGTTCTGGATCCGTCGCCGAAGTCACGGGCAGCATGTACGCGGGCGCGTACAGTTTTCCAATGGTCCGCGGCAGCTACACCACGTTCCTCACGTTGGACGAGGATTTTCTGGGGCGCAAAACCACGCTGCGCTTAAATTCACAATTTGGATACATCACCAGCGACAACGCGCCGGTGTTCGAGCGCTTCTATTTGGGCGGCCGAACATTGCGCGGCTTCGCGTTCCGCACCATCAGTCCTGTGACCTATCAGTTGCAGGGCTACCCCAACTCTTATCCACCAACCACGCAAGGACCCAGCAACGGCGCCCCTGCCACAAGTATCGGTGGTCAATTCATGTTCTTCGCAGGCACGCAATATGAAACGCCCATCTTTCAAGATGTCATCACCGCCGTGGCTTTCGTTGATTCTGGAACCGTCACTGGCAACGACTATGCAGGCGACATTCCAAATCCAGTTGGCTTCACGGAATATCGCGCCAGCGTTGGAGTTGGCTTGCGCTTGTACATTGGCGCGCTTGGTCCCGCTCCAATCGCGCTGGATTTCGCGGTTCCTTTAATGAAGGAAAGCACCGACGAAACGCAGGTGTTCTCGTTTAACGCCGAGCTTCCATTCTAAATTACGCGCGCCAGGATCGGCTCAATCGCGGGTGAAACCGCGGCCTCAATCACGGGTGAAATCGCTGGGCAAACTTTGAACGTGGCACTTACACTCTCCCTTTCTCCATCTCTATCTATAAAGAAGACCACAATGAAAAATTCAAACCTACAAACCGTCGTTATCGCCTCGCTCATCGCCTTTGGTTTGGGATCATTCGCCTGGGGCGTGAGCCGTCCAGTTGCGCCCGCGCAAGCCACCCGAATTGGCAGCATTGATTTGGGAAGAGTGTTGGACAAACTGCAGGAAAAAGCCGACTGGGAAGTGCAACTCACCGCGCTGCAAAATCAAATGCGCGACGAGGCCGACAGCCGCAAGAAAAAACTTGAAGCCGAAGTGCAGCAAGCGTCCGCCGCCACCGACGGTGCGGAGCAACAACGTATCGCCGAGCAAGTTGTGCTGGAGCAACTTCAACTTGAGCAATGGGCCACCCTGAAAGGCGCCGAACTGGACCGCGAAAATAGTTTGATGTGGCAAAGTATTTATCGCAATTTGCGCGAGGAAAGCGCCAAACTCGCCGAGAGCGAGGGTTATGACTACATCATTGTCAACGATGGAATCAACAACATCGTCACCAGCCGTGAGGTCAAGGCGCCCTTGGCTCAGCAAGTGCTGGAGCAAATTGGTCGCCGTCAAATTATTTTCGCAAGCCCATCAACGGATGTCAGCGACAAGTTGATTGTGAAGATGAACAACACACATGCCACCGCTCCCGCATCCGTGGGTCCCGCCAAAAAATAATATTCACTTGCGTGTCGCATCCGCGCCACTTGCCTCACCTCGCGTAGTCAACTGCATTCATGTCCGATGAAATCCACTAACAACACTTTGGAGAATTCACATGCGTAGATTTTCTTTCCTGCCAATCACATTGTTCGTGGCGCTTGCCTCGATTTCTTTATGGGCTTTCAACACGTTTGAGAAACCCACCGCCATCGCAACCGTGGATTTGGCGCGCTTGTACAGTGGCTTGGATGAGCACAAAGCCGGCGAAAAACGCTTGGAAGAGACGCTGAAAGAACTCACCGCCAAAAATGAAAAATTAGGTCAAGCCGTGCAGGCCCTGCAAGCCGAATTGGAAAATTTCAAGCCCGATACGCCGGGATTCTTTGAGACTTCCAAAAAAATCGAGGAGGCTATTGGAAATTACAAGGCATTCGATGAATTCTCACGCAAAAAATTCGAGATGGAAAAGTCCCTTCTTCTTCGCAACACATATCAAGCCATCAAGTCTTCACTGGGTGACATTTGCAAGGCGCAAATGATTGACGCCGTGTTTCTTGATGACGCCACCCCGCCATTTGATCCCAAGGACACGCGCCCGGTCATGACGCAAATTTCTGGCCGCCGCATGTTGTGGATCAATCCATCCATTGACATCAGCGATGTTGTAATCAAGCAAATGAATGAAAATTATTCCAAGAGACAAGGGAAGTGAAGCGCCGTTGGTGTTGACCCCCACTACAAGTTCGCAACTCGCGTTGTTGGTGGGCGGTGCGCTTGAAGGCGATGGCGATATTGCATTCACTGGTTTGTCATCGCTCAACGACGCAACCGATATGCAGGCGACATTTATCACCAGCGACGCGCACGCCAAACTTTGGGCGCAAAGCCGCGCGCGTATCGCCATTGTTGGGCGTCAAGTGAAATCGCCGCTGACAACCCAGCCATTGAGCCCTTCTTTCAGCCCGTCTTCCAGTCAAGCTCCAATTGCCGCTCATGCGGGCAATCCGCAAAGCCGCGCGCTGATTCGCGTGGAAAACGCCGATTTGGCGGTGGCAAAAATTTTACAAACTTTCGCCGCGCCCGCCACTCTTCCTGCGCTTGGCGCGCATGCCAGCGCGGTGATTGATCCAAGCGCCACCATTGGTAAAGACGCTCGCATTGGCGCGCTGGTGAGCGTTGGCGC
>CANKBX010000164.1 GCA_947480055.1 Planctomycetaceae bacterium
AGTCATTGAAAGAATGGTACCGCTGTGGTGAAACATCGCGGAGCGTGGCGCTTGGGCAAAAGATCGTTACGATCTGACGCTTTCCATGACACCTCCAAAAAATATTCGTCGCATTGGCGTGCTCACCGGTGGTGGTGATTGCCCCGGCCTAAATGCAGTGATCCGCGCAGTCACCAAAACCGCAATTTTGCAATACGGAATCGAGGTCGTGGGCATTGAGGATGGCTTTCAAGGCTTGATCGACGACCGCGTTCGCCCTTTGACATCGCGCGATGTCGCTGGAATTCTGGTGCGCGGCGGAACTATTTTGGGCAGCAACAATCGTTGCAATCCAAGCAAGTACCACGTTGGCAACGATGAGAATGGAGCGCCAGTTTTTCGCGACATGACCGAGCGCTGCCTCGCCACCGCCAAGCGCCACCAACTTGACGCCATCATTGTGATTGGCGGCGATGGAACCATGAGCGCCGCGAGCCATCTTGTGGCCAAGGGCTTGAACATTATTGGTGTTCCAAAAACAATCGACAACGATATTGTTGGAACTGAAATTAGCTTTGGCTTTCTCACCGCGGTCGCAACGGCCACCGACGCGCTTGATCGCTTGCACTCAACCGCCGACAGCCACCATCGTGTGATGGTGTGTGAACTCATGGGACGCAACGCTGGATGGATCGCGCTCACCGCCGGCGTGGCCAGCGGAAGCGATGTGATTCTGCTTCCAGAAATTCCATTTGATTTCAATCCCATCTGCGCGTTCGTGAACGAGCGCATGAGCAAGGGTCCGGGCTTCGCCATTGTTGTGGTGGCCGAGGGCGCTCGGCAAAAATCGGGCGAGCAAATCGTGGCGCGCATTGACCCCACAAGTCCCGATCCAATTCGGCTTGGCGGCATTGGCGCATTTGTGGCAAAAGGCATAGAAAAAGCCTGCAATGTTGAGACCCGCACCACGGTTCTTGGGCACATCCAGCGCGGCGGTCCCCCCATCGCGGCCGATCGAATTCTGGCCACGCACTTTGGCTATCACGCCATACTTACGCTGATGGCTGGTGGACACAATCGCATGGTGGTGCGTGAAAATAATATTTTCTCCGATGTCGACTTGTTGCATGCCGCGGGCAAGCAACGACTTGTTCCGCTGGACCATGGATTGATCTCGGCTGGGCGCGCCATGGGCACGTGCTTTGGCGACACCGTTCCGCATTTGCATTTCTCCAAATCTAAACCGGCGGTCGTGGTGTGAGCGCGTCAGCCCGCCAACCCGCTTTGCGGCCGGCGGTTTTTCTTGACCGCGATGGAACGCTGATCGACAACGCGGGCGACTTGGGCGATCCAGATCAACTGAAGATTCTTCCCGGCGTCGCGTTGGCGTTGCAACTGTTGTTGAAACACAATTTCATTTTGTTCGTGGTCACCAATCAAGGCGGCGTGGCGCGCGGCAAATACAACGAGGACGCTGTGGTGCAAACACACGCGCGCTTGGAGCGCATGCTTTGCGCGGAAGTGGGCGCGCCCCAAGTGATCTGCGAATACTATTACTGCCCGTTTCATCCGCAAGCAACCGTGGAAAAATATCGCGGCGAGCATGAGTGGCGCAAGCCCGCCCCGGGAATGTTGTTCGCCGCGGCGTTGGCGCACGCCATTGATCTAGAAAAAAGCTGGATGGTGGGCGATCAAGAGCGCGATGTTGTGGCGGGCGCGGCCGCGCAATGCCGCACTATTTTGATTTCAAGCGACCGCGAATTGGCCGCCGCAAGCGTTGGCGACTTTGTTGAAAAAGATTTGCTCGCCGCCGCGCGGCGCATCACCGCTTCGGTTGTGGACGTTGCCATGGCTGGCACCGTCGCGCTGCACGCGCGTCGATCTGATATTTTGTCGGACGCCGTGTTCCAAGAAACAATCAAATCCATGGCGCAGGCACTGGCGCAACGAACTGGCATCAAATTGGTGCGCATTGAATTTGAAACCAACTGCGTGACAGCCACCGTTGAAGGCGGCGATGTGATCGCGTTGGGATTTGTGGCGGAACTTCGCCGCGACAGTGATCGTTGGTGGCGCGAACACCGCGGCGCGGAAAGTCCATGGGGTTCAATGTGAGGGCGGCGCTGCACAATTGCCAACGACTCTGCGTGATTCTTCCATCGTGGATTGGCGACACCGTCATGGCCACTCCGGCGTTGCGCGCATTGCGAACGCATTTACCCAACACGCACATCACGTTGCTTGGCCGCGCTGGATTGCGCACCATACTTTCTGGCTTGCCAATCTTTGACGAGTGCGTGGAACACCCCATGCGCGGCTGGCTTGGACCGTTGAGCAATCTCAAACCAATCCGCGCCATCAACGCCGACGCCATGTTGCTCTTTCCAAACAGCTTGCGCAGCGCCTTGATCGCATTTGCCAGCGGCGCGCGCACGCGTGTTGGTTGGAATCGCCAAAATCGCGCCTGGTTTCTTTCGCATCCCGCAACGCCCGCGTTCATGACTACTCCTTTGAGCAGCGTGGATAATTATTGCGATCTCACCGAGTTGGCGCTTGGAACCAGCATCACTGACCGCGCCGTGCAATTGCACTGCAGCGTGGAGGAACTTGCCCATGGCTTTCGCCTGCTTGATGGATTGCCGCGGCCACGCGTGATTTTAAATCCAGGAGCAAATCGACTTGATAAGCGTTGGCCCGCCGCCAATTTCGCTGCGCTTGCGATTGCGCTGCGAAATAAATGCGGCGCCGGTGTGGCGGTCACTGGCTCCGCCAACGAAAGCGATGTTGTTGATGCGATCGTGTCCGCCAGTGACGGCGCCGCAATTTCTCTGATTGATCGCGGCGTCACTCTTGAAGGACTCAAGGGAGCAATCGCGCAAGCTGATTTGCTGATCACCAACGACACGGGTCCGCGCCACATCGCGGCGGGTTTCAACACGCCGTGCGTTTCACTGTTTGGACCAACCGACCATCGCTTCACAACTCTGCATGAGCCGCACAACACCAACGCCACAACGATGCAACGCGAATGGCTTTTAATCGCGGATCCGTTTCTTCCCAAAGAGGTGATCGCGAATCATGTTGCAAAGATCGCGCGCGTGGACCGCATTTCGGTTGGCGATGTGGCGCACGCCGCCACACAACTGCTCAACGCCAAGCTTGACTGATTGATTGAGCGCGACAAACCCGCGCGGTCACACAATCTCAGGGCAAATGACTACTCTTTTAGCAATCGAATTATTCGACCTGCAATTCAACACGCAATTCAACACGCAACTTAACACGCAACTCAGCCCACAACCCAACCCACAACTCAACATGCAAATCGACTGGCAAATCATCCTTGAAATCGCGGCCGCCTTCTTGTGCGGCAGCATTCCATTTGGCGTGTTGATCGCCAAATCAAAAGGCGTGGACTTGCGCAAAGTGGGCAGCGGAAATGTGGGCGCCACCAATGTGGGCCGCGCGCTTGGTCGCAAGTGGGGCTTTATTTGTTTCGCGCTTGACGCGATCAAAGGCGCGCTACCTGTTTTGATCATCGGACAATTCAACGGCGTGCTTGGCCGCCAAGTCAACACCATCTCGCCCACCGCGTTCATGGTGTGGATCGTGATTGCCATCGCCGCGATCGCCGGACATATTTTTTCACCGTGGCTCAAGTTCAAAGGCGGCAAAGGTGTTGCCACTGGCTTTGGCGCGCTGGTAGCCATGTGGCCAGTGCTCACGTATCCAATGTTGATCGCGCTGGC
>CANKBX010000165.1 GCA_947480055.1 Planctomycetaceae bacterium
CAATCGACTTCCGTCGGCACTCCATGCAATGTCGCGCTCATGCGATGGTGGCAACGTGACGCGCGCCACCGGCGACTTCTCATCCATGCTGCGCACAAAAACATCCCCGTATGCAACGAACGCCATTGTTTTTCCATCGGGGCTTAAGGTCGCCTCTGAAATATCTTTTCCAACATGGCGCACCTCGACGGCGTCAACCGTATCCACGGACGCGGAAAGCGCGATGGGTTGAGGCTGCGCTTGGCTTGTTGCAAGATCAAGCTTGTACAACTTGTTCCAAGATGCGATCACAGCGCTACGTCCATCCGCGCCAACATCAAATGACGCAATATCGTCGGTGAAATTGGTCAATTTTTCACCCGCGGCTTCCGGAGCGTCCGCCACATTTCTTCGATATAGATTGACCACGCCATCGCGCTCCGAGAGCATCAGATATTGATTCGGGCCGCACCATTTCGCCTGCCCATCGTTGCCCGCAAATTGAGTGAGCCGCGTGAACGCCTGCTCCATTGGTTTCTTTGAATCGAACAACCACACATCGCGCTGATCCGAACCGCGATACCCGCGGCGCGCCCACGAACTTCCACCGCGCTCGATTAAATATTGTCCGCCACCATTCGGCGATGCGTTGGTTCCAAAGGCCTGGTTCAAGCGTTCAATGCGGCCACCCACGCCAGGAACCGAGTAGCAGCGGGGCACTCGATAAAAATCTCCTTCGCGCGCCGAATCAAAATAAATAGTTGGCACTCCCGCGGCGTTGTTTGCGAACGCGCTCAACGAACAAGAAGATTCACCAAAAGTAATTTGTGTCGCTTCGCCGCCAGTCGCCGGCATGGTCCAAATATTTCTGTAGCCATCGCGTGAACTTTCAAACGCAATCGTCGCGCCATCTGGACTCCATGCGGATCGCGTTTCATCCGCTGGATGGTTGGTGATTCGCACCGCATCGCTGACAACTGAATTTGGCGCAAGCCACAAATCGCCTTGCCAAGAAAACACCATGTTTTGCCCGTTTGGACTGATCGATGGCCAGCGTGCAAGGTTGATCGTGGCCGCGGACGCCAACGAATTTGTAAGCAGTGCAAGCAGAATTGACGTGTAAAGCAAGCGGAATTTCATGGTTTGGAGCCTTTGGAAAGTGTTGAAAAGCCAATTTACCCCCATGCGGGGTTCGGGAGAGGAAATTTCATGAAAAAGTTATGGGATTTCTTGCATTTCATCATTTCATATTCGACATTGAATTGCGTAGGTGTGGTGACTGCAATTCGCAGCGCCAATGAAAGGAAAGGGAGTGTCATGGAAAATAGCAACGGTCAAGTTCAAAAAATCGCAATGCAACCAGGAGCAACAAACTCAAAGTTGGAGCATTTGCGCGGCATTTTGTCAAAGCTTCAGCAAACTATGGAGGCGCGGCGGGATGAGCGCATGGGTCGCACAACGAAGCCGGCCTTGGCAGCGGTGCCGCAGAATATTGCGTTTCCAAAGCCAGTCATAACTCCTTCAACCAGTGGCAAGCCTCGAGCAACTTCAAAGTCATTGAGCGACTTTGAAGCGGCCTTCGCGCGCCTGACAAGCAGGCAAGCGAGTTAAACAAACTTCTAAGGTTTAGTCCGAAGGAGGTCATCGAGTAACGGCGTAGGTCCAAGCGTGTACATTCCGCTACCCATGCGCCCAGACTCCTTGACCTTTCTTCGGACTTTACTAGATACCCCAAGCCCTTCTGGTTACGAAAGGGCCGGCCAACAAGTTTGGCTTTCATATGTCAGGCCATTCGCCGATCGATGTTGGAACGACGCCTACGGAAATTGTTTTGCAAGCGTTGAGCCCGCCAAAAGTGGCAAAGACGTTATCACTTTGGCGCTGTGCGGCCACGCCGATGAAATTGGTTTGATGGTGAACTTCATCGACCCAAATGGTTTTGTGTATTGCAAATCCATTGGCGGCATTGACGCGGGAAGCATTGTTGGAAAGCGCGTTCAATTTATGAGTTCGGTTGATGGCGTGACGCAGCCCGTTGTTGGACTGATTGGCGCCACCGCAATTCATTTGCAAGACAAAACCAACGAAGGCAAAATGCGAAAGTTGCACGAGTTGTACGTGGATATTGGCGCCAAGGATTTTGCAGCCGCGCAAGCATTGCTGAATATTGGCGACGCAGGCGTGTTCATGGATCAAAGCATGTTGATGGGTGACGGCCTGATCGTGGCGCGCGGTTTGGACAATCGCATTGGAACATTCGCCGCCGCTGAGGGTTTGCGTTTGATCGCCGAGAAGCGCCCAGAATTAAATGTGCGCGTGGTTGCGGTGAGCACCGTGCAAGAGGAAGTTGGTTTGCATGGCGCCAGCATGATCGCGGGTTCGCTTCATCCCAACGTGGCGCTGGTGACGGATGTTGGCCATGCCACGGATAGTCCCGGCATTAATCATCCGCAACACGGGCATTTTAAATTGGGTGGCGGTCCAAAAGTTACCGTTGGTGGAGCGGCGCAGCCAGAAGTAACGGCGCGCATCTTTGAGGTGGCCAAAGCCAAAAATATTGTCGTGCAGCGGGCCGGCGCGCCTGGGAGAACAGGCACGGACACGGACACCATTTTCATCAATGGCGGCGGAATTGCAAGCGGTTTGGTGAGTTTGCCCATCCGCTACATGCACACCACCGTTGAAATGACGGCGTTGAAAGATTTGGAGCAGATC
Organism: Planctomycetaceae bacterium; assembly: GCA_947480055.1. Taxonomy (GTDB): domain Bacteria; phylum Planctomycetota; class Phycisphaerae; order Phycisphaerales; family SM1A02; genus SYAC01. The sequence continues at coordinate 2,695 of CANKBX010000165.1, forward strand.
GCCGAAATTTTCGCGGGCTTCGCCTTGAGTCTCAATGGGAATGAAGTGTTCGCTCCGCAATTATAAAGGCGAAGCATTGGGTAGACTCATTTGGGCATGTTGAAATTTGTCCGCGAAGCATTTCGAGATATTAAAAACACCGGCAGCGTGTGGCCCAGCAGCCCCGCGCTTGCAAGTGCTATGACCAAGGGGCTTTCCGCGCGAACTGGTAAACGGCGCGTGCTTGAGGTTGGTCCTGGCACTGGTCCGTTCACCAAAAAATTGCTCAAGGATCTTCGCGCGGGCGACCATCTTGATGTTGTGGAAATGAATGAACTTTTTTGCGACTCGCTGGAGAAAAACATTCTCGCGCCATTTCGCAGGTCGCATTCCAAAATCCATGTTGAGTTGCACCAGGGAAAAATTGAGGACGCGCAACTGGACGGCAACTACGACTTGATCGTGTGTGGTTTGCCATTTAATAATTTTCCGCCCGCGCTCGTGCGGGCCATCTTCAAGGACCTGATGGAATTGCTGGTTGATGGCGGCGAGTTGGTTTACTTTGAATACGCCGGCGTGCGCGTGATCAAAGGAACTTTGGTGGGCTCCAAGGGAAAGAAGCAGTTGAAAGAAATCCGTGGAATTCGCCGCGAGTTGTTCAAGGCGCATGATGGACGGCAACAATTGGTCATGGCGAATTTGCCGCCAGCGCTTGCGGTTCGTTTGCGCAAAGCCACGGCTTCGATTGGCGCTGAACGCGCGTTGATAAGGTAATTTGATCTCATGGCGTGGATCAATGAAAATTATTTAAAATTAAGCGCGGGCTATTTGTTTCCTGAAATTGCGCGGCGCGTGAAAGTTTTTTGCGACGCGAATCCAGAACTTGCGGCCAAGGTGATTCGCTGCGGCATTGGCGATGTGACCGAGCCGCTTCCAGAAGTTGCCGTTGCGGCTTTGCGCGAAGGCGTTGAAGATTTAGCCATTCGCGAACGCTTTCAAGGCTATGGACCGCC
>CANKBX010000166.1 GCA_947480055.1 Planctomycetaceae bacterium
CACACGAAGCCATTGCAACTATTTCCACGGCGGCGCAAGCGTTTTTGCAACAGCCAGTTCCGTTGGCTGGAACATATCAACGGCTTGAGCGAACCAATGTGGCGCAACAAGCTTTTTTCACCGGCGGATTTTCTGTGGCGGAAATTTTTCAGGCCATCCGCGCCGCGGAAGAAACAGTGGATGGAACTCGACGAGCCTCGGCGCCAAAGAGCGTTATTTCCAACAACGCCACTCAGCAATCCGCGGCGCAGCAATCTCAATCATCCACGCCAAAGCCATCCGCCGCGCAACCGATCGGGCAACCTATTGGGCAACCTATTGGGCAAACTGTTGGACACTCAAGCGCCGCCGCGAAGCAGCCGCTTCAAGTGCAAATGCGACCAGGTTCATTCGCCGCGATTATTTCAGGTTTGTGGCCCGTCGCCCTTCGCTATCCCAACAACGCGGAGATTGAATTCGCCACCGACAACGCGGGGCGCTTGCACGTCATCGCGCCAGTTGAGCAAGCCGCATCCATTCGCCAAGCCGCCGCATGGGCGCTGCGCAATGCATCATTAATTCGACTTGGATTTCCTGGATTGGCCGCCGATCCGCTGCCGATTGTTGAACGCATTGTGTTCACCGACGCCACGCAAGCCGTTGATTGGCATCACTGTGGAGTGCGATTGGACTTGGTGATTCGCGCGCAAGAGAAGTTTGTGCACGTGTCACTGAATGATGAGCGCACGCTGAAGCCTTAAGCGTGAATTACATTCCGCCACGCTCATGCATGGTCGCGCTAAGGCACTTCAACGCAGCTTTCAATATTTAATTTTTTGGAAGCGAAGCCCGCAACACACGCAACCAGTTTTCACTTCGAAATCCTTCGAGTTCCACAGCAGTGAGTCCGGCTTGCGCAAGCGCATGCTCAATCTTGGGCGCATCTTCAGGGCGCTGCGCATTTTCTGGACAATCACTTGGCGTGAAACCGCCATCAAAGTCGCTGCCAAACGCAAGGCATTTCGCTCCGCCCACTTCGCGCACATGTTTGACGTGGCGCGCAACATCGTCCATGGTGGCCACGCGGTCATTCGCCAGGAATTTTCCATACAAATTCAAACCGCACACACCATCGCGCGCCGAGATCGCTCGGATTGTTTCGTCGGTGAGATGCCGCTCATTGCCAGGCACAAGACTTCTGCAGTTGGAATGGCTGGCCACGATCGCGCCTTTGGACAGCGCGATCACTTGCGCGCAGGCTTGATCGGACAAATGCGAAAGATCATGGATCATGCCCAAGGCATCAAGTGATCGAACCATTTCCTTGCCCGCGGCGGTCAATTCTCCGGGCTCGGCATTGCCTCCGGCGTAGCGCGAACCTTTGGCCCACGTCAGACCAACCATGCGAACGCCTTGTTCAAACCACCACTGCGCGCGTTGCGGAGACTCGATCGGATCCGCTCCCTCCATTAAAATAACCACACGAATTGGTCCGGGAGAATTCCAACCAAGAAGATCCGCTTGCGTGCGAACAATGCGAATCACTCCGCGGGATTCAAGTCCTTGATACAGACGCAACTGCAATCGGGCGGCGCGGGCGGCCGCATCAACGTCCATGTGGTTGGCGTAACCCCAAGGTTCGTCGCAACCAACTTCCGTGAACAGCGTGGCGAAAATAATTTTGAACGCACCCTCTCCAAGAGCGGGGAAATTCACGCCGTAGCGCGCGCGATCGATGGAGTTGGACTCAAGATCGATACCTTGCATCGCCAGGTAGGCAAGATCAAGATGTCCATCAATGCGGGCGTGGTTTGGTGCGGTGGTCATGATCGCATTCTGACCACCCGATCAGGGAGTGTCTAGCCCTTTGAAACAGCAGTTACACTCTTGCATCATGTCCGAAGTATCAACAATCAACCCAACCACCCGCGGACTTGTTCTGCTTTTGGCAGGCGCTTTGTTGGCGCCATTGGTGATTGCGGCCACGCTCACTCCGGACGCGCGCGGAATTGGCACGCACGAACAAATTGGTTTACCCATGTGTTCTTGGCCCGCGGCGCTGGGCATTCCATGTCCAAGTTGCGGCATGACAACGGCGTTCGCGTATGTCGCGCGCGTGCAATTCATGCAGGCATTCTCCACGCAATTCATGGGCGCATTGTTGGCCATCGCTTGCGCGGTGGGTTGCGTGGTGGCGTTGGGCGTGTCGCTCACCGGATATCAATTGCAAAGGTTGTTTGATCCACTATTGAATCGTTGGGGATTCGCGGCCGTGGTGTCATTGTTCCTTGGCGCTTGGTTTTGGAAATTGGTTTGCATGCAAGGATGGATATCTTGACGCGCGTCATTTCCAAGCGCGGCGTGGCGTTGTCCCGGATCACTCTTGGCGCCGCGATCGCTCTGGGCTTCGTGGGCGTTGTTGGCGCGCTCACCAGTTGTCAAGTGTTTGGCATCGCTTCCGCGATTGGGCAGAATATTGAGCGCGAGAAAAAAATCGAAGTGTTGGCCAAGTACGCTGGCTTGGACAACAAGCGCGTGGCCATTCTTGTGAAGGCCGACATGGGCACGGTGTATGAGCACCCAACCGCGGTTCCAAATATTTCGTTCAACTTGGCTCAGCGTTTGCAAGACAATATTCCTGGAATCAAAGTGATGGATCCGCGCGTAAGCATGAACTTTCAACATCAAACGCCCAATTGGTCGGCGCAACCGCTTGGACAAGTCGCCGAGGAGTTGGATGTGGATCGGCTTGTGATTGTTGATTTGTACGAATATCGCTTGACTCCCCCTGGAAATCGCTATTTATGGGAAGGCGTGGCGGCGGGAAATATTGGCGTTGCGGAGCGCGATGGAATTGATCCGGATCAAACAGTGGACCAGTGGAATGTGTCGGCGCAATTTCCGCTTGACGCCGGAGTGACCCGCGAGGCAATGACCCTCGCGTCGGTGCAGACGGGTTTGTTGGCCACATTTATTCGCAACTCGGCTTGGGTTTTTTATGATCACATTGAAGAGAAATATCCCGACACCAAAAAATGAAAATCGCACAACAAAAAATTAAATACTTCGCGCGATGGATCAGCCAAGTCGCGGCTTGGGTGGCTGGAATTTTTTTGGTTTCTTGCAACTATCTTGTTCCCGCCTCATACATCATCGATGGTCCGCCATCGATTGACGCCCAATACACGTTGCCCGACCGCAAGACCGTGGTGTTTGTGGATGATCGAACCAATATTTTGAGTCGCACCCAACTTCGCGCCGTGATTGGCGACAAAGTTTCCACCGTTCTCATGAAACAAGGCTTGGTCACGGACACGATCGCCACCCGTGATGCGATCGCGATCGCGCGCAAGGATGAAACCGTGGATAAGCCGATTCCAATCAGTGAGATTGGCCAACGCGTTGGCGCCGACACAATCATCTATGTTCAAATTGAGGACTTCGCGCTTTCGGCTCCGGGCGGAATCGCACGGCCATCGGCGCAAGCCACCGTGAAAGTCATAGATGTTTCTGGTCGATCGCGCTTGTATCCAGCGCCCAGCGAATTGAAGGGGCAACCCGTGTCCACATCCATGCGCGAAGTGAGTGAAGATTTGTATCAAAGCACCGCGGGACGCAGGCAAATTGAAGATATTCTCGCGGCCGAAATTGGCGCCGAAGTCGCCAAGTTGTTTTACAAGCATGAAGTCACCGAACTCGG
>CANKBX010000167.1 GCA_947480055.1 Planctomycetaceae bacterium
CTATGTATACGGTTGTGAAAACGACAATCCAAACCGCGTCGACAAAGTGCCAGTACCAACTGACAAGCTCAACGCGCAGATGATCGCGCACCACATGAATGTGCCCCATGAGGGACAAGACCAAAATGGAGGTAAGCAAACACAATCCCACGATCACGTGAAACGCATGGAAGCCAACCAAACTGTAATACGTGGTGCCAAACAAATTAGTGCTGATGGTGAGATGGTGGTCCACAATGAAACTTTTCCATTCCATGGCGGTGCCGTAGATGAAATAACCGCCAAGCACAATGGTGAGCAACATCCAGAAACGGAACACGCCCATGTGACTGCGCGCAAGTCCGCGCAAAGCCACGATGACCGTAAAGGAACTGGCGATCAACGCCGCGGAATTCACCAAAACAGGCTTAATATCAATGACTTCGCGTGGCAATGGACCGGACGAACTTTTACCGATGTAAAACAAATACGCCACGATGAAGCCCGCGAAGAACCAGCACTCGGCGAAAATGAGACACGCCATACCAACCTTGCCGCGGCTGGGCGCGCTGCTTGGAATTAAATTTGTGTGTGGTATGGAAGTCATGGCGTTCTCTTAAAGCGTCATTCGTAAAAACAATCCGGATCTTCAGGATGCTTGCGATCCCACAATGGCCGCGGACTTGTGCAGGTTGGAATCTTGGGAAAGTTTTCGCTTGGCGGCGGACTAGAGGTAGCCCATTCCAAAGTCCACGCGTCCCATGGATCAGGTCCAGCAACGCGTCCGTTGATGAGCGACTTGATGATGTTGGTCACCAACAACAACACGCCAACAATTTGAAATGGCACGCCCGAGCTTGAAATTAAATTCCACAATTCAAATCCGCGTCCAGGTTGATAGGTGTACACGCGTCGCGGCATGCCCAGAACGCCGCTGAGATGCATGGGGAAGAATGTCAATGTGAGTCCAATCATGAACATCCAAAATGTCCACTTGCCCATGGGTTCGCTCAACAAGCGGCCCGTGGCTTTGGGAAACCAATAGAACACGGCGCTGAACACGGCCAACATGGTTCCACCAAACAACACATAGTGAAAGTGCCCCACCACAAAATAACTGTCGGACAATTGCCAATCAAATGGCACAACCGCCAGCATAATTCCAGTTAAACCGCCAAACAGGAACATGACCAGAAATCCGGTTGCGAACATCATGGACACGGTGAATCGAATATTTCCACCCCACATGGTGCCAATCCAATTAAACATTTTCATGCCCGTAGGCACGGCGATTAAGAACGTGCTGGCCGCGAAGATGGAGTTGAGCCACGGCGGCAAACCCACTGAGAACATGTGATGCACCCACACGCCAAGTGAAATGAACGCGATGGACAAAGTCGCCGCAACCATCAGTGGATATCCAAAGATCACTTTGCGGCTGAACACGGGAATGATTTCACAAATCATGCCGAAGGCTGGCAGAATTAAGATGTACACCTCTGGATGTCCAAAGAACCAGAACAAGTGTTGCCAGAAAATAACGCTGCCTTGTTGCTGCGGATCAAAAAAGTGCGCGCCAAGGAATCGATCAAAGAGCAACATCACTTGCGCGCCAGTGAGCACGGGCAAGGCGAGCAACACCAAAATACCAACCGTGAACATGAGCCACACAAAGAGTGGCATGCGCATGAATGTCATGCCTGGACAACGCATGCACAAAATGGTGGCCATGAAATTAATAGCCGTGGTCATGCTGCCAAATCCGCTGACCATGATTCCAAGAATCCAGTAGTCCGTGGCGTGTCCAACACTGAATGCCTTGCTGGTGAGCGGTGAATAAGCGAACCAACCAACATCCGGCGCGCCGCCCATTCCATACAGGCCGTCGCCACCAATAAATGAGTAATACAGCAGTAATCCGCCGAAAATGAACAGCCACAACCCGAAGGCGTTCAGGCGCGGAAACGCCATGTCGCGGGCGCCGATCATAAGTGGAATTAAATAATTTCCAAAGCCCAGCAACACCGGCATGCCCACCAGAAACACCATGGTGGTTCCATGCATGGTGAACATTTGGTTGAAACCGTGTGGCGTCAACATATCGTTCAGCGGCTTCATCAATTGCAAGCGCATGAGCGTGGCTTCAATGCCGCCCAACATAAAGAAAATCAATCCCGCGCCGATATACATCATGCCCAATTTTTTATGATCAACTGAAATCACCCAACCGTGCACGCGACTGCCAAAGCCAATGCTGGTTTCGCTTGTTGGATGGATTGGCGCGGTGGTCATGTGTGGTTCAGCGTAGGGTTAAAAGATATGCGGTGACGGCGTCAAGTTCCTGTGTATCCAGTTGCAAACTTGGCATGTTGCACCCAGGCTTGAGCGCTTGCGGATTGTCAATCCACGCCTTCAATGTTGTTGGATCAAGCGGGGCAACACCAGCGGCGATGGTCTGACGGCTCATGAGATGCGTAAGATCTGGCGCAAATTGCCCATCAGAAACGCCTTTGACCGTGTGGCAATTGGAGCAGGCATATTCCTGAAAGATGTCGCGTCCCATGGCCACGGACGTGTCGTTCACCGTTGGCGCAACTTGCGTTTGCAACCACGCTTCAAAGTCCGCGGGCTTGCTGGCTATAACGCGCAACAACATTCCAGCATGTTGGTTGCCGCAATATTCCGCGCACTGACCCAAGTACAACCCCTCGCTCTCGGCATTGAACCATGTGTAATTGGTGTGGTTTGGAATCACATCCATTTTGCCCGCAAGCGCAGGCACCCACCAGGAATGAATCACGTCCGCGCTTTCAAGGCGAAGCCACACAGGACGATTTATTGGGACATGCAATTCATTTGCCACCACCACTTCGCCACCTGGAACATTGGCATCCAAGTAGCGATATTCCCACCACCACTGATGGCCGATCACAACAACTTGCAGCGCGCCTTCAGGAGCTTCCGTGAGTTCAATGGATCGAATGGTGCGCACCGTTGTGAGCGCGAGCACGAAAACAATCAACAGCGGAATAATGGTCCACGCAATTTCAACTGGATTGCTGCCGTACACCTGGCGTGGCTCATCCTTGGACTTGTCATTTTTTTTGCGGCGATAAAAAATCACGCCGTAAAAAATCATGCCCTCAACCAGTATGAACAAACCACCACAAATGCCCAAAACAAGCCACGAAAGGTCGTGAATCATGCGCGCTGGCGGTCCATGCGGATCAAAGATATTGGGCAGAATTGTTGGACCGCTTGGCGCGCTTGCGCTTGAGGCGGGCGAGCCCGGGGTGCAAATTTCCGCGACGGCGGCATGCGCAATGGATGGGGCGCACAACGCACAAGCCACAACACACATTGCAAGAAAGCTGCCCGTGAAAAATCGTTTCATGAAAAGAATCGACACGGTCGTATTATATACATTGAATTGCGCCGCGGGAGAAATTTGTTGCGTCGACGAAATTATTTTCAGCGCGATGCGGCATTGAAATGCAATTTCACATCAACAAAAAATTTCACGCAATCCAAACACGCGCCAGATAGAAAATGCCGGAGACAGGAATCGAACCTGCACGTCCCGTGAAGGACAATGGATTTTGAGTCCATCGCGTCTGCCAATTCCGCCACACCGGCGGCATTTTCACAAATCAAAAAAATCAATCCAACAATCA
>CANKBX010000168.1 GCA_947480055.1 Planctomycetaceae bacterium
ACCGCGGTGCCGCCTTCGCTCAGAAGTGGCTTTACCAACGCAAGCGCATCGTCTGGCGAAAGAAATTGCAGCGTGAACACATGCGCGTCACGCTTCAATTTGGATTTATCCATGGCTTCTTTTTCCGCGCGCGCATAAACCATAATGAATGGCCCCTGTCGCTCCCACACAAATCCGTTCACGGTCAGCAACGCGTCAAGCGCTTGATCAACAGGCACGTCGTACAAACTCACGCTCACCAGCGCCTTTACTTTTTCGCTGGCAACAATGTTCAACTTGCTTTTAATGCTGAGCAATTCAAGCAACTTTGTGATTTCAATTCCTTGCGCTGCAAGAGTGACAGTTCCGTGCTCGGTCACGTCAACTATGGGAGGCGCTCCATTGGCGACGGCTTCTAATTTTTCTTCCATGCCCTGCTGGTTGGCTGGAGCTTCGTTTGTAATTTCAGTTGCCGTGGTGGCGGGCGCGGCGGAACCGCTCCACTGTGGAAGCATGCCGTTTGGTGTTGAAAGTTTTTTGACGGCTTTGGCTTGCGCTGGAGTTATTGTTGTTGCCGCAGTTACGGGCGCAATTGCAGTCGCAGTCGACTGCGCACCAGATTGCGTTGCGGCGCCAGTGGTTGGCGCAGTTGATTGCCTTGGTGCCCGCGTTGCTGGTGTTAATTCCTGAAATGGCACCTGGGCCGACGCATGAGTTTGTGTTTGCACACACACAAACGTGGCACACACACACAGCCCCGCGCTTAGAAGAATGGATGTAAACCGTGATGTGTTGGTGTGATTCATAATCATTGCCCTCCCTTGTTCGACCCAATTTGCCAGTGACTTGCGCCCAAGTTTTATTGATTTGACCAATTCAACTTCATGGCGCCCGTGACAGAGTCGAATGTAATTGTGCATTTGCTAGTGGAATCTGGCAAAAACATGGCAATTGATGCCGGGGAGGTCCTTACTCCACCAAATGGATCAAATTCAACCTGGGTTTGAGAAGTATTTGACGACACAAGTCGCACCCCTTCAGCGGCTTGCGACATTCCCTGCCCAAGAACGCGACGCATGGAAGTGCCATCGCTGCAAACCATGGCCACAGTTGGAGTGGAGTTACGGGCCACTATCCATCCCGTTTGGTCTTGCATAAGGCGAATGCTTGCGGGGTCGTCTGGATTGGTCAGCGTTGCCCCGCGCGCCCATTCCGCATCTTGGGCAAACAGGCGCACCGCCCCTTCTATTTTCTCCTCGTCACGCGGGCTCAACAAACTCACGCTCAGCGCGCCCAGTGTGGCAATAATTGCAGCCACAATCAATATTTCAATAAGCGTTTGACCGCGCCGACACACCATTACATTGTTGATGGACTTGTTGTGGTTGGTGCTCATGATCTCATTCTTGACTTGATTCATGGCTTGATTCATGGCTTGATTCATGGACCCGTCCCTTTGTCAGCGCCCCAACGAATTGGACGAACAGGAAATATTTCTTGAGGATCACCGCCGCGGTTTGGCGCGCGGCCTTCGGTCAAACCAACAATGTCATCAAGCGCGTGGTCGTATCGAAAACGACTTGTGCCATCAATAAAAACGCTGTCGGCGGCAATGCGTCCATACATTTCAGAGTGGCCATTAAAGCGAACGGTGTTGTTGGGTAAGAACAAACTTCCAACAACGCTTGTGTCCGTAAAATTCCACACAAAAAGCGCACTCAGCGTGCTTTTAATTGGATAGATGCGCACATGCCATGGCTGAAAGTAACGCGGTTCATCTGGAGCAATTGTGTCGCACGCTGTCTTTTGAAACGTCAAACCCTTCCAGGCTTTCATGTGCGGATCACCAACGGCTTTCACTGGATCGGGCTCGTTCACACATTGGTAATAGCCACCAATCCAACATTTATTCATGGTCAAGCTGTAGCCGTTGTTGATCTCCAAGTCGGCGTCGGTGGTGAGTTCCACCGTGGTGTTGGTCCAGTTGATTCCGCTTGGAAACCAGTTGAAAATAGACCATTTTGGTGACACCACAATTTTCACCGCGCCCTGAATGCGAATGGTGGCGTTAAGCGCGTTCCAGCTTCCATAAATTTCGTATGTGCCCGCTGTCAGTAACAGCGTGCAATTGTTTGTGGTGAGATTGGTACCCAATGTTGCAGTTGGCGTTCCCACACGAAATGGTCCAAGCGTGCGCGTGCCACTTGTAATGCTGTTGCCACCAGAAATTGCCGCCTGCGCTGGCACGGCAGCAACAGGCACTGGCGCCGCCGCCATACGAATTGATTCATCGGCGCTCATGCGAACGGCGGCAACTTTGTCACGACCTGGTCCGTTGATTGGAAACGAACTGCTCCACAAATTTGTTCCGCCGTTGTATGGGTAGTACACCCATGTGCTTTTGAGCGTGCGTGGATCCGCGGCATCAATGGGCAAAACTTCTGATTCCAATTGAACATCGCTGTCAATCCACACGCCGCTGAAGTTTGCAGACGCAAAGTCCGCCTGTGTTCCAATGTTCACGCGGCGCTTTTCGCTTGCCAAGGGCGAACGATTCCATCGGCCAATTTGATTGTTTGCGCCGTAAATCCACAATAATTTGTTGGCAAAAATTGCGTACTGACCCTTCACCACTTCCGGAATGCTCATGTTGGAAACAGAAGTCCACGTGGCGCCATCTAGATTTGCGGTGACGGAAATTTCAACTTCGGTGGTTGTGGAAATTGGAACACACAAGGCGGCAGACGCGCCAGATTCGCGTTTGAGAATGTCGATCAGCGAAACAGTGACGGTGCCACCGTCAAGGGCGTAGTTGTTCAGCAATTTTCCACCCGAGTGATTCGTGCGCCAAGAAGTTGTGTCACTGCGCAAAATAGCCTTGGCTAAATCCAAGCCACTGTCCGCCAACTCGCGCACGCGAATGGAATTCACCGCGTTGCGACTAGAAAGAAATGTAGTTTGGCGACTGGCCGTGAACGCAAGAGTTGTTGTGCCAACCACAAGTAATGCAAAGATGGCCAACAACATGGCGGCACCCTTGCGTTGATATTTGTGTTGATGGCGCAGGGCATGCCCAAGCGCAAGGCGAGGCGCCAACCGAAATGCGATATTGTGCTTTGGGTTGTTTTTCATGGGCAATCCGGGTGGTTTTGACCGTTTAGCGCACGTCCGCTCAGCTGCACATTCAAGCCGCCAAGGTCATCTTTTAAATATCCATCAAAAGAAAATCTACGCACGCTGCATGGGTCACTGTCTTGCACACGAAATCCACCAGAAGCCAGCCCTTCCAAAACGGCAATGGTTGTCAACGCGCCCTGCGAAGTTAAAGCGGTTCGTAAATTTGCCCAGTTTGTGCTCAGCGAATATTTGGTGTGATCATTTCGATTGGTGGTGTACACAAGCGAAAGTGTTCCCGCAGATGTGTTCATGACATACCACGCCAATTCATTGCCCTGAATAGAGTCGTAGTCACTGGTGTTGGTCGCGCTCGAAGTGAATGGTTCGGTTGGAAGCCATAGAAGAATTTCCAGAGTGCTTTGCTGCAAGATCATGCGCGCGCGATTTGCGTGATCGGCAATGCGCGCGTCGGCGCGGGCCACGCGGGCCATTGCTTGCGCTGCAATATCCAAGGCATATGTGCTTTCTGTGACCGCGCGAATAGTTCCAATC
>CANKBX010000169.1 GCA_947480055.1 Planctomycetaceae bacterium
ATTGATTCGCAACGCTTGCGCCGCAACATGTTGCGCAACGAGGATTATCGCGCGTTGCTTGCCGCGTGCGAAGCCATGAAGAGCAGCAAGGTGTGGATCGACGACACGCCTGGACTCACCATGCTTTCCATGCGCAGCAAGGCGCGGCGCTTGCGCGAGCAACACGGCATTGAGGCTATTTTCATTGACTACTTGCAATTGATGTCCGCTGGAACACGCAGCGAAAATCGCCAAGTTGAAGTGAGCGATATCAGTCGCGGCATCAAAGCCATGGCGCGCGAACTGGAGGTGCCGGTGATTTGTCTTAGCCAGCTCAGCCGCAAGTCGGAGGATCGACCCGGTCATAGACCGCAGATGAGTGACTTGCGCGAATCGGGAAGCATTGAGCAGGACGCCGACGTGGTGATGATGTTGCACCGCGAGGAGTACTACCACCAAGGCGATGACGATTGGAGCGAGGCGAATCCCGACAAGCGCGGACTTGCGGAGTTGATCATCGCCAAGCAGCGCAACGGACCAACGGGCGTTGTGCGTTTGACATGGGACAGCCGCGTGACGCGCTTCCGCGATTTCTCCGACAATCCCGCGGCAACTTCTTGGGACGCGCCGCCGCGGTTGGTGCGGCCAAATGATCGTGGCGCGAATGCGCGCGATGATTTTGACGGCATGCCCATGTGATCGCCCACGAAAGGCTCGCGTTGAATGCGCAATTTGCGCTTGAACTTTCACGAGTGATGAGTTGTAGACTTGCCCGCAGTGCAGGATTCCGACGAAGAAGAATTTGACCGCGACTTTTTGGCGCGCGCCGCAAAGGGCGACGCCGCGGCATGGCGCGTGGTGGTTGAATATTGGTCGCCGCGCATTTTTAGATATCTGCGTTCCAACACGCGCAACGAGGAGCTTGCCGAGGAAATCACGCAAAGCGTGTTCTGCACCATCGCGCGCAAGCTCGCCGACTATGTGGAGCAGGGGCACTTTGAATCGTGGATCTTTCGCATCGCCATCAATCGCTTGCGTGACGAAATGCGTCGGCGCAAATTGCACGCGCGCCCAATGGACAGCGACATCATGGCGGACATCGCCCCGCAAAAAGTCGCCCAAGAGACCGCCGCGCCCGAGGAGTTGCAGGCTTTGCGCGACGCCATGGATCAACTTCCAGATTTGGACCGTGAAATCATCGACTTACGCCACCAAGGCGGCATGACATTTCAACAAATCGCCGTGCTGCTTGCAGAACCAATGGGCACGCTTTTGGCGCGCCATCACCGCGCCATCCGTAAATTGCGTGATTTAATGCGCCGACACATGGGGGATAGCGCATGATTGATTATGAGTCCGATACATGTTTTCTTTTCAGTGATCGGTGCAACAAAAAACCGTCCGCTCCGTTGAGTGGATCGCAGGAGAATAAAAATGGACACGCCTGAGGATATTCAATTTGCCAACACGATTCGCGCGCTCAACGCGAGCGCTGGTTCTATTGCGCCCGGACTTTCCGCGCGCGTATTCCAAGCCAGCGTTGTTCACTTGCCCAATCAGGAAATTGCGGGTCGCATTGGATCGCGCACTTCCTTTCAGTGGAAGGCGGCCGCGGCGATTTTAATTTTGGTCGGTGGCTCAATTTTAGCTTGGCAAACTTCCACGGCGCGTGATCGATTCACTTGCGATGATCGCTCGCTCGCTTTGGTGCTTGAAGCATCAGCGAGTTCGTCGGGGGATGAAAATTTCATAGGGCTGGCGTCCGCGCAAGGCGCGGGCTTTGATGATTTGGATTTTGAAATGCGAAGCATCCTTCGAGCCGGGCGGGCGGGTCGATGAGTTCAAAAAAATTCTTGGCCGGAGTGGTGGTTGGAATGGGGATTGTCGCCGCGATTGCGGCCACGACATTTCGCGTAGGATCCGGCTCGAATCTGGCTCGCAATCAAGTTGAGCCCACTGATCAAACGCAATCGCCTCGGGCGCAGGACGCGCCAGCGACTTCTTTGCGTGGAGGCGGTTGGCGCGCCGGCGAAGGCGCGCGCCGCGAGTTGGCGGAGGAGGACATCGATCGTGTCATCGCCACCGCACGCGATGTGAATCCAGAATGGGCCGATGCGCTGGAGAAACTTCGCAAGACCGATCCAGCAGCGTTGCGTGAAAAAATATCGCGCGAGGCGCGCAAACTGATGGGGTTGTCCATGATGAAAGAGCGCGAGCCAAAGTTGTACAAGGTTCGTGTTGAGGATATGCGCGTTCAAAATCAAATTCGCGAATACAGCGACAGTTGGAATGCGGCCAAAAAGAACGGCGATACTGCGGCCCAAGAATTGACCATGAAGGAAATTGAAATCAATGTTCGTAAACAGGTCGAATTGGATATTCAGGCGCGTGGGTTTGAACTTGTGGCGCTTGATCGATCCTTGAAAGACTCCAGCAAACGATTGCAGGACGACATTCGTGATCGCGAAAAGTTGATCACGGAGATGCTTGAGGCCATCCGCAAAGGCGAGGATCCAAAGTTTGGACGAAGACCCAGCGGCATGGGCGGTGCGATGGGTGGGTTTGGTGGGCGCTCGCGCGGAAATGACAATGAGCCTGCATCCAAACCAGCTTCGACAAATCCTTAAGTTGCGACGCATGGGAAAATTCAGTTTGCATATTGCTTGTGGCCGTGGGCGCGCCGCATTGAGCGTGCAAATCTTGGCGCATGCCGCATGGCAAAATTGAATCAGCGTATTCTTGGGGAGTGACCGCGAGCCAAATAGATTTGATTGAACCCATGCAAGTACCCGCGCCATCTCGTGGCGGCCGCGCAAATAAAAATCGATTGGGCGTTGGCTTGTGGTTGTTGTTGACGCTGTTGGCGCTGGTTGGGTTGTCAACGCCGTGGGCATTTGGAGAAGTCGCGCTCAGTGGCAATGTCTCCGCGCCGCGCTGGGCCGCGGGCAATTTACAATTAAGTTTGATGCCACCAATTTGGATGGCGGACCAAGCGGCGATTGAGCGCGAGCAAAAAGCCCGCGAAGCGAAACAATATGTTCCAGCCATGTTGCTTGGAACCGATCGACTTGGCCGCGATGTGTTCGCGCGTTTGTGCGCCGGAAGCGTGATTAGTTTGTCGCTGGGTATTTCCGCGGCGTTGGTGGCCACGGCGGTCGGCATATTTTGGGGATCGGTGGCGGCATGGTTTGGCGGGCGCGTGGACAGCGTGCTTATGCGCTCAGTGGATGTGTTGTACGCGTTACCATCCATGTTGTTGGTCACGTTGCTTGGCGTCGCGGTGGATGGATTCGCCGAGCGCGCGTTGGGAGATTTCGCGCCGACCTCGCGCCAAGTGTTGAATTTTTTCACCATGCTCGTGGCGATTTCAGGCGTGGGTTGGTTGACCATGTCGCGCGTGGTGCGCGGGCAAGTGTTGTCGCTGCGTGAGCGGCCTTATGTGGAGGCGGCGCGCGCTGCCGGCGCGGGTACGGGCAGAATTTTCTGGTGGCACTTGCTGCCCAACTTGGCGGGACCGGTGGCGGCGTACGCGGCGCTTGCGGTGCCTGGCGCAATTTTAAGCGAGAGTTTTTTAAGCTTTCTTGGAATTGGAATTCGCGATCCACTTCCAAGCCTTGGAAATTTGGCGGCCGCGGGGTTGCCCGAATTAAATTTGGTGAAGGG
>CANKBX010000170.1 GCA_947480055.1 Planctomycetaceae bacterium
CAATTATCAAAGTGGTCTGACCGGATTAACGGCAACAACTGCGGCTATCGCTGGCGATGATCATTGCCGGTTTGTGGATTTCTTGCCAACGGATTTGGACAATTCCATTGTGTTGAATTGGTTTCCGGCGATTATGCCCACAACTCCAGGCCTGTCGCAAGTGTTCACATTTGCATGGGACTTAACAGTTATCTCGCCTCCATCATTCGTGGATAATGGATTAAGCGTTGGCGCGGTTGGTTCCTTGCCAAGTCCTGGAGCAATGGCTCTCATGGGATTGGCTGGAGTATTTGGCGGACGTCGTAGACGCGCCTGATCGAATAATGCAGCGAGTCGCAATTTGAAATTTTAAAGAACCAGCCACAGTGCGGGTTTTTCTTTTGCGCAAATTGGTAGTGTTGCCTGCATGGACATCCGCACTATCCGTTGCGCAAAGTCGCAAAGCCAACTTGTGGTTCATGCGGACGCTGGTTGCGTTGCCACCAGTTGGCAAGTGCGCGGTCAAGAAATGTTGGCGTTGCCAGTGGCGCTTGAGGAGTTTTTAAAGTCGCAAAAAACGGGCGGAATTCCGCTGCTGTATCCATACGCCAATCGATTGCGTGCGGACCACTTCACGGCGGCGGGCAAAGCGGTGGACTTGTCGCGTGACGCAAACTTAAAGCGCGATGCCAACGGATTTCCCATGCACGGCTTGCTCATTCGCTGGCCGGACTGGGTGGTTACGCAGCCCGCGCCGGATGAATTGCAGGCCAGCATTGTGTGGGGCAACCATGCGCCATTATTCGCCGCGTATCCATTTGCGCACACATTGCGGGTGCGCTGGAAGTTGGGACAGGGCAAGAATGAAAATGCGAATCAACCTGCGGATCAAATCGCGGGGCAAATCGCGGGGCAGGGCGCAAATCAAATTGCGGATCAGAGCAAACATCCGCAGGCCAATCCAAGCGCTGATGAACTCGCGAGCGCCAGCACGCTGACGGTGACCACGATCATTGAAGCGGACAAGGGTCAGGATGTGCCCGTGTCGTTTGGGTGGCATCCGTATTTGCTGTTGCAAGATCGCTCCAATACGAAGTTGCAGCTGCCCGCTCGTCGCGCCATTGCGCTGGAGCAAAACGGTTTGCCGATTTCCAATGCAACGCCCGCGCCTTGGTTACCTAGATGCACGCAATCAGCGGTTGCGCCGCTGGATGATTTATTTGAGTTGGACATGCGCGGCGCAAGTGGGGCAGAGCTTGGCAACGCGGCAGCAAGTCAGCTTGATTTCATTGAAAAATCCGCGACAAGCACTATGCCAAAAAATACTCAAGCCGCGGCTGAGAAATCCGCGCCGACCGCCGCCATCATTGCGCCGCATCAGCGCGTTGAAATGAAATTTCTAAATGGCTATTCATACATGCAGATTTACTCGCCAAATGGCGCCAACTTTGTCTGCTTTGAACCAATGACCGCGTCCATTAGCGCTTTGTGCGACGCCGCCGCCTTTGTGAAATCCGGCGACACATTCACGGCCGCGTTTGAATTGCGCGTCGCATAAATTATTTGCCGTAGCAACGCCACGCTCACTTACGCAACTGAAATTCCGGAGGCGGCGGACACGCGGGGTTCACCCACTGAATCAGTGCCGACCACCCCGCGCTCTCCTCATCATGCGGCAAATAGCCGTGAATAGGGCGAACTACTTCCCAGCCATCTTTCAAGTGCACGGTCAACACCGGGTCCACAAGTTCACCGCGCTCAACAGCATCCACATATTGGTCCGGGTTCAAAGCATCTTTGTGTTGCGAGTATCCAGGCAGGCGACTGCCCGCCACCGAACGCCATAAATTTTCATTGCGCACAAGTTCACGAGTGATGTCGGTCAACGCGCGCGCCACGCTGTGATGTTGGTGCCGCGGATGCACCATGATGTCGGCGCAGTACAGCGAGTGGCCTTTGGGATTGTGATCGTCAAAAGTTCCGTAGGCAGTCAAAATATCCCACGAATCATCCAAATGAAAATCAATCATGTTCAATCGCAACGTGAAATGCGCGCCCGCAACTTCGCCAGTTGGAATGTGCTGCGCCACAAATTGCCCCTGCGAAAAAACCAAGTGGTGTTCGGCAAGTTCTTGCGGCGTGTAGGGCACATCATGCGGATAGACCAGTGTGCAAATTTCAATAATGGCCTGCATGTCGCCAGGTTCCATCAGGCGAATGCGGTAGTCGGGGTGAAGTCCGTTGGAATGATGCGTTATGTCTGGCATGTTCGCATTATAAGGCGCGCGCATTGTTGCTCTCGTTCACAACATGATGCGCAACAATGCAGGCGTGCTCAAACGGACCGCCGAGGGTCTGGCCGCAAGAAATCCGTGAGCTTTGATTCGACCAGTTTGATTGTGAATGTGTTCGCAGGAATTGTGGGCATGGCATATTTCATGTACGGCAAGAAGCAGCAGAAAGTAGTGCCGCTGATTTCGGGCGTGGGCTTGTGCGTGTTGCCGTATGTGATTGACAACAACACTGTGCTCATTTGCGTGTGCGTGGGATTGGCTATCGCGCCGTTTGTCATCAATATTGATTTGTAAATCAGCGGCGCACGCGGTGGTACATTTTATTTTTACCTGTGGCGCCTGGCGAATGTGTACCGGGTCACCATCTCTAAAAGTCCTTACGCGTGGATAAACTAAGGCGCATGCATTTCATCATTATCGCTGTCGTGGTGTTGGGCCTGTGGGGCGTTTGGCGATTGATACGAGCACAGATTGAAAAGGGCGGCGATACGCAAGATGAATCCGCGCCACAGTTGCCGCAGGTCACGGATGACAACGCGCGCAAATCTGATCAATCGTGAATGGCGCCGCGGCACTATCTTTACCCGCATGAAAGATATGCAGAAACAAATCGCGTCGTTGCAAAGCCGTGTCAAGTATCAGCGCGTGTTGAATATCGTGTTGAGCGTGTTGGTGGTCATGTTGTGCGTGGCGGCCATGAAGCCCTACGGCGTGATCACATGCGACGGCTGGAATGTGCTGGACAAGAAAGGCGCGGCGCGCATCACGGCTTTCACCCGTGACGATGGCGGGGCGTGCTTGTGGTGGTACGACATGAACGGCCGCGTGCGCATGGACGCTACCACGCGCGTGAACGGCTACGCAGGCTTGCAGGTGTATGACAAGGCGGGCAAGCAGCGAGTGGCCACATTTACGCGCGATGACGGCGGGGCGGGTGTTGCCTGGAGCGACGCGAATGAAAAAGTTCGTATCACAGCCGGAAACAATGCTGACGGCTTGGTGATGCTGCCCACAAAAGATTTAGAAGTTACGCCCGCGAAAGATTTGCCCGACATAAAATAATTGCGCACGTACTCAGTTTCTCGACCGACTCATGGTCCAATTTGAAATTGCGGGCGCGCTTGTGAAATAATTTTGCTGCGCAAGTGAGCGTGGAGCGCATCAACGCAGTGGTTGTGCTTCCGCATTCACAATGTCTGTGCTCGCGCCAACATGCCCCATGTCCCAGTCGGATGTGGTCTCTATCAAAACCATTTGCGTGCCGTTCACATTGATGCGCTGCTCGCCTTCAAACATGTCGCAACCAACGGCCAGGCACATGTGCGGCGTGGTGTTGTTCATGCAGTACACCAACGCCA
>CANKBX010000171.1 GCA_947480055.1 Planctomycetaceae bacterium
ATCTTTCATATTGCGTGATCAAGGTCACCCATTTTTTACGTTTACATAGTTGTAGGAGCCGTTGTGCTCTTATGTTTTGCCGAATCCCCCTGCAACCGCTTGGGGCGCCTGGCAAAACTGAACTTGTTTACGTTTCTGTCAATGGCTGTGCTTTCAACCTTGGAGTAGCTATGAAGATCTCAAATTGCTTTGTTGGTTCTATTACTTTGGCCACCACCGTTGCCGGCGCCAACGCCGCCTTTCTTGGAATAACAAGCACCAATTACCAAGTAGTCGACGGCAGCCATCAATACTCTGTGATGGATATTTACGCCGACTTTAATGGCGCCTTTGACAAGCTTGTCAGCTATTACGGTACTTCAACAAACACTGGTCTTGTGCGAACTTCGCTCAACGGCGTCTTGAACACTGGCAGTGCATTGACGCCAACCAACGGCGCCGCATTTGCGCAAGCCAGCGGCACAACTTGGCTGCCTTCCGGTAGCGCCGAAACAAAAGACTGGGATTCATTTGTAACTATTGGCGCGCGTACGCAGGATAACAGCGACGCTGCCATTGCCAAGGATCCAAACTTCTTAAACGCAAACACTGTTGGCGCCGGCACCATTGTTGGTGCAAGCAACAGCGCGGGCAAGTATCAAGGCGCGGGTTGGTTCACCGGGAATCCAACAGACATAATCGCCCTGGCTGGCACATACGCCGACAAACGCATCATGCTTGGTCGCTTCTCTGTTGAGACCACCAATATGTTGACAACCGATGTTCTGACCCTTCAGTTCCGGGGCAATGTCACCATGAAAGTGAATGGCACAACCGCAGGCAGCGGAACTACATCGCAGCCCTTCTTTGATCAGACATTTACCTACGGGTTCGTGCCGGCTCCAGGCGCATTTGCGCTATTGGGTCTTGCGGGCTTGATGGTTCGACGTCGACGCTAAATTGCGGCGACCTTTGATCGCAACGGTGAAGTGAACGCAGATGTTGACTTGCTGTTGGTGAACTACGAGCCGTGCGGTTTTTTTTTGTGCGTGGCAAAGTACCTGTGTCGTGGGCACAATTAATTTCCCAACCCAGCGACTACCATAAGCGCATGCAACACTCGGATTTTCAACACGAACTTTCTGATCGTTGTGATCCCGCGCTCATTTCTATTTTGCGTCTTCAAACACCTGCCCAGAAGCTTGCGGTGCTTGACGCCATGTGGCGCTCCGCACGAACACTTGTTGCCGCCGGCGTTCGCGCCCAGCATCCAAATTGGAGCGAGGCGAATTTGACGCAAGAAGTTGCCGCACGAATGTCACACGGCGCGGTTGGACGCGCATGACAGAACCCACGGAACTTCTTCGCAAGGTTGGCGCAGAACTTGATCGTATTGGGTGCGAACGATTTACAACCGGATCAGTGGCGTGCATGATTTATGGTGAGCCAAGATTCACAAACGACATTGATATTGTTGTCCGCCTTGATGAGCGCCAGGCGCGTAGCGTTACCGCGGCGTTTACTGGCGATCAGTGGTATGTCAGTGAGGCGGCGGCGCTGGACGCGGTCAGGCACGGCGGCATGTTCAACATTATTCATGTTCCATCTGGTTTGAAAGTGGACCTTATTGTTGCTTCCAACAGCGAGTTCAACGCGGCGCGCTTTAGTAGAGTTCGAAAGATTAAAATTGCAGATGATTGTGTCGAACCGTTCTCATCACCAGAAGATGTGATTCTGAAAAAGTTGGAGTTTTTCAGAGACGGTAAATCAACAAAACATTTACGCGACATTGCCAGCATTATTGCCACCCAAGGAAGCGAAATGTTGGATTGGACATACATGCAAGCTTGGGCGGCCCGCCTTGGCGTGAGTGATGAATTGAAGCAAATACAAAAATCAGAATGAGGGTTTATGGCTAGTTCTGAAAAATTTCTTGCGCGGTCCATTTCATATCACCGCCTCAATCAATGCGTCAACACGATCCCGCACGCGAAAAGGTGTGGCGAGGCGTTTTATTTGTGAGAGACTCACTATAATTTTTTTATTTTGCGCACGTTTGAATACATCAATGGCGAGAGATATTGCTTGTTCAAAACGCAAAAGATCGATTATGGTTCTCTCGACCGTTGTAACCGGAATGCCGCGAAATTTGATAATTGATCTTTTATAAAGATTGCGCTTACGGCGTGGCACGCGCAATAGCCACGTTGGAAGCGGCCGCCAGTAATTGCTTTGGCAATTTTTTGTTTGGCTCGCGCTTGTTGGCTTCGCTTAACAAGCGAACCGCCTCCGCGCGATCACCGTTTTGCATCGCGGCCACGCCAAGAAGCACCCAACCATCCGCGCTCTCTGGTCGAGCCTGAGTGAGAATGTGCCCGGCATCAATCATGCGCGCCGTGTCGCCAATACGCATGGCGGCAAGACCAAGCACGCTGGCATTTCTTCCGTCGCCGTCTGTTTGTGTGCGCAACGTCAACATTAAATCACGCGCGTCGCGGGCGCGGTCCATCATGAGCAAGCAACGCGCGCGCAAGCGAACCAGTTCAGATGTTTTTGAGCAATCTTTCAGCGCCTCATCTTCAAGCGCATCAACGCAGCCCACCCAATTGCCCTGCTCAAATCGTGTCACGGCAATTTCCTCCATAAGTTGCTGCGCCTTGGCTGGCTCGGTGCGCAAACGCGCCGCGCTTAACCATCTTTCGCGTTCCTTTAAATCACCGCGCTGTCCCGCAAGATCCGCATGAATGCGATCAAGCACGGGGCTGAACTCAAATGTCTTTTTCACGGCAAGCAATTTATTTTCGGCGTCATCCAACCGTCCAGCCGCGATCAATGTTTCGCACTCGGCGGAAACATATTGCAACTGCGACGGCGCTAACTCAAACGCCTTGGCGTATTCCGCGGCGGCTTTGTCCAGCTCGTTCCACCGTTGCAAAACTATTCCCATGTAGTAGTGCGGATCAGCGGATGTTGGCGAAAGTGTCTCGGCTTTCACAAACGCGTCGCGCGCCATATCAGTTCGTTTCATTTCCAACAGAATTCGTCCGCGCAACACTTCGTAATTTCCATCTTTTGGATAGCGCGCAATGGCCTTGTCAATGTGGCCCAGAGCGGCTTCAAATTGGCCGGCGTGAAAACTTTGGTTGGCCTGATCAAACACCACCTGCGCGTTGGCGCGGTCATATCGATCGTGCGCGTCTTCACGCACCTGCTTTGAATGTGGCGTTGCGCAAGCGCCCAATGCGAACACAAGCAAAAGTGATGTGGATGAAAAAAGTGACTTCATGGCAAGATCTCCGTGGTTGTTTGAATTGGATCAGGCGGTATTGCCGCCGTGTTTTTTGTGGTGTCAGAAACATCCTTGGGCACTCCCATTGGGAATCCAAGCACGGTTCCCTTTTCACGGATGTAATCGGGAAGCAAATCAAGCGAGTCCAACTTTGTTTTCCACGGCGCGGAATTGTTGGCGCGAATGTCCTCACGCATCTGAATCATGCTTGGTGACATTGGCGAAACGCGAATGGCTTGATCCGCATACAGCGAAGCCTTCTTGGTGTCGCCCGCGCGCCACGCATCCAACGCTTGTGTTTGATAGTTGCCGGCAATTTGAGCGTGTGAGAAAGGCAACAAGCCAGCGCGCGCG
>CANKBX010000172.1 GCA_947480055.1 Planctomycetaceae bacterium
ACACAAGCGCGGCGCGTTCCGCCAATCGCTCGGCGACAACGCGTGATTCGCCTAGTTGCATAAGCACAACCACCGCATCCGCCACCGCGCCAGAAAGTTTGGCCGCGCCAGTCGAGCGCGCCGGATTTGTGGCGCCCAGTGTGAATCGCGCAACTTTGTCCTTGAGTTCCACAACAATTGTTTCCGCGGTCTTGCGGCCAATCTCGGGCAAAGATTGCAGCGCGGCAAAATCTTTCTGCTCAATCATTGCGGCGATATCCGCGAAAGAGCGCTGCAGCGCGCGCAACGCTTTGCGATTTCCAATTCCCTTAACGCTGGTCAACAACTCAAAGAAATCGCGGTCGCTGACGGATTGAAAGCCAATCAGGCGCGGCCAAAAGCTGGAACCCTGTCCTTGGCTCTCCAAATAATGCAGCGTGACAAAATTCACATTGGAACCAATCACACCCGCCAACGCCGGCGCGTCCGCGGCCGGAATCAGCACCTCGTAGGTCATCGCGCCCGAGCGAATCAACGCCGATTGTCCACCCACCGAAATAAGTTCGCCTTCTATTGCTGCGATCACAATTGCCATGCTAGCGACCTAGTTATTTTTGGCCGTCCATGAATCGCCTGGCGCGCATCTGTTTGATTTCCAAACCTCTTCCAAAAAATACCAAGGTCAATTCAATATTTATTAATTTGCGCGCCTGAAACGCGCTCAAAATTTCAGGCATCTCGCTAGACTTGGTTTGTTTGTGAAAGCCATTTACAACGGCATTTTGCGAACACTTTCACGCACGAGAAATTTCAATGCCACGACGCGAAGACATCCACACAATACTGATCATCAGCAGCGGACCAATTGTGATTGGTCAAGGTTGTGAGTTTGATTATTCCGGAACGCAGGCGTGCAAGGCGTTGCGCGAAGAGGGCTACCGAGTTGTGTTGATCAACTCCAATCCCGCAACCATCATGACGGATCCGGCGTTTAGCGACCGCACCTACATTGAGCCCATCACTCCCGAGGCCGTGCGAAAAGTTCTTGAGAAGGAGCGCGATCTTGGAACACCCATTGACGCGTTGCTTCCAACGCTTGGTGGTCAGACCGCTTTGAATTGCGCGTGCGCGCTGCATGACGACGGCACGCTTTCGCGCATGAATGTTGAAATGATCGGCGCTGATCGCAAAGCCATACACCGCGCCGAGGATCGCGAGGCCTTCCGCGCCATCGTGGAAAAACTTGGACTGAAGCAACCGAAGTCGCGGACCGTGACAACGGTTGAGGACGCAAAAGCATTCGTGCAAGAAATTGGTTTACCCGCGATCATTCGCCCCGCGTTCACGCTTGGTGGTTCCGGCGGCGGCATTGCGTGGAACATGGATGAGCTTGAGGAAATCACGCGCCGCGGAATTTCCGCCAGCATGATTGGCCAAGTGTTGATCGATCAAAGCGCGCTGGGCTGGAAGGAATATGAGCTTGAGGTGGTGCGCGATCGCAAAGACAATTGCATCATTGTGTGCGGAATTGAAAACCTGGACGCCATGGGCGTGCACACTGGCGACAGCATCACCATTGCGCCAATCATGACGCTGAGTGACAAGGAATATCAGCGCATGCGCGACGCGGCGTTCAGCATTATGCGCGCGGTGGGTGTTGAAACTGGCGGTAGCAACGTGCAGTTCGCGGTGAATCCCGCCAACGGCGATATGGTTGTTGTTGAAATGAATCCGCGCGTGAGCCGCTCCAGCGCGTTGGCCAGCAAGGCGACTGGTTTTCCAATCGCAAAGATCGCCGCCAAACTTGCCGTTGGCTACACGCTTGATGAACTGCGCAACGATGTGGTGGGAAACACAAGCGCGTGCTTTGAACCAACGCTTGATTATGTCGTGGTGAAGATGCCGCGCTGGACATTTGAAAAATTCCCGGAGGCCGACGAACGCCTCACCACGCAAATGAAAAGTGTTGGCGAGGCCATGAGTATTGGCCGCACATTTAAAGAGGCGCTGCAAAAAGTGATTCGCTCCATGGAGGTCAAGCGCCATGGATTTGGTCTTGATCGCAACGACAAGTGGCTTGCCGCGCGGCGCGACACCACCAGTGAGTTGGCCGATGGCAGCGATGTGGCATGGCCGATCGCGGAGGAAACTCTTGTGCGCAAACTCACAGTGGCAAGCCAGGGCCGCTTGTATTACGTGCGTTACGCGCTGAAATGCGCGTGGAGCGTGGAACGCGTCAGCGAGCTCACCGGTTACGACCCGTGGTATGTGTCCCAACTTGCGGAGTTAGTGGCCTTTGAGGATGTGCTCTGCAACTATAAATCGCTTGACGAGTTGCCCGACGATATTTTATTTCAAGCCAAGGCGCACGGCTACTCCGACGCGCAACTTGCCAATTTGTATTTGGGTGCCATCACCACCGACACCATTTTGAAAGTGCGCGCGCACCGCAAGAAGGCCGGCATTGAGCCCGTGTACAAACTGGTGGACACTTGCGCCGCGGAATTTGACGCCGCCACTCCGTATTTTTATTCCACATACGAGCGCGCCTTCACGCACAACGGTAAGCGCGTGCTGGATGACGAAATTAGAATCACCGCCACGCCCAAGGTCATCATTCTTGGTGGTGGTCCCAATCGTATTGGCCAAGGAATTGAATTTGATTATTGCTGCTGCCAAGCTTCTTTCGCATGCGCGGAAATGGGTCTTGAAAGCGTGATGATCAACTCCAATCCAGAAACCGTGAGCACGGATTTTGACACCAGTGATTTACTTTTCTTCGAGCCGCTCACGCTTGAAGACACTCTGAATTGCATTGAGCGCCTCAATGGTGGCGGCATTGACCAAGGCGCGCGCAGTGGCGGCGTTGTTGGCGTCATTGTGCAATTTGGTGGGCAAACTCCGCTGAATTTGGCGCACGGACTTGCCAAAGCTGGTGTTCCACTTATTGGAACGGGCCTGCAAAGCATTGACGACGCCGAGGACCGCGATCGATTTAAAAATGTCATTGATGAACTTGGCCTTGCGCAACCTCCATCAGGTATTGCGCGCGGCCTTGAGCAAGCCGTGGAAATTGCCGGTCGCATTGGCTATCCGGTTTTAGTGCGTCCAAGTTATGTGCTTGGTGGACGCGGTATGGAAACTTGCTTTGATGAAACAAGTTTGCGCCGCTACATGACCAAGGCCGTCGAAGTAAGTGACCTTGCCGAAACCCCAATCTTGGTGGACCACTTTCTAGCCGACGCGATTGAAGTTGATGTTGATGTGATCGCGGACTTCTCCCCCGACGAAAGTTCGCAGACAAAACTTATTCCACAAACAAGCCCCAACCCGCGCGCTGTTGTGTGCGGCGTCATGGAGCACATCGAAGAGGCCGGCATTCATTCGGGCGACAGCACCTGCACCGTGCCGCCGTACTCGCTTTCACCAGTGATCGTGCGCCGTATTCGCGAACAATCCATGGCGCTGGCCAAAAAGCTTCGCGTGCGCGGACTTATGAATGTGCAAATGGCCGTGAAGGACGATGTGATTTATGTGCTTGAAGTGAATCCGCGCGCAAGCCGCACCACTCCGTTTATTAGCAAAGCGAAAGGTGTTGCGTATGCGCGCCTTGCCGCGCGCGTGATGATGGGCGCA
>CANKBX010000173.1 GCA_947480055.1 Planctomycetaceae bacterium
ACGGTTCCATCGATCGGCGCCTTCACTTCGCTTTGCGCAAGGTCGGTTTGCAACATGGCCACATCCGCATCGGCAACCTTCGCCTCCGCCACGGCCACGGCCAAATCTTCTGGATACGTGCCGATCATCATGCGCGCCAATTCCGACTTCGCCTCATCAAGTCGCGACTTGGTCAAACTCATTTCAAACATGCGCGTTGGCCTTTCGTTGGCGCTGATAGCCGACTGATCCTCCACGGCGTTCAATCTTTCCAGTCGATGAGTTGCGTCGTCCACCGCAGATTGCCGCTGCGCGACAACGGCTTTGGTTCGATCCACATCCTCTTGGCGCGGCATGGATTTCAATTGTTCCACTTTCCGATTGGCAACCTCCAATTTCGCTTTCGCCGCGATCAATTGCGCAACTGTGTCGCGCTGATCAATAGTGAACAAAATGTCGCCCTTTTTCACCAATTGTCCCTCTTTCACGGACACGCTTTGCACGGTGCCGGGAATGGATGTTCCAATGTTCATGATTTCCGTGGCGGGTTCAACCAAGCCACTGCCCGCGACGCGGTTTGAAAACGGACTCTTGGTGGGCTGACCGCTTGGCGGCGCGTTGGGCGCTGGACGACTTTGTTTGTAGACGGTGTAAATAGCTAGGCCAATGCCAATCAAGGCGATGATGGGAAGAATGATAAATCGAATTTTCATTTTCATTGTGCTTTTCCTTTTTCAAATGCGACCGCTTGAAGCGCGGCAAGTTCCACATCGCTGCTCACAATCCGCGTGATCAATCCATCATCCATGTGCGCAATGCGATCGGCAAAATGGTAAATGCGCTCGTCGTGTGTCACAAGAACAACAAGCCTATCGGGTCGACGGCCCTGCTCGCGGATAAGTTCCATGACGCGCTGACCCGTGGCGCCGTCAAGCGCACTGGTGGGTTCGTCGCACACCAAAATACTTGGCTCGTGAATTAAACTGCGCGCGATAGCCACGCGTTGTTGCTGGCCGCCTGAAAGCTTGGAAGGCCTGCTTTGCGCGCGATTGTGAAGGCCGACTTCGGTCAATAATTTCTCCGCTCGGTCCAAGGCCTCGTTTCTATTTTCACCGCGCAAAAGCAGCGGAATAGCCACATTTTCAACCACGCTAATTTGGGGCACCAAATTGAACTGTTGAAAAATAAACCCAACTTTTTCTCGGCGAAACAGGGTTCGCTCTTGATTGGTCATGGCGTCTGGATCCACGCCAGCAAGTCGAAGGGCCCCGCTACTGCGAGACAAGATTGCCGCGAAGATAGAAATGAGCGTGGTCTTTCCACAACCACTGGGTCCAACCAGCGCAATAATCTCGCCAAAGTCGGCTGTTAAATCTATCCCGCGCAACGCCTTCACAGCGGCTTCGCCTTCGCCGTACGTCTTGGTAATGCCCTCGCAAAAAATTGCTTGCTCGCTCGTCATCCGCTGAACACTTCCTTAGGATCAAGGCGAATCACTTTCCAAATGGAAAGACTGCTGGCGCCAAGCACAATAATAACCACGGCGATTGTTGAAATAATTGGAAGGTGCCAAGTGAGTTTGAATGCCAAGCGATCGCCCGGAATCATTAAACCAAAGAGCGCTGTCGCGCCTAGGCCCAAACCTAAACCAAGAACGCCCGCGGCCAAACCTTGCACGGCGACCATTTGCAAAAGTTGGCGGCTTGTTGCGCCCATGGCTTTCATGGCGCCGAAGTAACGCAAGTTGTCCAACGTGAAGTTGTAAAACATTTGTCCAGCGATAGCCACGCCCACCAAAAAACCAAGCACTATGGCCATGCCAAAATTAATTGGAATGCCGGTCTGCGTCATCCAATAATCAAGGGTTTTCCAGCTGAATTCCGCTGGTGTGTAGGCGGTCAAGCCAGTCTGCGTCTGAATGCGCTTCTGCAATTCAAGCAAGTCCTGCCCTGGTAGAGCCTTCACAAGAATAAGACTGAGCGTACGGCGATTGGCTGGCGCAAATCCCACCGCGCGCAAATAGGTTGTGTAAATGGTTGGAACATTTTGAAACGACGGACGCGTCTCGGCGATGCCGGCGATAATTGCGCGGCGCTCGTTCAACTCCAACTCATCACCCACTTGCATTGGACGCTTTGGTCCATTCTTGTCCGCCGTGAGCGGTTGCAAGAGTTGCTTTCCCGCGCCGCGGCTCTCAATAAAAATCGCGTCGGTCTTGCGCAGATCCTCAACCTTGCCTTGCAACAAGATGGCGGGTGCGCCAATCAGTGTTGCGTCGTCCACGCCAATCACATCGCAAATTTGCCGACCACCATTTGGCAACTTGGCCACCAGCAATCCCTTGAACAGCGGACTTGCCCACTCAATTCCACTCACGCTGCGAACGCGGTCAAGCGCCGTCACCTGCATGGGTTTGGTGTCATCCACAAATTGCATCGTTGGATCGGTCACCCACAAATCGGCTTGCGGAGTTTCCTCAATCAACGCGTAGGTGCGGCTCATTAAGCCCACAAAAATGGCTGCTTGCTGCGTAATCAGCAGCGTGGCGAAAGTAAGACCCAGCAAAATGCCGTAGAACTTTGCGCTGTCACCAAACAACATTTTCAAGGCGATTCGCAGCACGGTTTACAACTCCATTTGAACGCCGAACTCAACCACGCGGCTTGGCGGCAAATTAAAAGTGCGAACGCTGTCGGTGGCGACGGTGGACAATGATGCGAACAATCGCTTGCGCCAAAGCGCCATGGGTGAATTGCCCGTGGTCAACACCACCACGCGCCGCGCGAAGTAGGTTGTGCTTTCAGCATCCCATACAAGGCCGTGCTCACGCGCCTTCTCCAATAATTTTGGAATGTCAGGACTCTCCATAAATCCGCACTGTGCCGATACTTTGTAGAAGCCATCAGGCATCCATGTCAAACGAATTTGGCGTTGCGGTGGCGCGATTGGCAAATTGATAGACGTCACGCTGACCAACAACACTTGTTGATGCAACACATGGCTGTGCTCCACGAATGATGACAGAGAGAATGGCGTGGAGTTGTTGGTGGTGAGAAACACCGCGGTGCCCGGCACGCGGGGAACTTCTTTCACCCATAAAGCCGCAAGAAACTCATGAATATTGCTGGCGGTCTCGGCGAATTTCTTGCCCAACAAATAGGAACCTTGTTGCCATGTCAGCATGATCATTGTGGCGCCCAGCGCAATCGCAATGGCGAACCATCCACCCGTCAGCACCTTGAGCATGTTCGCGCCGAAAAATAATCCATCAATGCTCAGGAAAAAAGATCCAACAATAATCACTTGCCAACGCTTCCAACGCCACAGGCGCCGCGCCATGACGCCGAATAAAATAGTGGTGATGATCATGTTGCCCGTGACCGCGATTCCATATGCGCTGCCAAGTTTTTCGCTGCTGGGAAATAAAATGACTGTCATCACGCAACCCACCAGCATGAGCAAGTTGATCGCGGGTAAATAAATTTGACCCTCGGTGTCGCTGCTGGTGTGCACCACGCGCAGTCGCGGCAAATATCCAAGCCGCACAGCTTGCCGCGCAATGCTGAACACGCCGCTGATCATGGCTTGACTGGCGATAATCGCCGCGATCGTGGCGATGATGACCAG
>CANKBX010000174.1 GCA_947480055.1 Planctomycetaceae bacterium
AATCACCACGCCGGACAACATCCAACTTGCCACAAGATTGATCACGTTGATGCCAATGGAAATCCACGAAGGCTTGGCGGTTTCACCCGCGCCATGCAAGCACAAACCACCCACGGTCATCACGCCGCAAAAGGGCATGCTCCATGCGATCACCGTGACATAGGTTGTGCAATGCGCCGACGCCTCGGGGGTTAATCCGGAAATTGCGCACAGTGGCGCGGCCAACAACCACATGATCACGCCAACCAGCGCGCCCCACACAACGCCCAACGTCACGCTTGCTCCCAGCGCGTCATGCGCGTCTTTTTTATTTCCGCTTCCCATCGAGCGCGCGATAATGGCTTGCCCGCCCACGCCTAAACCGGCCAGCGCGATGCCAGTGAACCAACCCACATACGTTCCAACTCCGATGCCGTCCATCGCAGGCACTACAATTTTTCCAGGCAAATGTCCGGCGAGAATTTTGTCAACCAATCCCACGCACGCCGCCATGAGTTGTTGCAATAAAATAGGAAGCGATAAAATCCAAATCGCCGCCCACATGCTCTTGCCCGCCAAACGACCGGCGCGAATCTGTCCGTCTTCAATGGAGTCCGCGTCCACTTCCGCCACGGCCATCAAGCCATCGGCGGGATCGTCGGGACCAATCGACGACAACGGAACATCTTTGTCCGCATCCGCGGCGCGCTCAATGTGTGCTGTTGACTTCATCGCTCAAAACGCATTCGCTACTTCGTGTTGCCTAGATTCTGAAAATCTTCTGGTGCGGTGGACGGCGCCAACTTGGACTCGTCCATTCCAACCGGAACGCCAGGCTTCTCAAATGTCAGCGGCGCCCAAAAAATAACATGATCCCAAAAACCTTTTTCACGTTGATAGGTTGGATACAGATATTGCAACTCCTTGCGAAAGGGCTTCTTGTCGGCGCGATACCAGCTCAACCATAAGCGCCGATCAAGCGCGAAATCATGGTCGGTGAGCAAGCGCAGTGAATCATTGGCGGCCAGATTCACCGCGAGTTCACGCTGATCAATCATGGCGCACAGCGCTTGAAATGAATCATCCGCGGCGTATTGTCCCAACGCGATCGCGATTTCAATTCGCACGGACGCATCTTCGGCATCGTCGGTTCCGCGCGAGCAAAGAATCGCGGTCATCTTGGGATCGTGAATTCTTTGAAGGGCTTTGGCGGCCGCAATCTTGACATGGATATTTTTATTTTGCAATTGCTTGCCAATCAAGTCCGCGTCGCTCACATCGCCGTGGCGCGCCAAAGCGTCAATCGCGCTGGCTTTCACAAGTGGATCGGCGTTGTCCTCCACGTAGATTCGATACATGTTCACATAGGCAATGCTTCCGCCCCAAGGAGCGTTGGCCAGCAGCACAGTTCCGCGGCGTTGATTTTCGGCGTCGTATGGATCAAGCGCCCACTGCGCGGCTTGCGCGGGCGTGGGCGGAGAGAATGAATTTGAGAGACTGGCGAAATCGCTCGACATGGATTCGCAACTTGCCAGCAAGGCCGCGGCAACCAGCGCGAGATTTCCAAGCACAATGTTTTTAGGCAAAATGTTTCCAAGCCACAATGTCACATTGCATTTCACGGCGGGCAGTATATGGTTGCGCATGGCTTCAACTTTCAAACTTCACGCCTTTGAATTGGGCCGCTGCCAAACCAACGCCTATGTGCTTGAAGTGGCTCCAAATCAAGGGCAAACAGGCGCATCCGCATGTTGGGTGATTGACCCAGGCGAGTCGCCGCAGCCTTTGCTGAAGTTTTTGCGGGACACGGGTTTGAAACCAGAGGCCATTCTGCTCACGCACGCGCACGCCGACCACATCGCCGGCGTGGACCAAGTGCTTGGCGTGTTTCCAAACATTCCCGTGCTTGCTCACGCGCGCGAACACGATTGGTTTCAAGATCCGCAGCTCAATCTTTCGCTGTTCATTGGCGAACCAGTGTCCGTGTGCGCGCCAACTGGCACGCTCGCGCACGCGCAAAAACTTTCACTGGGTGGAATTCAATTTCAAGTTCTAGAAACACCGGGGCATTCTCCTGGCTCGGTCACGCTGCATTGCCCAAGCGAAAAGTTAGCCATTGTGGGCGACACGCTGTTTCAAAACTCGATTGGGCGCAGCGACTTTCCTGGCAGCGACCCCGATGTGCTCATGCATTCAATCAATGAAGTGCTTATGACATTGCCCGGCGACACGGCGATTTATCCTGGACACGGTCCCAGCACAACCATTGACAAAGAGCGGCGCAACAATCCGTTCCTGCGCTAGGAAGAAATACAACAATTACGGAAGTGGCTTTGATTGCGCGGGAATATCAGCATTTTTTGTGGCGGTGGTCTTGCCTGTCGGCGCGATCACGGGGGAATTATTCACCGGCGTTGGCGTCGTTGATTTCTCAACCGGCATTTCACTCTTGCGCGCCGCGATCCATCTTGTCATGCGCGCGCCAAGCACATCAAGCGGCAGGGCGCCATCGCTTAGAAGCGCGTCATGGAACGCGCGCAAGTGAAATGAATTTCCAAGCTCCTGCTGGGCGAGCGCGCGCAAGCGGCGAATTTCCAACTCGCCCAATTTGTACGCGCACGCTTGGCCAGGCCAACTGATATATCGATCCACTTCGCGGTCGATGTTCAATTCGCTCAGCGCGGTGTTGGCGCGCATGAACGCCACGGCTTGCTCGCGGCTCCAACCAAGTTCGTGCATGCCAGTATCCACCACAAGTCTGCACGAGCGCCACATTTCATACAACAAGCGCCCGAAGTCGTTGTACGGATCGTCAAACAATTTCATCTCAATCCCCAGGCGCTCCGCGTAAAGGGCCCAGCCCTCCACAAACGCCGTGAATCCCATGTCGCGCCGAAGTGAATGGCGCTGCGGCAACTCTTGCGTGAGCGCGATTTGCAAATGGTGGCCGGGCACCGCCTCATGCAACGCCAGCGGAATCATTTCGTATTTGGGGCGTTGATTCAGCGCGAATGTGTTGGCGTAAAACCAACCCGGATTGCCCGAATCAATGCTGCCTTGTTGGTAATACGCGGTGGTTTGGCTGGGCGCCATGAAGCGCGGAATCTCGCGCACGCCGTAGGTCAGGCGTGGCAACTTGCCAAACAATTCCGGCAAGTGCGCGTCGATTTGCTTGCAAATGTCGCGGTAGCCACGCAACAATTCCTCGGCGCTTTGAAAATAAAATCGCGCGTCGGTTCGCAGATAAGCCGTGAAGCGCGCGAACAATTCGTCATTGTTCAAAGCCGCCAGCGCGGCGTCCTTGGAAAACCAATCGGTCTTTCGAATCACAACCAACATCTCGCCGCGAATGCGCGCCACCTCCGCCAAGCCGATCGCGTGAATGTCTTGCGGCGAAAGTTTGGTGGTGGTTTGTTGGCTCAACAGAAATGCGTACCACTCTTTTCCATTGGGCAAAGCGGCGCAAGCGATCGCGTCGCGGCAATTTGGCAAGTAGCGATCACGGATGAAATCACGCATGGCGGCCATGGACGCCAGTATTTGTGCAATCGCCTTGTCGGCGCGCGCCAACAATTGCGCGCGCATCTCTGGCGTCACATCCGGGTACTCG
>CANKBX010000175.1 GCA_947480055.1 Planctomycetaceae bacterium
GCGAATTTCAGGAATGGGCGGCTTCTCATCGGGCGCGTCGTCCTCCACGTCGGGCAACTTGCTCACAATAAGATTGCGCAAATACGCAAGGCCAAGACCACTGCTGGCGCTGACACATGTTGGCGCGCCAAAACCAAGTCGCGCCACTTCCTGCGCCGCCGACTCCCAACTTCTATCGTCCACCTTGTTGGCGACCGCGATCACCTTTGAAGTGAG
The DNA here is from genome assembly GCA_947480055.1 of Planctomycetaceae bacterium. Lineage (GTDB taxonomy): Bacteria > Planctomycetota > Phycisphaerae > Phycisphaerales > SM1A02 > SYAC01. The sequence continues at coordinate 217 of CANKBX010000175.1, forward strand.
CCCACGCCGACGCAACAGTGTGGCCACGGTTCGATCAAGCGCCATCACGCCATCCTTCGCGTCGGTGACAAACAAAATAATGTCGGCCTCTTTCGCGGCAGCCATAATTTGCGATTCAATGCTTGGCTTGAGCGGAGTGAGATCAACGCCCGCGTCGTCCTTGCGATTTTTTTCAGTGGTGTAAATTCCCCAACCGCCTGTGTCGATCACATGCATGGCGCGCGTTGGACCCTTGGTTGGCTTCAGCGCAATTTCCACGGAGATGCGGTCGCGCGTCACGCCTGGCGTGGGGTCAACGATGGAAATACGGCGACCCGCGAGGCGGTTAAAAAGGCTGCTTTTACCTACGTTTGGTCGACCAATGATGGCGAGTTTGGGAAGCATGACAGCCCCACACTATAGGGTAAATCCGCCTTGCTCATCATTGGACTTTTGCGTGGGCATCTGGAGTATTCAAGTCGCCATCTCGCGCCACGCGAAACCCAACGGTGCCTTCACGCGAGGTTGGCTCACTCACGCATCGACCAGTGTTGCGACAACATGTTGCGCAGTTAAACCAACTTCCGCCGCGCATGGGTTGAGTGCCGCCAACTTTTGATTCTGGATTCCAACACCACTCCCACACATTGCCAGCCATGTCGTAAAAGCCCCAAGCGTTTGGAAGTTTGGTGGCGACAGGCTTGCTCTCGCCGCTTGACTCCGCTTTCCACCACGCGAATTTTCCCACAAGTGATTCATCGTCGCCGTGGCTCCAACCCGCGGTTGACCCGGCGCGCGACGCGTATTCCCATTGCGCTTCCGTTGGCAATCTATAGCCGGCGCCACCAACATCTTTCACCATGGCGAATGTGATCGCGCCGTCCGCGCCGCGCGTGACGCGCTCCAATGTGTAGCGCGGCGGAAAATTTTCCATTTTTGAAAGCGCGTTGCAGTATTCAATGGCGTCATAGAAACACACATTCTCCACGGGCAAATTGCCAACGTTGTCGCCTTTCACATGCAGCGAAGGATTGCGTCCAAGCGCGGCGGCGAATTGCTCCTGCGTGATTTCTGTGCGCGCAAGCAGAAATGGTTTTTCAAATACAACCTTCACGCTTGGTCGCACCGTTGTGCCGTCGGCTTCAAATTGTTGCGTGCCCAAATCCAACGGACTCATCATGTAGGACCCGGCGGGCACCTTGATCATTTCTATTTTGATTTGCGCATGGGCCGCCGCCTTTATCAACAGCGTTAAGAACGCCAACGCCAACATGCTCCACAGAAGTGGTTGTTTATTTTCCATTGATAGAAAGTTGCTTCTCTGGAGTGAACCATGCGGCGTCGAAAGTAATTGGAGGCTCCACAATCAAAGTCATTTTGCTTGGAGGACCCATGGGCACGCTTGGCTTTGGGCCTTTCGCTTGAGCGCCGTCTTTACTGCCAGGACCGCGTGGACCATCTCGCATCGCGCCTTCGCCATCCATGCGCCGCGGCGGACGACCTTCGCCATTCATCGCGCCATCACCCATTGGACCTTCGCCATCCATGCGTCGCGGTGGACGGCCTTCGCCATTCATCGCGCCATCACCCATCGGACCTTCGCCATCCATGCGTCGCGGCGGACGACCTTCACCATTCATCGCGCCATCACCCATTGGACCTTCGCCATCCATGCGTCGCGTTGGACGGCCTTCGCCATTCATCGGGCCATCGCGCATCGGTCCAGCCTTATCGCCGCCACCAACTCCATGTGGCGGTTGCGGATTCTCGGGCCACCACATTTCAATGTGCGTTGCAAGACCAGTCGCTTGATTGATGCGCACATCGATCTTGTTGGGCTCCTGTGGTTTGTTCTTCACACGCGTGGCAATTAAATGATCGCCCGACTTTAATGGCGAATTTTCCATTTGAGTTTCGCCGCGGCTCCACTTCCATTCATCATTCAAACCTTGGCTCACTGCCTCGGCCATGTCCACAAGCAAACCACCGCGCGGCGATTGAACCCATGTGGGCCACGGCATGTCGCTGGGTAAATCGCGCAACTTTCCCTCGCGATCAATCATCCAATAGCGCTCACCATCGCGGCCGCGCACTTCAATTGTTCCATCTGGTTGACGAATCGTCATCACCAAATGTTTGGCGTCACGAATATCAAGCGAGCCAATAAAATCTGGACCTTCTGGGCGATCCTTTGGCGGAATAAGTTGGAAAATCACGCGGCGATCGCGGGTTTTTTGCTCGGCGGTCACCACGTTCTTGGCTTGCGCACTGGCCTCGACTTCGCGTGGACCAATGATGAACATAAGCGCAATCACAGCCGCGGTAGCGATCAGCGCCCCACTTTGTCGAACAAATTTCATCCAGTCGCGCGCGGCAAATGTGCGCGGCTCTGCGATTGCGTTCATAAGGCGCGCAATGCGGCGCTCGCGCTCAAGCGGCGTTTGAAAATGTGTCTGCAGCAATCCATCCACAAACATGTGCACACCATTTTTCTCAAGTTCGCTGTCCGTGCCTTCACCGACAGATTGAGAATTGTTCATCGCATGGTTTTGCATGTTGTTGGGTTCGCTGCCTTGCGTGTTGTCGTTGTCGTTCATGTTGTCGTTCATAGATTCCATATTATTTGTGTTCATGCGAGTAATCCTTTGCGCGCCAAACATTCCGCAATCATGGCGCGCCCGCGTTGCAATCTTTTCTTCACGGCTTCGGTTGTGCTAGAAACTTGCTCAGCAATCCGATCCACCGACAAGCCGCCTCGATATGTTAAATCAATTGTCTCCGCGTATGGACCAGACAACGCGGCGATGCATTGCTCCAGTATTTCCATGCGCTCACGAAACTCGGTGCCCTCCACGCCATCAAAGCGAGCCGCCTGCGTGGCAATGACATTCAACACTTCGTCATCCACTGTGCGCAAATTCTTGCGGAACAATTCGTAGGCGGTATTGCGGGCAATGCCGCGCAACCACGCGCCAAAAGGCCGCGCGCGGTCATAGCCTTCAAGGCCTTTCCACGCGCGCAACAATGTTTCCTGAAATACATCCTCGGCGGCGGAACGATTGCGGCACACCGCGCATGCGAATGCCATCAAGCGATCCGAATGCTCGCGCACCAAAATTTCAAATACTTGCTTGGCCTTGGGTTCATGCATGATGATTCAAAGAGCTCCCAACATAATTCCAAGATCCTCTGAATCCACAATGCCATTTCCACTGAAATCGCCCGGCCCGTATGTTCCAAACTGAGTTAGAAAACGCCCAAGATCCGCACTGTCCACGGTTCCAGAGTTGTCCATGTCGACGGGATTGTAATTGGTCACGCCCGTGGGCACGGTGACTTTGCCCATGGCATTGCTGGTGTCAACCAC
>CANKBX010000176.1 GCA_947480055.1 Planctomycetaceae bacterium
AAATTGCATTAAGGCCTAAGGCTATCAAACCACGCCGCGTTTCCACGCACATAAAAAACACCGTGGCTCATCTACAAGCTTCCACGGTGTTAGTTGCGCCGCGCGAATCGCGGATCAAAATTCTTTGTCTGCGCCAAGCGCCAACAACTCAGTCCATCTTCTTCCAGTGATCCGTGAACACGCCAGTTCTTGTGGCAGTCATGCCGCTCTTGGTGATCGAAAGCATTGGCTCGCCGTGCAACGCCGGCGTGAACCCAATCGCTCCGTCCTTCATGGTCACTGGCGAAACACCGTGCGTTGCCGTGGTCTCGTAGGTGATGCCCTTGCCGTCCATGTTCTGCGCGTAGTACATGCAATCCTCGGTGTATTCCTTGTCGCTCAGCGTGTACTTGGCCACCATAGAAATAGACGATGGCTTGCCGCCCGACATCCAGTACACATTAAAGTTGCGCACGTTCTTGCTGAAGCTCAGCATGCCCACAATCTCCGGCGCAACAAGTTTTTTGCCGTCTGCCAACTCTCGATATTCCAACATGTAAGTGCCTTCAATGTTTGGACCGGCGCTGCTGGCGTTGCTGGCGCCAAAGCCAAATCCCATGCCCACACAAAACATGACCGCACTAGTTGCAAGTGCAAGTGTTCCAACAAGTGCCTGAGTAGTCTTCATAGAGTTTCCTTTGTGATTGTTGATGCAAGCGTGTTCCGCAACGCGCGGCTGATCACGCCTCAGCAATGCAACCACTCAAAGGTTAATTCAATTCAAGCGCTTGCGCCCCGCGTCGCGCGTTCCTGCCTTGCGCAAATATTCACGCGCCCGCAATCGCCAACCCCTAAAATTGACCCACAAACAGGCTTTGCGCCTCAATTTTTAAAATCTTTTGCATTGCGTGATCAAGGTCACCTGTTTTTTACGTTTACATCTATGAGAAGACAGGTCTTTCGAAGGCGAGAGCCTTGGCGGACGCATTTGATTGGATTGAGCGATGCGATGCCAGTTGCGGTGGGAACCGCGGCTGGGCAATGATTGGATTACTGATTTGGCGTTGGATTGATTGATGCGAAGCCAGTGGCGGCAAGAACCGCGGCTGGCCAATGACGGGTTGGTTGGGCAACGGCAGTGCGAACTGCGGTTGGTTGGTAAGTCGGCTGATGACAAGTTGTTTGATGGAATATTTTCGCGTGCCGACGATTTCGGCGTATTTGGTTTTATGTATTCCCCCTTTTCCCCCTTCTGAATTTTTTACTCAAACCCTCTTATTAAGGAACTCGTATGAAAAAGAACACAATGACTTTAATGGCTGCTGGCGTTTGTGCTGCTGTTGTGGCGCAGGTTGCGAATGCGGCCATGGTTGCGCAATGGGATTTTCAGACCACCACAAACGGTGGAACCGCCGCGGTAGCTGCGGCAACCGGCAGTACCGCGAACACGACCCCGAAGGTGTACGTCGCAAACTTTGGCTCAGGAACGCTCTACCTTGACGGAACCAACTACTCTAGCAATTTCTTCCTGCCGGCAACTGGCGGCACGAACGCGGAGATCGGCGGACAAACCGGAACAGCATTGAACGCCACAGGTGACATGTCAACCACACTTACGTCTCCAGCAGCCCTTGCAATTCTTGGTGGCTTATCCAATGGGTCTCCTGCAACTACCGCAGCCAACGGCAAAGCAATGGTGTTTAAATTTAGCATGACCAATCTGCAAGACCTGGTCATTTCATTTGCTGCGCAGCGCTCAGCCACGGGTTTCACCGGGATTGCCATTGATACCAGTGCGAATGGAACTAGCTGGTCATCTTGGACTACGCTGACTTCTGCTTATACCGCTGGTACTCCAAATGTCTATTCTGGGGCAATCAAAGACAGTTTCGTTAACACAGGCGTGGTCTCTCTCTCGGCAACGGCCTCTCTTAACAACGCTTCGACCGCTTACGTTCGCTTCACATTTACGGGTGGTTCTAGCACATCTGGCAATAACCGCATGGACAACTTCCAGTTCAACGCAACTGCCATCCCCGCCCCAGGCGCCGTCGCCTTGATCGGTCTCGCAGGCATGGTGAGCAGCCGCCGCCGTCGCAACTAACTCACACAAACTTGGTTACTCGTTGGCCGTGTAAACGCACTCGGCCAGCGAGTTCCCAGCCCCTTGCGCTCATAAGGCGCAGGGGGCTTTTTTGTATCAGCACCAACTTCTGTTGGCGTGTGTGCTGAATTTAGAACTGCTTGCTCTGGCCGCTACACCACGCAAAATACTTTTTGTAAAAGCTGCGTTTACATCGCATAAAGACGGATCAAAGAACTATTTTCTAAAATCGTGAAATTACGTGACGGGCATCACCTGTTTTTTACGTTTACATAGATGAGAGAACATTGTCTGCAATCAACACCTGAATGCGTCCACAGTTGGCAGCATTTGCAAATGACTTCTCTTTATTAAAAGATTTATATCTATGAACAACCTTCACAGCGTTTCTAAAAAAATCATGACCTTGTCGGCGGTGTCGCTTGCCCTGACTTGCGCTTGCGCGCATGGCGGCGTGTACCAGTCCGTCTTCACGCTGAACTCTCCGTACCTTTTCACGCCAACTGCGGCCACGCAAGTGGTTTTGCAATGGGCAACCGAGGCGTCGAGTGGGTCGATCACAAGAAGCGACCTCTCATATTGGAGCGTTTCACTTCGCGATGCAGCGGGTGGCAATCTTTACACCGACAAAGTCATCACAGGCTCTAACGTGAACGCCATTGGCGGGATCGCTCGCAGTTTGTCCGACATTCGCTTTGCCTTCTCGTTCGACACGCAGTCGTACTCGGTGTTCGACGCAATGTATTCCGGCTCGCTTCTCACTGGCGCAACGGGCATGCAATACAACGCCTACTACTACAACAATTTTCCAGGCGAACCAGATGATGCCTTGGGCGTTTGGCGCAACGGTGACGAGAGCACCCGATTTGCGCCTGGATTCTCCTCGCATGTGTTCACCACAATCCCCGTCCCAGGCGTAGTGGCTTTGATCGGTCTTGCGGGCATGGTTGGCAGTCGCCGCCGTCGCAACTAACTCAAGCAAACATTGGTTACTCGTTGGCCGTGTAAACGCACTCGGCCAGCGAGTTCCCAGCCCCTCGCGCTCACAAGGCGCGGGGGGCTTTTTATTGGGGGGGGTTCAACAGCGGGGGCTTGTGCCGCACGCATTCCGCCAAATTTAGATGAAAAATCGCAAATTCAGGCTCGTTCAGAAAGTTTTCCTACGCCAATCGACCAGCAAAACAGTCGTAGCTATACTCAAAATCCTATTCGCCGACAGTTTTTGAAAGGACTCCTCGCGTGACCCGCTCGCCAATTCCATTGCCTCAAGTTCGCGGATTTCTACAAACTCAACGCACCGACTATTGGTGGATCCAGCCCATTTTGGTTCTGCTAGGTCTGGGCGGTTTCGTGGTGTATTCCACGTGGGCCGCGTTTCAAGGTTGCAACTATTTCACTGGTGGCGTGGATCAGCCTGGCGTGCAGCGCTTGCTCTCGCCGTTTTATTCACCCGTGTTGTGGGACCCGCGCGGCATTCAT
>CANKBX010000177.1 GCA_947480055.1 Planctomycetaceae bacterium
CTCCAGCCGCGTGACGGCAATGATCGCCAAAACATTCAACGGCCAAATGCCCGATGACATTGAGCGCGGCGGAGTTTGGCCAGCGCGTTGCCAACAAGCCGTGGCTGATTGGCAAAAACACTTCGCTCAGTTTCAATTGGCGGACGCCGCCGACGACGCCATGAAATTGCTACGCGATGTTGATGTGTTCATCAATCAAACCGAGCCATTTAAGTTGGCCAAGGACCCGGCGCAACGAGCGCGCGTGGCGTCCATTCTTGCCCAGTGCCTTGAAAGTGTTCGTATTGCATCACTTCTTCTGGAAGCCTTCTTGCCCCAAAAGATGGCTGAGTTTTCAGCCTTGCTCGGCGTGTCCGCAGATACGTCTTGGGATATTCGATCGCGCTGGGGTTTGCTTAAAACTGGCTGCACGGTGACTAAAGTTGCGTTGTACCCGCGCATCGAATCCACGCCCAGTTCAGCAACGATTTAGTTTCATCTACTTTATTGAAAACGCAAAGCCCCTAAAAATCAAGCAGACGGGCCCAGTTGTCTGGACCCGCCTGCTCAAAAAAGGGCGTGGACGAGGCTAAATCGTCTTTACAGACGACGCCTCCCACAATTCACCCCACCACCAAGCATGGCCAGCACGGACAGTGCTCCAGGCGTGGGTATGAAGTTCATGTCTAGCGACACGGCGTCCAACGAAGTGTTGGGGCCGGTGCTAGAAATATTGATTTGCCACTGCGTAGCGGCAATAAGATTTGGTTGAAGATTCCACGAGAAGGCCAACGTTTGCACGCGACCCCCAAATGAAAATGGTTGATCAGATCGAATCTCGGTCAGTCTAGGATTGAGCCGAAGCACGCCACCACCATTATCCATGAGCGTAAGTGCGATACTGTTCAAATCAATAACTGACCCAGCAGCGGAAACATTTAATACAACTTCAAGCGGATTTTTAGAAGCTGTGGCCATGCCGCCAAGCATGGAAATAAACAAAGGACCTGTTGTTCCGTAAATATTCTGCGTGCTCGTTAGCACTGCCCCTGCTCCAAAGTTGTAAAGAGCACCCAAATTGTTGCTGCCAATCACATCAGGAAGATTGGCGCCACCATATGCAGATGCGAAATTTTCCCATCCCAGGTACTGGGTTCCGGCAGTGGCACGCCAAGACGGACTGAGCGGATTCACAAACCCCGCGTCCGCGCAAGGCATAAAGACCGCAATGGCAAAAATTGGAGCAAAACAGATTTTCATGATGTCCTTTTTCCTCAACCTCAACTTGAAGCAAAACAAATTGCTTCCACATTCCAACATCTATTAGTCCGCACAACACGCCAGTCGGGTTGCAAATTTTGCGATGGAAATCAATATAAAATAAGCGTTTGTGGTGGAAAACCTGTGGGTAATTTCTGTTATAGGTCGCTTTAATTGAAGCCTATGTAACCCAATTTCCGCCGAGAGGCTCTGCGCCAAAATATGGCGTGCAAACACTAGGCAATCGCCTCGCCGCGAACGGTTAAGGATTGATGACACAGCAGTGCGTCCACGGGCCTAGATCAACCTCTATGGATCAACCTATGGATCAACCTATGGATCAACCTATGGATCAACCTGTAAATCAAGCGAGATCAACCCATAGATCAATATGACTTTGCAAACAACACGCGCCGCTGCGCCGGCTTACCCGTCAAAATGCATGGACCAGGATCTGTGGCGTCATCCAAAGGCACCACGCGCACGGTGACACCCAGTTCATTCTTTAGCTTGGCCTCCGCCTCAGCGTCCATGGCAAAGCGGCAATTGGCAAAGCCGCCGTGAATTTCCGTTGGCGAATTTTCGCTTTCGGCGGTCTTGGGAGTGAAGTACTCGCGGAACTCCTTTGGGTCATCAATGGTCTTGGTGTTGGCATCCCGAAACGCCTTGGCCTTTGCCAACATGCCCGATTGAATTTCCTCAAGCAACTTCACGGCTCCGGCCACCAACGCGTCGGGAGAAATACTTTCTTTGTCCTTCACGCCGCGGTCTCGCCGCGACATGCTTACAACGCCTTGTTCTAAATCACGCGGACCAACTTCAATACGAACTGGCGCGCCCTTCTTCACCCAACTCCACATCTTGTCACCGCCGCGCAAATCGCGCGTGTCAACCTCCACCTCAATTGTGCGACCGGCGTATGCAATTTCACTCAGCCGCGCCGCAAGTTTGTGGCACGCCTCAAGAACAGCGGCTTGCGTTTCAGGCTTGGGAGTGATCGGAAGAATCACAAAGTGCGTGGGCGCAAGTCGTGGCGGAACAATCAATCCATCATCATCGGCGTGTGTCATAATGAGTCCGCCCACCAAGCGCGTGCTCACGCCCCAACTTGTTGTCCATGCATGTTGCAATTGACCAGCCTGATCCAAGAATTTAATTTCACTGGCCTTGGCAAAATTTTGCCCAAGAAAATGGCTGGTTCCTGCTTGCAAAGCCTTGCGATCTTGCATCATTGATTCGATGGAAAAAGTATCCACGGCGCCGGGAAATCTCTCGCCATCCGTCTTGCGACCCTTGATCACTGGCATGGCCATCCATTGCTCGGCGAAGTCCGCGTACACATCCAGCATCTTCATGGTTTCCTCACGCGCCTCCGCCTCCGTCGCGTGCGCGGTGTGACCCTCTTGCCACAAAAATTCCGTGGTGCGCAGAAATAAACGCGTGCGCATTTCCCAACGCACAACATTGGCCCATTGATTGATCAACAGTGGAAGATCACGGTAACTCTCAACCCACTTTGAAAAACTCGCGCCAATAATTGTTTCACTGGTTGGGCGAACAATCAATGGCTCATCCAACTCGCCAGTTGGCACCAACTTTCCATCTTTCATTTGAAGGCGATGATGCGTCACCACCGCGCACTCTTTGGCGAAACCGTCCACGTGCGCGGCCTCTTTTTCCAGAAATGAAAGCGGAATGAATAATGGAAAGTAAGCGTTCTTGTGGCCAGTTGCCTTGAACATTTTGTCCAGCGTGCGCTGGATATTTTCCCAAATGGCGTAACCCCACGGCTTGATCACCATGCAGCCGCGCACGGCGCTGGTTTCCGCCAAATCCGCGGCCTTGACCACTTGTTGATACCACTCGGAGTAATTTTGCTCGCGGGTGGGATTGATTGCGGTTTGGACTTTGACGATTTGATTTTTTGCTGATTGATTCATTGGTGGACCAACCGCCAAGGTAACACGCCACGACGAATTGCACGCGGCGCGTTGGGATTCGCCAGGATGTATGTCACCGCTCACAAAGCGCGAATTTGCAACGCGATATGCCTTAGAGTTTTTTGAATACTAGATTTCAAAGCCTTCGTGACCAACTTGTGTGATTCCGTGGCGGCCGCAAGCGCGGTTTGTGAAACTTGATTTCGAAGCATTTCAAGCGGGGCGATAATTTCCGAAAGCGGAGTTGGCGCGGGCGCTTGCGATAGTTGTTCTTGCGCGGGCAAAATATGTTGGAGCGTTGTTTGTGTTGGCGCTGTTTTTGCAATTCCCACTTGCGCAAAATGGTC
>CANKBX010000178.1 GCA_947480055.1 Planctomycetaceae bacterium
ACTGGATGTCGCGCCCAGCCGACGAACGAATGGCAGAACTTGATCGCTTGCGAGAGGAGCATGATGGCCCACAACCAAGACTGGCTCGAGTGGCTGTTGTCATTGAACGCCAACGCCGTTGAATATGTAATTGTGGGCGGCGTTGCGTTAGCTCATCACGGGCTGCCGCGTTACACGGGGGACCTGGATGTTCTCATTCACGCCACGCCGGAAAATGCTTCTCGTGTGATGAGAGCTCTGAAAGACTTTGGTTTGGCATCGCTCAACATTTCACAAGACGACCTCTCGCGAAAGGACCGTGTGATTCAACTGGGTTTTCCACCGGGGCGGATCGATGTGTTGACTTCTATTGACGGCGTTACTTGGGCTGAAGTAAACGCCCATTGCGAAACGGGCCGCTACGGTGACGCCGCTACAAAATATATTTCGCGTGCTGATCTCATCCGCAACAAGCGCGCCGCTGGGCGACCACAGGATATTGCCGATGCTACGCGGCTTGAGGAACTTTCATAACTATCCCGATATGAAATGAAGGCCTAAAAAAGGATCATTATGCGAAGCGAATATAATTTTTCGAAATCAAAACCAAATCCGTACGCACGAAAACTGAAACAACCCGTGACCATTTGGCTGGACGAATCCACGGTGCGATATTTCAAACAATTGGCGCAAGAATTGGACATGCCGTACCAAAGTCTGATCAATCTCTATTTGCGGGATTGCGCTTCTAGTGGACGATCGCTCTCTTTGAAGTGGCGACCCAAGAGTGGCCGGGCGGCTTGATCAACATATTTAATTATCTTGCGGCCGCGAATGATCCACGCGGCGCGCGGCGCGCCAACACCACAGGCCAGCGGCAATGGCCACGATGACTGGCCACAACACCACGTTCAGAATCAGAAGCCGTTGACCCAGCGCGTCCACTTCTTGGCGCAAACCATATTGCACGCCGCGCAATTCCTTGCGGTATGCGTTTACTTTGATTTGCAATTGCGATAACTCCGCTTGTTGCTCGGGACTTAATTTGCCGGGGCCAGTTTCGCCGCCAGTCATTTTCTCCTGCAACTGCGCGATGTTCATTTCGGTTTGGCGAACTTCTAGTTGCAAATCTTTTTCACGCGCGATGTACTTGGCCTCCGCGGCCTTGCGCAGCTCCTCCACAATTTCAAATGGCCGGCGGAAACCGCCGCGCGAACGCAGTGTTGCCACCGCGGGATCGCCAGCCATGCGCTCTAGCAAACCAATAATCAGCGGCCCATTGTCGGAGAATGCTTTCGTGATTCCTGTTTGCGGGTCCACGCTCACCCATGTTTCGTTGGCCAGCAAATCCGCGTCTGCGATCAGAACAATGTTGGCGTTGCCAATGGCGGGCGTGAACAAACTTCCAATGGGGCCGGTGATCCACGCGGCAAACACGCGGCGCACGCCGTCGGGTTTCAAGTCGCGCAGTAATTGCTCCGCGTCGCCAAAGTAGCCAAGCTTCAGCGATTGAATCAGTTGCGATTTATCGCTTGAGAAAATCAGCGGCTCAATGTTGGGCGCAACGCCAGCTGGAGGATCTTTCAGTTTCTGAATTTCGCCAACGCTTTTGAAATTGATCGCCTCAAAGCGATTGGTTAACGGATCGGTTTGATTCAGCGCCGCACGAGTGAGGCTAAGCCACGCAACGTAATTCAATTCGCGCATGGTGTTGCCGGGACCGGGCGTTTGAATGCGCGTTGTAAAATTCATATCCCCCACCGTCATGTCGCGCGGAATGTCCAAGCCCCACGCACGCAGCAGCGGAAAGTCATACGTAGTTGCGGAAACTTTTGCGCCCATTGCGCGCGAGTCCGGGTGCTGATCGGTTTCCGCAAATGGATCGGCCAACACAACAATTGGCTTGCCCGCAACTGCCCACGCGTCAATGGATCGCAACATGGACTCCGACAATTTGCGCGGCTGCACCAACAACAGCGCGTCGATGCCCGCTGGCAATTGCGCGGCGGTGTCGGCAATTTCAACCAAGTCAAACAACTCGCGCATTTGCTCAACCACAAACGGCGCGGGACTTGGCTCGCCCATGGAACCATCTTGCAACATGCGCGCGGGCTGCAACAGCATGCACGAAAGCAAACCAACTTTGGGTTTCACGGTTCGACCAACCGTGGCAATGGCTTTGGCAACTTCGTATTCAATAAATGAATCACGATCCGACATGAACACCGGAATTACTTTTTCGCGCAGGCCAGGACCCGTGACAACAAGACCAAGAATGGCGGTGCCGCCAGCGTTGTTCACGGGCTGCACAACAAGGCCGGCAATGCGCGCGGCGTCCTCATCTTCGCTGAATGGCTGCGGATTAATCACGCGCAACTGCAACTTGCCATTGGAAAGACTGGCAAGCTCGCTGAGATATTCCTCCACGCGCTGAGAATGCGCGCGCAACTCCGGAATGTCGGCGATGGATTCACGCGAGGCGTACAAATCCAATTTCACCGGGTCGTTCAGCGAGCGCAAAATGGCGCGCGTTCCAGGGGAAAAACTGTAAAGACCTTCGCTTGTGAAATCAAAGCGCCAACCCACCAGCGCAAATGTTGCAACGGCGTTCAGCACAATCACGCCCACCAGAATCAGCGCAATGGCGCCAAGACTTCCAGATCGCCCAGAATGTTTTGCATGCGTCGCGCTCTTGTTCATTTGGAACCTCGCCAATCAAGCAGCAAGACATTCACCCACAACAACGCGAACACTACGGAGATTGGATACAGCACGTCGCGCGCGTCGAACACGCCGCGAGTGAGTCCGTTGAAGTGCGTCATGGCGCTCATGGATGCCAACGATTCAATGACCCACTTGGGCGACCACTGCGCGAAGAAATCTTGAACAATGGCGAAGCCGGTCAACAACAAAAGAAAACACGCGGCCACGGAAAGCACAAACGCAACGACCGAGTTGCGCGTGCACGCCGACAAACACACGCTGACGGAAAGCAACGTTGCAAACAACATTGCGCTTGCAATGTAGCCCGCCAAAATCACGCCGTGGTCCGGCTCGCCCAGCCACGCAATGGTGATCCACAGCGGAGTGGTCAGTAGCAACGCCACGCATGCAAAGGCCCACGCCGCCAAGAATTTTCCCAGCACCATGTCGCGCGTGGTCAATGGCAGCGTCATTAAAAGTTCAATCGATCCGCTGCGGCGCTCATCGGACCACAAGCGCATGCCAAGAGCCGGCATGAAAAACATTCCTAGCCACGGTTGCCATTGAAAGAATGAGCGCAGGTCGGCTTGACCGCGCGTGTACAAGCCCGCCATTTGAAATGACAGCAGCGCGGCGATGGCCACGAACATGACAATGAACACCGCGGCCACGGGCGTGGCGAAATATGCGGCAAATTCCCGGCGAAACACGCTCATGGTGCGAGCGAACGCGCTTGGTGTTGGCGGTGGGCCGAAATTATTTTGCGACGCATGCGCCGTCGTTGCGATAGCCGGCGCACCATCTTGCTTGCTTGATCGATC
>CANKBX010000179.1 GCA_947480055.1 Planctomycetaceae bacterium
ACCACAATTGACCACGTCTCCATTCTGGATGTGAACGCCAACTTTGATGAAAAGTTGGGCGCGGGTTTGATTCCAGACGCCGATCTTGTTCGCCTGTATGAGCACATGTGCATATGTCGCCACTTGGACGAGGTTGCTTTCAAACTTCAACGCTCCGGCCGCATGGGAACATTTCCGCAGAACATGGGTCAAGAAGCCACAAGCATGGGCGCGGCGTATGCGCTGGATAAAACCGATTGGTTGGTTCCGTGTTACCGCGAAAATGCCGGCCTGTTTTGGCGCGGTCTTCCGATGGAAATGATTTTGTTGCACTGGATGGGTGATGAGCGTGGCAACGCAATTCCGCGCGAGTTGTATTGCATGCCGCTTGCAATTCCTATTGGCACGCAAATGTTGCACGCCACAGGTTTGGCTTGGGCCGCTAAATATCGTGGCGAAAAACGTTTGGCATGCACCTTCTTTGGTGATGGCGCAACAAGCGAAGGCGACTTTCACGAAGCCATGAATTTTGCCGCCAACTTGGATATTCCCGTGATCTTCTTCTGCCAAAATAATTTCTGGGCCATCAGTGTGCCTGGAAAAATTCAGTGCTCCGCGCCAACCGTTGCGCAACGCGCCGTGGCTTACGGAATGGACACCATTCAATGCGATGGAAACGATATTTTCTCCGTCGTGTATTGCGTGCGAAAAGCCGCCGCGCTTGCGCGCGAAAAGGGACGACCATTCTTTATCGAGGCGGTCACGTATCGCCTGGGTGATCACACAACCGCCGATGACGCCCGTCGCTACCGCGACCAGGCTGAAGTTGACGCGTGGAAAACCCGCGATCCAATTCTTCGCATCCGTAAATTTCTCACCACGCGTGGTTTTTGGGATGACACAAAAGAGGCCGCGCTTGCCGAACGCGCCGAACGCGATGTGGCCGCGGCTGTTGAGCGCGCGGAATCAATCGCGCCGCCAAACCGCGACGACTTCTTCAACAACATGTATGCAACAATTCCACCCGACCTTGCGCTGCAGCGTGACACCATGCAAACACACGGCATTGGTCAAGACCCATCACAAATTGATGGCGCAGTGATTGAGCTGCCCGCAAAAACTTCACACTAAAGGAACAACACCATGGCAAACCTAACACTGGTGCAAGCAATCAATTTGGCGCTCATTCAAGAAATGGAGCGCGATGAACGCGTGCTTATTCTTGGCGAAGATGTTGGCTTAAACGGCGGCGTATTCCGCGTCACCGAGGGCCTTCATAAAAGATTTGGTGGCAAGCGTGTAGTTGATACGCCTCTTGCTGAGAGCGGAATCATTGGAGCAAGCATTGGTCTTGCCATGGCTGGCTTGCGCCCTATTCCAGAAATTCAATTCGAGGGATTTCTTGGTCCCGCGTACGACCAGATTTGCAGTCACGCCGCTCGCATGCGCACGCGCACTCGTGGCGCCATGACTGTGCCTCTTACTATTCGTATTCCTGTGGGCGGCGGAATTCACGCGCCTGAACTTCACTCGGATAGTCCAGAAAGTATTTACATTCATCAACCTGGCATCAAAGTAGTTATGCCAAGCAGTCCATATGACGCAAAGGGTTTGTTGATCTCCGCAATCCGTGATCCAGATCCGGTCATGTTCTTTGAACCCAAGCGCATTTACCGCGCCTTCCGCGAAGAGGTTCCTGAAGATGAATACTTGCTTCCACTTGGCAAAGCCCGCGTGGTGTGTGAGGGAAATGAAATGACGGTGGTGAGTTGGGGAGCCAGTGTTGTTCAATGCATGCAAGCCATTGAGCGTGGTGGTCGCTCCATCGAACTGATTGATCTTCGCACGCTCTATCCATTTGATATGGACGCGGTCGAAGCCAGTGTTAAGAAAACGGGCCGTTGTGTCATTGTTCATGAAGCCCCCAAAACATGCGGGTTTGGCGCCGAAATTGCCGCGCGCATCATGGAGCGGTGCTTCTTGTATCTGGAATCTCCAGTGCAACGCGTGGCTGGATTTGACACCATCATGCCTTATTACAAACTTGAACTTGATTACATGCCGGACGCGGATCGAATCGCGCGAGCAATAGAGGAAACCGCCGCGTACTAGTTTGTGCTCGCTCATCAACACCAAACTCACACTTTCATTCACTCTTGGAGAACTTCACATGGCTGGCGTAAAACAACCTAACGACAAAAGTCATTTCATTCTTCCGGATCTTGGTGAGGGCGTTCACGAAGCTGAACTTATTAAATGGCGCGTGCAAGTTGGTGATACCGTGAAGGAACACCAAACCATGGCGGAGATGGAAACAGACAAGGCGCTGGTTGAAGTTCCAAGTCCTTGGAATGGCGTGATTGGCGAGTTGTGCGGAAAAGCTGGCGACACCATTTTGGTTGGAAGCGTTTTGGTTCGCTATGCGGCCAAGAATGCTGGTGTTGTGGCGCCAACAAAAACCGTTTCCGTGGCCGCCAAACAACACGCCGCTCCCGCTCCGATTGCCGCCGCCAAGGCCGAGGCAAAAAGCGACGCCACCGAAGATGCTGGAACCGTTGTTGGAAATGTGAGCGGTTCGCTTGGTGTTCCAAGCCGATTCGCCCGCCAACCTGAACACGAAAGCGTTTCTTCTGGCGCCAATAAATCGCTGGCCACGCCCGCTGTTCGCAGGATCGCCAGGGAGTTGGGCGTGAACATTCAACAGGTTCGAGGAACTGGTCGCGGCGGTCGAGTTACCGCGAGCGATCTTCAAGCCGTAAGCCAAGGGGCGGTTGATGTTGCCCGCGAAACAACGGCATCGCGCGTTGTCATCGCCCAACCAATCACACACTCAAACACAAGTGACAATACTGTCACCACAACCGCGGCATCGCTTTCTGTCGCGTATCCAAATGTGAATCGCGACGGAGTAAAAGAATGCATTCCTTTCCGTGGTATCCGCCGAAAGATTGCCCAGGCGCTGGATCTTTCCGTGAAGACCGCCGTGCATTTCACCGTGGTTGATAGCGCGGATGTGACCAAGCTTGATCGCAAGCGCAAGGAATACGCCGCCGCCCTGGGAACAAAACTCAGCATGTTGCCGCTTGTCATGCTTGCCGTGTGCAAGGCGTTGCGCAAACATCCAACACTGAACGCCAACGTGGATGACGCCAACGAGGAAATTTTGATCAAGGATCCAATCCATCTTGGTTGCGCGGTGGATACTGATCACGGTCTCATGGTTCCCGTTCTTCGCAACGCCCACCAGAAAAATGTTGGCGAGTTGGCGACGCTTGTGAAAGAACTCGCCGAGTCCTGCAAACAACGCACTGTCGCGCGCGAAAATCTTGTTGGCGGAACATTCACCATGAGCAATGTTGGTAGTTATGGTGGAACGTTTGCCACTCCAATTATCAATTATCCAGAAGTCGCAATCCTTGCTGTTGGCCGCGCCAAGGAGCAGGTTTTAACCAAAGACGGTGC
>CANKBX010000180.1 GCA_947480055.1 Planctomycetaceae bacterium
CCCGAACCCGACGCGTTCCACGATATGTATGGTCATGCGCCGTTGTGCGCCGACAAAACCCTGGCGAAGTTGCTTGAGCGATTTGGCCGCGTGGGTGTGAACGCGGACGCGGAGCAATTGCAGCGCCTAACCAATGTGTTGTGGTTTACGGTGGAATTTGGCCTTATTCGCGAAGATTCAAAGGTTCGAATTCTTGGCGCTGGCCTGGTTTCTTCGCTAGATGAATCGCGCCACTGCTTGCAGCCGTACAAGGTTCAGTTGAACGCGTTTGATTCAACCGAAGTTGCACAGACATCATTTGAAATTGACCACTTCCAGCCCAAGCTTTTTATTCTGGAAAACCTTCAGCAAATTTCTGATTACCTAGACGAAGAAGGCGCGCCTAATGCAACGTGTGGCGGCGCATGTAAAAATGGTGGGGCATGTTCTGGCAAGGCGCATCATGATCATCACAATCATTCTCCTGTCGCAACAGTCACGCCAACAATTGCTGGCAACGCGCGCGCGGCAAGTGAATCCACCAACCCTCAACGCCCTGCTGCAAGTGTCGTTGCGCATTCCAATTCCGCCAACGCACTTGATCTTCTTGGCGTGGATCACATTCGCATGCATGTTGGCAACGCGTTGCAAGCGCGCACTTTTTACGGCGCCACGTTTGGATTTACGGCGGACCAATACAGTGATCTCACCACCGGAAGCCGTGATCAGGCTTCGCACCTCATGGTGCAGGGCGACATTCGCCTTTTGCTCACAACGGGTCTTGCGCCAACACATCCGGCCGGACTGGATGTTGCGCGCTACGGCGACGGTGTTGCCGACATTGCATTCACCGTGCGTGACGCGGAGGCGGCGTACAAGCAAGCGCTTCGCAATGGCGCTGATAGCGCCTATGAACCAACGGAAATTCTCAGCGGGAACAATGTGCTTGTGACCGCAGGTATCCGGGCTTTTGGTCGTTGCGTGCATAGTTTGGTGAGTCGCCGTGGCGCGTGCGGCGACGCCAACGGAATCGTGGGCGAATTGTTCTCGCCCAACTTTCGCAAAGTTGGCGCGGATCCATTGAACACTCTCAACATGGAACGTCCGTGTGGACTTGTGGCGCTGGACCATTGCGTGGCCAATGTTGGTCTGGGTCAAATGAATCAGTGGGTGGATTGGTACAGCCAAGTTCTTGGTTTCAAACTATTCAAGCATTTCGACGACCGCGACATCTCCACAAAATATTCCGCGCTTATGTCAAAGGTGATGGACGGCGGGCGCTGCTTGGTAAAAATTCCAATTAACGAGCCCGCGCCCGGTCTGCGCAAAAGCCAAGTTCAGGAATTTTTGGATTGGCATGATGGCACCGCAGGCGTTCAACATATGGCGTTTCGAACTGGCGACGCGCTTGCGACGGTTCGTGAATTGCGTCGCCGCGGCGTCGCGTTCTTGGCGTTGCCCGACGCGTACTACGAACGGGTGTGGGAACGCGTTGAAGGCGCGCTTGGTCGACCAATCGATGAGCCGCACGCGCTTGTGAAATCTCTTGGTCTGCTTTTGGATTCTGACGACGAGGGATATTTATTGCAGGTCTTCACCAAGCCCGTGCAGGATCGACCAACATTGTTCGTGGAAATCATTGGACGCAAGGGCGCAAAAGGCTTCGGAAAAGGCAATTTTAAAGCACTTTTTGAGGCCCTTGAACTGGAGCAAGAGCGTCGGGGCAATCTGTAAATAACAACTTTGATCACGCACACTCGTTTACTCACGTAACACATTTTTAAGGAGCATCGTATGTGCTACTACATTTCTCGCGGAAGCATTCCTCACAAACGCCATACCCGCCACATGGTCAATGGACAACTTGCCTTTGAGGAAGTGTTTGGCACGGAAGGTTTTTCCGGCACCATGAGCACCATCTATCACAAGCACGCGCCGACAGCGGTGGAGTCGTGTGAAATTGGTCGTGTGGTGGAACCAACATATGTGCAGTCGCGCGTGTTGCGCATGCGGCATTTAAAAACGCAAGACATGCTTCCAAATGGTGATCCAATTTCTGGCCGCAAGGTGTTGCTTGGCAACGCCGATGTTGAAATCTCCATGTGTGTTCCAAACGAGCGCATGCCCACGCTATATAAAAATGGACAAAGCGATGAATGTATTTTCATTCAAAGCGGCTCGGGCACCATCACCACCATGTTTGGCAAACTCACCATGGAGCCACGCGACTTTGTTGTTATTCCAAAGGGCACGATTTACCGGATGGATTTCGACAAGCCGATAGCCGCCGCTGGCGCGCGCTTTATCACCATGGAATATGTCAACGGCTCACACATTCAAGCGCCGCAGCGATATCGCCAAGGTGGCGTTGGGCAATTCCTAGAGAACAGCCCATATTGCGAGCGTGATATTCGTGCGCCCAATGGTGAATTCGGCACACCAGCCACCGCCATGGTTGATGGCATGTATGAAATAATCGTGAAAGCCCGAGGTGCGCTGCATAGTTTTCGCTACCTGCACGATCCAATGGATATTGTTGGTTTTGACGGTGTTTGCTGGCCATATTGTTTCAACGCCATGGACTTCGCACCCATTGTTGGCCAGTTGCATTTGCCGCCTCCTGTGCATCAAGTGTTTGAAGGACACAACGCGGTCATTTGTTGTTTCTGTCCGCGACCGCTTGATTTTCATCCCAATGCAATTCGTGTTCCGTACGCGCATTCAAACATTGACAGCGATGAGGTCATGTTCTATGCCGAGGGTCGCTACCCCGCGCGCCGTGGAATATCGCAAGGTTCAATCACGTTGCATCCCCTTGGTATTCCGCACGGTCCGCATCCAGGAACAATCGAGGCGACATTGAATCAGCGCTCCACCGATGAACTCGCTGTTATGTGTGACACGTTCCGTCCACTGGCGCCTACGCAAGAGGCGTTGGCGGTGGAGGATGAAGCTTATTTCTCGAGTTGGTGCGCTCCAAAAACAAAAGCGTTGGTGCAGCAACACGCTTAATCAACCAAGCTCAATTGTGTATTGATGATTCGCCCCATTCATCGCTTGATGAGTGGGGCGATTTTATTTCAAGCGCGATCAATCACGTTTTATGCGCAAGCCACAGCGGCACAACTTCGCCAAGATATTCCATAAATTTCCATAAACCCACGCGATGTTCCACCACGCCATCGCGATTGGCGCGAGCCTCTGGAAACGCAATGCCAACGCCAAACAAACCCGGCGCAATCGCGCCATTCTCTGGGTTGTATTGCAAATCCATTTGGCCGTCCACGCTTATAAGCCGCGGCGTAAAGCCCACCGCATACACAGCCTTATTGCAGTCGGGTAAATGCTTGGCGTGATTTTCTGGCGTGGAGAGCACGCGATGAAGATTCTCTGGGCAATTCACGTCAATATTCTCGCGCGCCCATTGCGCGGTTGTGCCCTTCAAGCCGGTGTCGTCG
>CANKBX010000181.1 GCA_947480055.1 Planctomycetaceae bacterium
CATTCAGCAGGTGGTGTACTTGGTCAAAGATTCGCTGCGCAACATTGACACGCAATATCGATTGATTGAGCAGACGCGCGCGTACCGTTTGGCGCAGGCGGAAAATATGCGCGCGTTGATGGTGGATGAGCAAACTATTCCCAGCTTGACTCCGGAGTTTCTTAATTTGAAATTTCAGCGGCAGAACGATTTGGCCAGCGCGGAGAATCAGGAAATTCTTGCGATGGTGGAGTACAACAACGCCATCGCGTCGCTGTGGATGAACATGGGAACGGGTTTGCAAATGAATCGCATTGAGTTGAATGTGTTTGATCCCGACAATGATGGGTCCGCAAAAAATGCCACGACTATTGCAAAGTAATCACGCGGGAATTGAAGAGGCCGCGGCGCGCATTGAAGCGGGCGGCGTTGTGGCTTTTCCAACCGAGACCGTATACGGACTTGGCGCCAGCACTTTTGCGGTGGACGGTTTGAAATTGATTTATGAAATCAAGGGGCGGCCGTCCGACAATCCGCTGATCGCGCACGTGCTTGACGCCGTGGAGGCGCGCACGCTTGTGTCTGGTTGGGACTTGCGCTGCAGCAGACTGGCCGCAAAATTTTGGCCCGGTCCGCTCACCATGATTTTGAACAAGGCACTTGATGTGCCCGACGAGGCCACCGCGGGTTTGCAAACTATCGCCGTGCGTTCGCCCATGCATCCCGTGGCGCGCGCGTTGTTGTACGCCGTTGATGGACCCATCAGCGCGCCAAGCGCGAATCGTTCGGGACACATTTCTCCCACAACCACCGAACATGTGATGGCGGATTTTCCTGAGCAAGAAGATTTATTGGTGCTTGAAGGCGGCCGCGCCAACTTTGGAATTGAAAGCACGGTGCTTGATTTAACAGGCGAAAAGCCTGTAATTCGCAGGCCCGGCTCCATCACGCTTGAGTCGCTCGCGCGCGTGCTGGGCGCGGTGGAAGTTGCGCAAGGCATTGGCCAAGGCGTGAGTCCAGGCACGCGGCTGATTCACTACGCGCCAAAAATTCCAACCATGTTGGTGCCGTCCAATCGGCTGGAATCTTTTCTGGCCACGCTGAATGAGCCCGCCGCGGTGCTCACGCTTGACAGCGCGCGCGTGTCGGCGCCGCACATTGGCATTCAAATGCAAACCGACGCGTCGGCGTACGCGCGCATGTTGTATTCAAAGTTACGCGAGGCGGAAAATTCCGGGCTGACTCACATTGTCATTGAGGAGCCGCAAGGCCAGGACGGTTTGTGGTTCGCCGTGCTTGATCGATTGCGTCGCGCCGCGGCGAGTGTGTAGCGAAAAATTTCATCACTGCATTGGAATCTGCACGCCAAGTTTCACGGCGCATTCCTTGGCAAGTTCATAGCCCGCGTCCGCGTGGCGGAACACGCCCATCATTGGATCGTTGGTGAGCACGCGCTCGAGTTGTTGCGCGGCCAGTGGCGTGCCATCGGCAACAACAACTTGGCCTGCATGTTGACTGAAACCAATTCCAACTCCGCCGCCGTGATGGAAACTTGTCCAACTGGCGCCGCTTGCAATGTTCACCGCAAAGTTCAGCAGTGGCCAATCGCTCACCGCGTCGGTGCCATCAAGCATGGCTTCTGTCTCGCGATTTGGGCTGGCAACGCTACCGCAATCAAGATGGTCGCGGCCAATCACAATCGGGGCTTTCACCTCGCCATTTGCCACCATTTCGTTGAAGCGAAGTCCGGCCTTGGCGCGCTCGCCCAGACCCAGCCAGCAAATGCGCGCGGGCAAACCTTGGAAAGCCACGCGCTCTTGCGCCATGTGAATCCAACGCGCCAGCGATTTGTCCTGTGGAAATAATTTCAACACAGCTTCATCAGTGGCGCGAATGTCGGCGGGATCGCCGGAGAGCGCTACCCAACGGAACGGACCGCGGCCCGTGCAGAATTGCGGACGAATGTACGCGGGAACAAAACCAGGAAACGCGAACGCGTTGGTCAAGCCGGCGTCAAGGGCGCGCTGACGAATGTTGTTGCCGTAATCAAAAACTTTGCTGCCGGCATTTTGAAACTCAACCATCAAGCGCACATGCTCTTTCATGCTGGCGCAACTGCGGCGTTGATACTCAACAGGATCGCGCGTGCGAAGTTCGTCCGCCTCAACGCGCGACATGCCTTGCGGGTAATAGCCCTCAAGCGGATCGTGCGCGCTGGTCTGATCGGTCAGCGTCTCTGGAATAATTTTGCGCGTGTGAAGGCGCGCCAGCAAATCAACCGCGTTGGCAAGCACGCCCACGCTTATGGCTTGCTTTGTTTTTTTCAATTCAATGGCGCGGTCAATGGCCTTATCCAAGTCGGTGAAGATCTCATCCAAGTAGCGGTCAAACTTACGCTTTTCAAGCCTTTCCATGCAGATATCCGCAAGCAGGCATGTGCCTTCATTCATGGTAATAGCGAGCGGTTGCGCGCCGCCCATACCGCCGCAACCCGCGGTGACATTCAGCGTGCCTTGTAATGTGCCGCCAAAATGTTGGCGCGCGCACTCGGCGTATGTTTCATAGGTGCCTTGCAAGATGCCTTGCGTGCCAATGTAAATCCAACTGCCCGCGGTCATTTGTCCATACATCATCAGGCCGCGGCCGGCGAGATCATCAAAATGTTCTTGCGTGGCCCAGTGCGGCACCAAGTTTGAATTTGCAATCAATACGCGCGGCGCGTTCACTTGCGTGCGAACAATTCCAACAGGCTTGCCGCTTTGTACAAGAAGCGTTTCATCAACGTCAAGTGATTTCAGCGAGGCGATCATGGCGTCGTAGCATTCCCAATTGCGCGCGGCTTGACCGCGGCCGCCGTACACAACCAAATCTTGCGGACGCTCCGCGACTTCGGGGTCAAGGTTGTTCATCAACATGCGCATGGCGGCTTCGGCCGCCCAACTTTTACACACACGTTGATTGCCGCGTGGCGCGCGAATGGTGCGGGTGGGGGCGTCGACTTTGTTCAGCATGGACATGCAAGCACTTTAGCGCAGGGGAGTGGTTGATTTCTTCTTGCGTATTCACATTTGCGAAATTTGCCGTAAATTGTGGCGAAAATCCCATTTCGCCCCACACGTTAACTCAACGCTTCGCAGTGGATTTGTCGGTAGCCCGCCTGCGACGTCGCAACTGCGAAGTCCTATCAATCGCGTAATGCCGCCGAGACATTTTAGAGTTTGGCTTGACGTGCATACTATGCCACATATAGTATGCGCCAAGGAGATATCAAATGAAACCAGTCGAAGGCGAATTCTTGCGCGGAGTTGGACCAGTTGCTGTTCTGAAACTGCTTGAATGCGGACAGATGTATGGATATGAAATTGTGGAGGCGCTTGAAAAGCGCACCGAAGGCGTGCTGGC
>CANKBX010000182.1 GCA_947480055.1 Planctomycetaceae bacterium
GACAAGGAAAAACAACGCAACGCCGACCAAAAGGCTAAAGTCACTAAAATTCAGTCCGCCCCCGTCGGCAAAGATTGGTAATCGTTCACAATGTTTCGAATCATTCATCATTACATTCTTGCTTGCGTCGCCTGCCTAGTTCTGTGCGACGTTGCTTTCGCACAAGCCGTTGAATTTAAACTGCAGCAACGTGAAGGCTGGGTGGGCTCACCAATCACAATGCAAGTGGTGTCGGTGAATTCCTCGGGTGATCCACAACCACCGGAAATTGCGGCAAGCCCGGACTTTGCCAGCGCGATCGTGGGCGCGCCACAACGAATGGACATGCGCCAAAATATCAACGGAGTTTCTTCGCGGCGCATGACCACCACTTGGACAGTGCAGATGACCCCCAACCGTGCCGGTGTATTGACACTGCCGCAAGTAAAAATCAACGCCGATGGGCGAACCTATCTCAGTCCCGCGCAAACTGTGCCCATATCCGCCTCCGATAGTGGCGACGTGCTCGCCGTTTCCGTAAGAAGTAATCCAACAACTTTATTCGCTGGCCAAGCCGCCGATGTGATTTTGGAAATCGCCGTGCGACCCTACGCCAATCGTGAACATGATGTCTCATTGAGCGAGCGGCAAATGTGGGAATTGATTGACAAGCCAACAAGTTCGTGGGGCGTGTTTGAACCACGAATGCGCGAGCTGGTTCAAAGCAATCAACGTCCGGCTGGCCGCGAAGAAATTCGCGACGGGGCGAGATGGTGCGTGTATGAAATCACCGCCAATACAAACGCATCAAGAAGCGGCGCCCTTGATGTGGGGGATGTGCGAATTGATTTGAAATATCCAACAGGCATTTCCGTCAACCGCGACTTTTTTGGAGCTTCGGAACTTTCACTCAGCGGCATACGCAAAGTTTCTGTCACTCCCGCAACTTCAAATCTCATTGTGAAAGCCTTGCCGGAGGCCGGACGTCCCGCTTCATTCCGCGGAGCCGTTGGACAATTTTCCATTCAAGCCAGCGCAAAACCAACCAAAGCCGCGGTGGGCGATCCAATGACCCTGACGCTTTCAATCCAAAGCCTGAGCGACAACAAAGAGGAATTGCGTTCGCTTCAACCACCTCCACTTGAAAGTCCCGCGCTCGCAAAAGGTTTCCGCATGCCTTCGGATCCGCTTGCGGGAACCGTGGACGGATCAACAAAAACATTCACCCAAACTGTGCGCGCCCTATCGGCGGACGTTTCGGAAATTCCACCAATCGAGTTCTCCTATTTCGATCCTTCCACTTTGAAATATGTCACCACTTTCACCAAGCCAATTGCGATCAGTGTGAGTCCCGCCGAACGAATTTCGGCAACGGCTTTGGAGGGCGTGAGCTCCGCTAAAAAAGACGCGCCCGCGGCAAATCTAACCGACGTGAATGGTGGACTCGTTGCCAACACCGCCCCTGGCGCGGATCTTCTCAGCGATCAACGCCTGAATGTAGGTTGGTCAACAGGCGCTCTTGTGGCCATACCCCCAGCGCTCGCGTTCTTATTGCTGTTGGTTCGTAAAAGAAACAACTCCACTCAGAGCAACAAAATTTTGACTCGCTCCCGCGGCGCCGCAAAAATCGCGCGGCGTGAATTATTCGCGGCGCAAGATGCCGCCACCATCGCGCAAATTATCCAGCGCTTTGTAGAAGCTCGCACCGCGCGCCCTGTTGGAACGGTCACCCGCAGCGACGCGACAACATTCGCGCGGATCGCCGGCGCCACGGAGCCATGCCTGCAAACGCTTGACGCAATTTTGGCGCTCGGCGAGCGCGCGGCATTCGCGCCACGACACGGCGAAAATGCGCAAGAATTGCGGGAGAAAGCCGTAAACCTGCTGGGCGAACTTGATCCACTTGCGTGGCAACGCAAGACCGAGTCATTTCTAGGAGACCTCCAGCCATGACATCATTCTTTGGTGCGATTCAAATTGCAGTGATCGCCGCGTGCGCCGCACTTTCACAAAGTGCGTTGTGTGCGGATGACGTTGGTCTGAATGAATTGAACGCCGCGCAATCCGCCTACGACCACGGCATTGAAGTTGCGCGAACAGATCCCGAGGCCGCGCAAAAATATTTTATTGAGGCCGCCAATGGATTTGAAAAAGTCGTGAATGGCGGCGTGACCAATGGCCAACTTTTTTACAACCTTGGAAATGCCCAGGTGCAGTCCAAACAAATCGGCAGCGGTATTGGCTCCTACCTGCAAGCACGGCGCATCATGCCTGGCGACTCCCAGTTGCAATCCAATTTGGAGCACGCGCGAAGTTTGGTGAAGGACAGATTTAATTCAGGCGGCGGCATGTTGATGGAGGATGTTTCCGCGTGGTGGCATGTCATTTCCTTCAATGGGCGCCTCACGCTTGCTGAAATACTTTGGACGGCCGCCTGGACAATCGCGGCGTTTCTGTTGTATCGCCCCGCCACACAAGGACACAGTCTCGCGCGTTTGCTTGCGCGGCGCGCGGCGTGGGGATGCGCGATCATTGGCGTGATTCTTGGCGCAACTGTGGCCACGGATGTCCTTGCGGCAAATCTCTGGCCCCAAGGCGTCACCATTCGCGATGGCGTGATTGTTCGCAAGGGAAATGGCGAAGGATTTGAGCCCCAATTTGCCGAGCCACTTTCTCAAGGCGTTGAATTCAGCGTGTTAGAGAAACGCCCTGGTTGGCTGCGTATTCAGCTTGGCAATGAGAAAACTGGTTGGATTGCGGCCAATCAAGCCACCACGGCGTGAATGATTCACGATTTCAATACATTGGATCGTTGACCAGATTCGCTTCAAGCGTCATACTTGCGTCCCCATCAAGCCGGAGAGGTGCCTGAGCGGTTGAAGGGACCCGTCTCGAAAACGGATAGTGGGCTTGCCTACTCGTGGGTTCGAATCCCACCCTCTCCGCTTTCTTCGCGCTGGACAGATCATATGAATCCAAGCGATCTTGTATTGGCGCGCCGCGGCGCACTATGTTCTAAAAATAAAACCGCTTGGCATTTGAAAGCCAAGCGGTTGAATAATTCAAATTGAAGTGAAATTACTTTCGCTTGTTCGCCGAAGGCTTGGGCAAATTGCTCTTCTCCCAATCAATCGTGATCTTGTCTTCCATGATCTCGGCCACGACAACTTCCAAGTCGCTGCGATTATTTCTTTCCACAAGTGGACGCGCGCCTTCGATAATTTCTTTGAGACGCTTTTGAATCAGCGAGGTCAATTTAAAACGACCACCAAACTTTTCCACAATCTCATCGCTTAAAAGGGCTTCAATCATGTTCGGATCTCCAATATGGTTCGAAGAATTCGCCACTTTGGCGAGCCGAATAGTGTA
>CANKBX010000183.1 GCA_947480055.1 Planctomycetaceae bacterium
CTTTTCCGTGGTTGGTCGATAGCACTTGTTGGCCACCTTCTGCAGGATGGTTCCATTGGCCTCGGGGTCAAAGTAAAATGGATCAGTGTCAAACACGGAGTAGCGACGCAACCGAAACGGTTGATGCACTTGGAAATAAAGAACAACGCTTGCCACAGGGGTGAGAGTGTAGTTGCAATCCGCAACCGCGCACGGCGCCGGCAACACGCGCAAATTCCGCGGCAACCAAGGCTGATCAATGCTCTATTCTGTGTGGATGAATCGAACCACTCTTGCCGCCGAAATCGCCAAAGTTGCCATGCTGCGCGGAACCTTCACGTTGCGCAGTGGAAAGATCAGCCACTATTACTTGGATAAATACCTGTTCAGCACTCGCCCGGAAATTTTGCGCGAACTTGGCGCGCTGTTCGCGGCGCGCATTCCCGCCGGCACCACGCGCTTGGCTGGCGCGGAGTTGGGCGGCATTCCGCTTGTATCCGCCGCAAGCATGGCGAGCGGGCTGCCCTGCCTTTTTATTCGTAACCAGAAAAAAGAATATGGAACCGCAAAGCAACTTGAAGGCAAACTGGAACCAGGCGACCGCGTGATGATTGTGGAGGACGTGGCCACCACCGGCGGCCAAGCCCTTGAAGCCGCCAAGGTTTTGCGCGAAGGCGGAGCGGAAGTCACGGCCATTGTCAGCGTGATTGACCGCATGGAGGGCGCGCGCGAAAATATCCAGGCTGCGGGCATAGCGTTTGATTCGCTCTTCACCGTCGCGGACCTTGGCATCACGCCAGACGCGGCCACGGCGCGCGCATGAGTGAACATGTTCGCCATCACATGTACTTCGCCGTGGCGCATGATTGATCCACTGAACATCAAGTTCTTGTGGCATGCAACTTTCGCAAGCCCACGACAGTATTGAACAAATCCCAAGTCGAACAGGCACCTCATGGATCAACTTTTACAAACCAACCAACGCCGGAAATTGAAACGCGTCGGTTTATTTGTTGGATTGGCCTTGATCGCGGCCGCAATTTGGACGATTGCGCGCAGTGGAACAATCGTAAACCAGGCGTGGCAACATTTATCCGTCGCCTCGCCAATTCTATTTGCGGAACTCCTTGGCTGCATCGCGCTTATCGCGCTGTGCACCGCACTGTCCGTGTTGATTCTGTCCAATCGAACTCGCCCGCCAATCCGCGTTGAATTGCGGGAAATGCTGGCGCTGATTTGCGCCAGCACGCTGGGAAATTTTGTTCCGCTGCAACCTGGGCTCATTGGTCGCATTGCGTTCCATCACCAAGTGCATGGCATCGCGGTTCCAATCAGTTTGTTGATTGCCATTCAATCCACCGCGCTCACTGGAATTGCGGCGTTGTGGATTGGCGCTGGCCTTGCACTTACGCACGCCGCGCACTTGTCCTGGAGCGCCGCCGTATTGTCGCCACTTTTACTTGTTCCATTTCTGCGCAATACCGCCGCGCGCGAATTTACCGCGGCGTTTTTTATCCGCATTGTGGAGACTTGCATCTGGGCGCTGCGGATTCACATTGCATTTCAATTGATCGGTCAGCCCATCGACGCGGCGGCGGCCCTTGCTTTGGCGTGCGTTGCCAACGCGGCCAACACAATTCCATTCATTGGAAACGGAATTGGCATTCGCGAATGGAGCGTTGGTTTCTTGGCGCCGATGATCGCGGGCGTGCCACTGGCCGACGCGTTGGCCGCTGAAATTGTGGGGCGCTTGGCGGAAATTATTTTCTTTATTCCAGCGGGTCTTGCGGCGTGGCCCATGTTGCACAATCGCCTACGCGTGCGCCGCGCAACACGCGTTGTTCAAACTAGCGCTGAAGAATTGGACGGTTCATTAGCAAACATAATCAGGGAACATAATCACGAAAAATAATCAAGGCTTTGCTTGCCCCGGAATGCCCTTCACCTTCGCGGCGCCGCCAAAAATGCCAAATTCCTCGGTGGATTGAATCACTTTTGCGTCCCTCAGAAGACGATTGGTGATCCGTGCGCGCACGCCGGATGCGATCGAGATCAACTGTTGATTTCCGCCACGCGCAATCACGTTTAAAAATGGATCATCTTCCGCGTCCACCCATCTTAATAGCGCGCTCAACTGAACCCGCATATCTTGTGATTCTTTCGCCGCCTTCATGATTGGATCGGTCATGGCGATCGGCTCCTTTGGCAACACCATCAATGTCCAAGCTTGCGCCGCTGGCGGAAGGCTTTTCCAAGCCTCTGTGACTTCCGCCCAACCTTCCTTCACTTCCGCTTGCGACGCGGTGTCGGTGCTTCTGCTGGCAAGATCAAATGCAAGCAACACCAAGGTCGCCAAGTCGTCCGGTTTATCGCAATGATGAATTGATCCAAGCGCCTCGTCGCGCCATGCGGCATTGCACACAATGGGCGAAATCCTTATCGAATTTTTTGAAGTGGCGCGACCAAGAAATCCAGGCACCACGGATTCCAGCGTGAGCCTGAAATTGGTGATCATCTCAAGTTGCAGATACGCCCCTTCAAGCGGGCTTTTCAACAACGCGATCGCGGCGGACGTGCGGGCAATGTCCACAACAAATGACATCTTTTCATTGCGCGCAATCTCAATTTGTTGATCGATTAAAATTACAATCGGAGGCAAAATTTGTGGAATTTTTCCGCCTGAGATAAGTTCCAAAACCAGCGCGGCCCTTGATTCAATTGGTCCATCCGAAGTAATTGCCAAATTGAAGGGGCTTTGATTTGTGATTTCAATTTTGCAGGGCAACGATTCAAAAGGCTTTGCCGTGGTGGCGAGAAATTCGGCGCTTACTTTCACGAACGGAGTTTCATCCTTGGCTAGCCTGGAAAAATCCTTGGGCAATCGCGCGAGCGCCGCTTGAATCTCGGGGGCTTTGTCGGATGGCCCCACTCTCTTATTCACAATCTGAAATAATTGATCGTTCGCGTAAAGGCTAATTCCATTCGAACGATCCGCGCGGATAATCGCGGCAAATTCTTGGGCCGCCTCTTTTGTATTTCCGGATTTCGCAAGCGCCAACGCGTATCCAAGGCGCGCGCCTGGATTATTTGGAGCAATGGGCCGTAAAATTTCTATCGCCTCGGTGGTCAGGCCCTCGCGCAATTTCATCCAGCCTTTGAATTTTAATTTAGCCTCTGGCGAAAGCAACCCCATGTCCTCTATTTCCTTGAGCCAAGATTCAACGGATTGCGTGTTGGCGCCAAGGACCACGGCCAACCAAGTTTTTGCCAGCAAAAAATTAGCCCGCTGCGTGGGATTCTCTTTTGCGTTTTCCAATTGTTTATCCAAGACAATGTCCGCGTCCGCGAGCGCCTCCTCCACATTGGGC
>CANKBX010000184.1 GCA_947480055.1 Planctomycetaceae bacterium
AGAAAATGCCGGAGACAGGAATCGAACCTGCACGTCCCGTGAAGGACAATGGATTTTGAGTCCATCGCGTCTGCCAATTCCGCCACACCGGCGGCATTTTCACAAATCAAAAAAATCAATCCAACAATCAAATCAAGCAATCGAGTGAAGCAAGATAGCGAATCAAGCGGCGCAGTCTAGTCAAGTCCGCCAAATGAGCCAGCGGAATAATTGGCCGAGTAATTGGGGCTTTCCTTAGTGATTTGAATGGAGTGCGGATGGCTCTCCATTAAACTCGCCGTTGAAATCTTGACAAAGCGCGCCTCTTTGCGCAACTCCTCAAGCGTTTGACAACCGCAATAGCCCATGGCGGCGCGCACTCCGCCAACAATTTGATAGGTAAATTCAGCCAGCGAACCGCGATAGGGAACGCGGCCTTCAACGCCTTCGGGAACAAACTTGCGGCTGTCCATCACTGAGCCTTGGCCATAGCGGTCGGCGCTACCGGCGATCATGGCGCCTTCGCTACCCATGCCGCGGTAACTCTTGAAGCGGCGGCCTCTATAAAGGACAAGTTCGCCGGGACTTTCATCCAGACCTGCAAAGAGTCCGCCAAGCATCACGGCCGACGCTCCAGCCGCGATGGCTTTTGCCACATCGCCCGATTGACGAATGCCGCCATCGGCGATCACCGGCACCCCGCCCGCGCCGCTGACACTTTGCATGATGGCGCTGATTTGCGGAACGCCCACGCCCGTGACAATGCGCGTGGTGCAAATGGAGCCTGGACCAATTCCAACTTTGATGGCGTCGCAACCCGCGTCAACAAGCGCTTGAGCGCCTTCGCGCGTTCCAACATTTCCCGCGACAACTTCAATCGTGTAGCGCTTCTTCAATTCCTTCACAGTGTCGATGACATTTTTGCTGTGACCGTGTGCGGTGTCCACCACGATTAAATCAACATCCGCCGCAAGCAAGGCCTCCACGCGGTCAAATTGCCCCACGCCAATCGAGGCGCCAACACGCAAACGACCGCGCGAATCACGGCACGCCGCGGCGTGTTTGGAGAAATTTTCCAAGTCACGCATGGTGATCAAACCAGCGAGGCAACCCTTTGCGTCCACCAATAAAATTTTCTCCACGCGCCGCTGCACCATCAAGCGCTCGGCCTCTTTGGGCTGAATATCTGGCGGAGCCGTCACTAAATTTTCGCGGGTCATCACTTCGCCAACCGTGAGGCCATCGGGCGAATCCAAGAATTTCATGTCGCGGCGCGTGAGAATTCCCACCACTTTTCCACGGCGCACTCCGCCCTCGGTCACAGGAAATCCGCTCACGCCCTGCTCACTCATCAGCAACTTCGCCTTGGCCATGGAATCATTAGGCGACAACACAACCGGATCAGAAATCACTCCATTCTCGCTGCGCTTCACCTTGGCCACTTCGCGCGCCTGATGTTGCGCAGTCATGTTGCGATGGATCACGCCAAGGCCGCCCTCTTGCGCCAAGGCGATCGCCAACGCGGCCTCGGTCACGGTGTCCATGGGCGCGGAAATAATCGGCACACGCAGCTCAATATTTGTCGTGATACGCGTGCGCGTGTCCACCAAATTTGGCGTGACTTCGCTGTAGCGCGGCACAAGAAGCACATCGTCGAAAGTAAGGCCTTCGAAAGAAATGCGGTCTATCATTTGTAGACCTTCCCGCCGACGGCGCCGCTTGTCAATAGGCGCCGCGCCAAAATTATCCCGCATTGCAAAAGCCCCGCAAAATGTGTTGGCAATCCACATCAATCAATTCCCTTGTTACTCTTGTACTTCCTCTTACCACAACTTGGAGATTCTCATGTCCGCTCCCGCATCCACTGGCGATCAAAGTTCCAATCCTGTCCATCACGACGAAGGCACAAGCCCCGGCGAAGGCAAAAAGATTTGGGATAGTTGGCTCAAGTCCATCATCGCCATCAATGGAAGCGATCTGATTATCAAGAGCGGCATGGCGCCTCGCATCCGGCACAAGGGACAATTGCAACCGCTGAAATGCGCCCCCGTGAAGCCCGAGGATTTATTTCAGATGGCCAAGGATGTTTTGGACAAGTCGCAGTACGACATGTTCTGCCGCAAGGGCCAAATCGATTTTGCCTATGGCTACGATCCAAAGAATCGTTTCCGCGTGAACTTGTTCATGGCGCGTGGCACGCCAAGCGTGGCGGCGCGTTTGATCTCCAGCAACATTCGGCGCTTTGAGGATTTGTATTTGCCGCCAATTCTTGGGGACATTTCGATGCTCGCCCAAGGAATGATTCTGCTTTCGGGCGTCACCGGCAGCGGCAAGAGCACCACAATCGCGGCCATGATGCAATATGTGAACGAGCGCAAGAAGGTGCACATTGTCACGCTTGAGGATCCGATTGAATATGTCTTCACAGACGACAAGGCCATGATCAACCAGCGCGAGGTTGGGATTGATTGCGCCACATTCAACGAGGCGCTGCGCGCGCTGGTGCGCGAAAATCCGGACGTGGTTCTGGTTGGTGAAATGCGCGATCACGAAACATTTGAAGCCGCCATTCGCGCCGCCGAAACCGGACACTTGGTGTTTGGAACCATCCATGCGTCGAGCGCGTGGCAAACGTTTGGCCGTATTTATGACTTGTTTCCGCAATCCGAGCGCGATCAAATTTGCAAGCTTTTAGCCTTCAATTTGCGGGCGATCATCTATCAAAAGTTGCTGCCCACGCTGCACGAAAATATCGCGCGCTTGCCGGCGCTGGAAATTTTAATCAACACGCCCGTGGTGCAAAAATATATTTTGGAGCGCCGCGAAGGCGAGTTGCTTGACATCATGCGTCAAAGCGCCTCCGAAGGAATGGTGGACTTCACATCAAGCCTGGTGAAATTGGTCGAGGGTGAATGGGTTCACACCAAAGTGGCCCTGGAAGCCACGGCCAAGCCAGAGGAATTGAAGATGCGCTTGAAGGGAATTTCTTAAATCACCATGAATCACATGTTTTTTTTCCTGGCTCAAAATGTCTCTAGCGAATTCCTGATTGACCCAATCAAGCCTTTCTTTATTTTTGTGACAACGCTGTTGGCCAGCGCGTTGGTTTCCAAACTTGTCGCCGATGTGCGCCAGTGCGGATTGCCCTCATTCAAATGGCACGGCATTTTAATTGGCGGCTTGGCGGCAGGATTTTTTGCTGGCATTCTCATTCCAACATTCTGGGTCAGTTGGCCAACGCAAATTATTTTCACCGCGGCTCCAATCTTGTTGTATTGGAAAACGCGCAACGCCGCCGTGCCGGAAAAAATGAAGTTCATCATTGGTGGCGACAAGGTGCGCGCGTTCTTTAAGAAACGCGGAGCG
>CANKBX010000185.1 GCA_947480055.1 Planctomycetaceae bacterium
GAAATAATTTCCGCGCGCACGAGCGCCAACTTGGCGCAAGTTCGCTGCGAAATAAAATTTCCAGTTTCGTCCACCAACATTAAGCGGCGGTCGTGGCGTAATCCGCGTTCATCCACCGACCAACTTTGCGGCGAAAATCCGGCCGCTCCCTTGAGCGGATACACATGAAGCGATTTCACGCTGATCACCGAGGGACTGGATGGATGTGTTGTTGGAGCCATAGATTTGAAATGCCTTAGTTCAATTCACTATTCTTGAAATTGGTTCGGTGCGTCATTGTTCTTTCCAAATCCACCGCCGCCAGGAGTTTCAATTTCAATAGCGTCGCCGATCTCCATGCGCGCCGCCACAATTCCAGGTATTTCCTCGCGCGTTCCATTGGTTCGCAGAATTCGCTGCGATCCACGCTTGCCCGTCGTGCCGCCATTCATTCCGTACGGCGCCTCAACGCGGTGTTGCGAAAGAAAGGACAAATCAACCGCCTCAAGAAAACGCAGCCGTCGCACAAGGCCGTCGCCACCATGAAACTTTCCCGCGCCGCCGGAATTGCGCCGAATACAAAATTGCTCAAGACGCACGGGGTAGCGCCGTTCAAGCACCTCGGCGTCGGTGATGCGAGTGTTGCTGATGTGCGTGTGCACGCCACTTTCGCCATCGCATTTCGCCGTGGCACCCGCGCCGCCAGCGATGGTTTCATAAAAACCAAATTGCGCGTTGCCAAACAAAAGATTATTGATCGTGCCTTGACTGCACGCCGCAAGATTGAAGGCGCGCCACAGCAAGTCCACAAGCCGCTGACTTGTTTCGGTTTGTCCAATCGCGCACGCGGGGCACTTGTCGGGCGCGCTCGAAAAATTTGGCGACAGAATTGTTCCCGCGGGCAAAATGATTTCAATAGGATCAAGCAAGCCTTCGTTCATTGGAAACGCGGGCGTGATCCCGCCAAGCAGTTGGCCAACTAAAACACGAATGGAATACATCACCGCGGCTCGCGTGACAGCCTGCGGCGCGTTGAGATTTTTGGCGTGTTGCGGCGATGTTCCAGTGAAATCAATCACAAGCCGCGGCGGATGTTCGATGCGGCGCATTTGCACGCGCAGCACGGTGCCATCATCTAGACGTTCTTCAATTGGCGCGATCACGTTGGGCAATAATTGCAATGCTCGCTCCGCGGCGCGGCTCGCGGATTCCCGCAACTTTTCGCAAGTGGCACGAAGGAATTGTAAATTGGATTGCTCAGGCAAAGGCGGATGATCCAGCACATGTGATTGCGAAATCAAACGACTGTGCCGATCAGCAGTTTGCGCAGGCTGGAGTAAATTATTGCGAGCAACCAACTCGCGCATGCGCGTGACAGCAAGTTCATTTGCTGCTATTTGCGCCGAAATATCAGCAAGATTGTCCGCCACCATGCGGCTTGGCCACGCGCCGCCACGCAATTGCCGCTCCACGCGATCCAGATGCGCCACGCCCTGTTCAACAATAAGCGTTGGCTCAATCACCACTCCTTCGTGCGCAAGAGTGGTTGCGTCCGGCGGCATGGACCCCGGACGTGTTCCACCCATTTCCGCGTGGTGCGCGCGATTGGCGGCGAAACCAATCAGTTCTGCATGAGCGGTATTCGTATTGGCTTTGGAAAAGATTGGCGTGATCACCGTGAGATCCGGCAAATGCGAACCGCCAAAGCGCGGGTGATTGACAACCCACACTTGGCCAGGCGCAAACGTATGCGCCTTGCCCACTTCACGCACGCACACGCCAAGCGCGCCCAAGTGAATTGGAATGTGCGGCGCGTTCACAACAAGAAAACCATCCGCATCAAGAAGGCCGCACGAAAAATCCAGTCGATCTTTGATGTTGGGTGAAACCGCGGTGCGTCGAAGTTGTTCGCCCATATCGGTGGCAATGGAGCCAAGCCGCGCCGCGACAAGTTCATGCGAATGCGCCGCAGGGTTCGTGAAAGCGCGCGCGGACTGATCGCGGGAAAGAATTGTGGCGCCACTTTTGTGCGTGGATGCGCGCCACCCCGCGGCAACAAACGCCGTGGAATGCGCGCGTGGCAGCACTGCTGGCCCAATGATGTCGGTGGAATTGGTCGTGTCACAATTCGCGCGCGTCGGATGTGTCCGCGTGATCTCCACTTGAAGACGAAGGCGTTCAAGCTCAATCGCACGCGCGGCATCGGGAAGGAATCCATATGTTTCAAGGAAGCGGCGCTTGAATAATTCACGCAGTCGTTCGGCGTTCAGTGGCTGCGCATTCGCAAGCGGCAACTCAATCTCCAGACTTTCTTCTTGCCCCTTCAGGCGCATCAATGCCACTCGCCGAGTTTGATTGGCGGTGGATGCATCCATTCCAATGTCCAGCAATTCTTTTTTGGCGCGCTCAAATAATTGGACAAACTTTTCATGCAGCGTTGGTTGCTCTTCATCAATCACTCGCAGCACAAGTTCCCAGACAACCCGCGTGACAGGGGCTTGGGAAATTCCACTTGCGCACAGAAGGCCCGCGTCCGCCGGAAGGACAATGTTGTCTATGCCAAGTCGCTGCGCAATGGCGCACGCATGAAGTCCGCCCGCGCCGCCAAACGCCACCAGCGCGTGGGTTGTCGGATCCACGCCTTTGCGAACAGTGACCGTGCGAATTGCCGCGGCCATGGACTCGTCGGCGATAGCAATGAACCCCTCCAGCATTTCATTCAACGTCATGCCCAACGCGCTTTGTCGCGCCTCTGCTTCGCGATCTGCAACCCTTTCCTTTCGTGCCGCATCCACAATATTTTGCGCATCATTGTGTTGAGTGATCGCCGCGTGCAATTCATTCGCGCGCTTCAGCGCATCGTGAAGTGAAATTGGAATTGGCATTTTTTTCGCATCGATGTGTCCTAAAATAAAATGCGCGTCGGTCAGAGTGAGTGGTCCGCCCGCGCCGTAGCACGCAGGACCAGGAACCGCGCCCGCGCTTTGCGGACCAACACGCCGCGCTTCGCCGTCCCACCACAAAATAGATCCGCCACCCGCGGCCACGCTTTCAACGGCAACGCAAGGCGATGCGATGATTGCTCCACCAACATTTGTTTCATCACGCATCTCCGACGTGCCGTGCACCCGCGCGACATCGGTGCTGGTGCCGCCCATGTCAAGCGTGACGCAACGCTCGAAGCCACACTCGCGCGCTATTGCGCCCGCGCCCGCAACTCCACCGGCTGGCCCCGACAACAAACTTTCACGTGGCGCGAATGCGCCAACGGGTGTGAGTCCGCCGGCGCTGGTCATCATGAATATGTCCGCGCCCGC
>CANKBX010000186.1 GCA_947480055.1 Planctomycetaceae bacterium
AACGCCGCAAAGCCCCAACGACGACGTGTGCGGAAAAGATTTTTTTCAAACAGCGTGACGTAGCCGCACTCGGGGCATCGAAATGGAAATC
Source organism: Planctomycetaceae bacterium (assembly GCA_947480055.1). Classification (GTDB taxonomy): domain Bacteria; phylum Planctomycetota; class Phycisphaerae; order Phycisphaerales; family SM1A02; genus SYAC01. The sequence continues at coordinate 92 of CANKBX010000186.1, forward strand.
GATCCAGCACCATGTGCCAACACTGTGGACAGCGGCGTTGGTCTTTGGCGCGATCGCAAAAAAGCGACCACCATAATCCGTAAATAGTGATGGTGGCAAACAGCAGCACGCCGATCCACACCAGGATCAAAGTCGTGTCGAAGTTCATGTGTCGCTCATCGCGCCTTGATCCAGCGTAGAAGTTCCATTGGACTTGGCGGCTTGCCTTGCATGAGCACGCCCACACGGAACACGCGCGCGCCGGCCCACAAGATGGCCACCACGGTAGCCGCGCTCACAAACATGGCAAGCAACGCTTGCACAAGAGGAACGGGTTCGTTGGCGCCGGTCAAGCGAAGGATCATCACAAAGGGCGCGGCGGGGGGAATGAAACTGCACACCGTGGCCAAAGTGCCGTTGGGACTTTCCACTATTGGAATCCACAAAATCAGCGGAACTGTAAGCAAAATCATGGCTGGACCGATCAGCGATTGCGCCTCGCGAAGGTCTGACACCGCGCTGCCCAAGCTAACCATGATCGCCGCCACGGTGAAGTACGCCAATGGGAACCACACCACTAACCAAAGCAAGTGGGGCAGCGGAACAACATCCAACATTGCAACCGCGCCAAGACCCGCAAGTCCCACGCCGCCGTACATCAACAACATCACGCCAGCCACGCCGGCTTGTCCAACTAATTTTCCACAGAGCAACTCAATGGGGCTCACGGCTGAAAGAAGCACCTCCATCACGCGGCTGGATTTTTCCTCAATGGTGGATGTGAGCAAATAATTTCCACTGGTGATCACCGCCATCCATAGCAGGAACATGAATCCCGCAGGAACCAACATTCGTAATTGCGCATTTTCATTGGATTCACTGCCATCGGGGGAAACGCGTCGCGTGTCTATTTTTGGCCGCGCCAAAAGTTTTGTGAGCCGTTCATAGTCCTCGTTGGCTTTGGATACGCGCACTCGGGTGACGGCTTCACGAAGTGATTTTTCCAGGATGGTTGTGTGTCGTGGACTCGCTTCGCTTGGAATCAGAAGTTCTGTGGATGGACCATCGGCGTTGGACGAGATGATGATCAATGCTTGCAGCGAACTATCCCGAAGTTGCAGGCGCAAATCTTCGGCGCGCGATGGGTCGGGAACGCTTTCCACGGTCAGCGCAACATCGGTTGTGGAGGTGTTGGTTGCGCCCTCCTCCAAATCAATGGTTTCCTCCGGAGTCTTAGGAAGCGTGATTTCAAGCGCTTTTGCAATGGAATTTGATGGATCGATCACCGCCACGCGGCCCGTGAGCGGCGCGGTCTTTGAATCGATCAACAGGGGCAGCAATGGAATTGCGGCGAACATGATGCCAGGCAAAATGATGGCGCCAATCAAGAAGCCCTTGGTGAGAACCGTGTAGCGGAAATCGCGCCAGGCGATTACGCGAACGCGACGAGTTGCTCCGCGCTCAGCCATGGTTTGCCTCGACTTGTTCTGTGGCGGAGGTTGCCTCGAATTTTGTAACAGAGTCGCCGACTAATTTCACAAAGACATCATCCAGCGTGGCGCGTTGCAATTCCACCCGGCGCAAAGGCGTGGCGCGCATGATCTCCACCATTGCGTGCTGAGGATCAACGCCTTCAAGCAGTCGAATTTCAAATGATTTCTGTTCGAGCGACCAGCGCATGGATTCAATTCCAGGCACAACTTTCAGCGCTTGCGTGGCTGCATCAATGGAGTTGGCGGGTTGCGCCAAAATAGTGCGCGGATCAAATCGGCTATGAATTTGGGACATGGTTTCGTCCAACACTTTTTCGCCCTTGTGGATCAGCAGCACTTGATCACATAAATCTTCCGCCTGTTCCATTTGATGCGTGGAGAATAAAATCGTGGTGCCACTTTCTTTCAACTGACGCACCACCGAACTGAGTAGGCGGCGGTTCACAGGGTCAAGGCCGGAAAATGGCTCGTCCAAAATCAACAAGGGGGGTTCATGCAAAACCGCCCCAATAAACTGCAATTTTTGCTGCATTCCCTTGGAAAGTTCTTCGCAGCGTTTTTGAGAAACGTTGGGTAATTCCACGCGCTCAAGCCACGATCGAATACGTGCGTCGGCATCGGCGCGCGAAATGCCTTTCAGTTTGGCCATAAAACGTAGAAAATCCGCCACACGCATTTTTCGATACAAGCCGCGCTCTTCCGGCAAATATCCAATGCGATCTTTGGCGTCAAGCGCGGAGCCACCAAGCACGTTGATGACGCCCGAGTCTGGAAGCAGGATGCTCATGACCATGCGAATGGTTGTGCTTTTGCCGGCGCCGTTTGGACCAAGAAATCCGCATACTTGTCCGCGTTGGATTTCAAAGCTGACATTGCGAACAGCGTGCAGCGCGCCAAAGCGTTTGTTCACATTCGCAAGTTGAATAACAAGGTTGTTCATTGAAGATTTTTTAGAAGATGATTCAAAAAATAATTCAGAAAATGATTCAGGGCTTTATCTTTGATGAGTCGTTGGAGGTTGAGCTCGGTTTATCTTTCGCATCCTTGCCTTTGGAAAGCAGAACAACTTCAGCGGGCGGCGCGAACAGCGCGGCGTCGATTGGATCGCCTGAAATGGTGGTGAAGTCGCTCGTGGTCAACGACTCGCCGCGTCGAATAGAGATACGCCGTGGAATATCCAAGTCCCCAACTTTGGTCCAGGCTTCAATGGTCATCACCGTGGGCACGCCTTTCGTGGCGGCTTCGGAAGTCTGTAAAACCCGCAATTTTCCGCTGGATTCTTCAATCCACGCTGTGGCCTCCAGGTCTTCGCGGTCCTTCATGTCGATGCGTCTGCACAGCACGCCATCCTTATTTTCCAGCGGGCCTAGTTTGCGATTTGGGAAGCGTTCAAAGATGGCGACCATCATTCGATAGGGAAGCACGCCCACCGACGCGGCGAGAACTCCGCGTCGATCCAGTAGGCGCCATGAGCCGTCGATCGGACTTCGCAGCCACGCCAAATCACCATCGGTGCCGCTTTCCATGCTTTGACCGCCAGGCAATTTTTGTGTGACTCGGAATTTTTCAGGTCCCGCGCCTTGCACCAACATTTGTATATGCGTGATGCCTTGCGGCGAACTCACCAAGCCCTCAATGCGCAATGATTGAATTTCTTTTTGTCCGCCAACAACATCGATGGCGCGCCGCACCACCGCGTCAACGGTTGGTTCATTGCTTTG
>CANKBX010000187.1 GCA_947480055.1 Planctomycetaceae bacterium
CCAACTTCAAGGGACACGTCGCGGCTCTCAGGAGAGATTTCTGGATTGCTCACGGGTTGCAACTTGTTGGCCTCAAGAGCTTGTCCATACGCCTCGGAGAGAATTTGATCGCGCGTTTCCTTCAAGAGCGCGTCGCCAAAGCGGCGCTGTAAAAGTTCACGCGGCGCACGACCCTTGCGGAAACCGGGAATCACGGTTTCAGTTTTCAACGAGCCGAAACCTGTTTCAAGGCGGGCCTTCACGGCGGCGGCGGAAACCGTTACGGTAATTTTCTTGCGGGCTGGACCCACGTCTTCAATTTTGACTTGGTTGGATTCGACGGTTGCGGTTGATGTGCTCATTGATTTCTCTCTTTGATGAACTCAAACGAAAGCTTGAGGGTTGGGAAGTATATGAAAACGAACCCGTCTTGAGGGGCGGGTTCGTGTAAGAATTCACGGAATGTGCTGAAAAACTTCAAATCAGCGCAAAATAAATCGAGTTTAGCGATTCAACAACATCTCGGCGTAGGTTGGAAGGGTCCAAAGTTCATTTGGAACCCAAGGTTCAATGGCGTCGCATGCCGCGCGGGTTTGCGCCATGGCTGGAACAACTTCGTCGCGCACTTGTCGCATGTGCTTGGCATAGTCGGCGATGTGTTTGCTTTCGGCTTGCTCCAACGAGGCCAGCGCGGCGCGCAAATTGGAAACATTTTTCATCCATGACTTCAGGGCCGTCTCATCTTCGGGGCATTCCACGCCGGCGGCATGGCATGCGCCAACAATGTCGGCCAACGTTGCTTGCCATTGGCTTGCGATTGGAAGCACGCTCTTCTTCACCATGGTGATCAGCGTGCGCGCTTCGATGCGAACAACCTTGACATAGGTTTCCATCAACACTTCAAAGCGGGCATGCAATTCAACCGCAGAAAGCACGTGGTACTTGGCGAACAAATCACGCGACTGTTTGGTGTCGAAACACGGAAGCGATTCCGCGGTGCTTTGCATGTTGGGCAAGCCGCGCTTGGCGGCCTCTTTGTGCCAAGCCTCTGAATAGCCGTCGCCGTCAAAGCACACGCGGCGGTGCTTCTTCACAATTTCTTTCAACACTGTGCGCACGGTGCTTTCCATTTTGGCTTCGGATGGATTTTTGCCGGCTTTCTTTTCCAGTTCAGTGGCGACATAATCCAAACTCTCGGCGATCATGGTGTTCAGAACAGTGTTGGGCCACGCCACGCTTTGACTGCTGCCCACGGCGCGGAATTCAAACTTATTTCCGGTGAATGCAAATGGACTGGTTCGATTGCGATCGCTGGCCGCGCGCGGAAGCAGAGGCAAAGTTTTCTCGCCAAGATCAAGGTTGCCGCCGCGAATTGTTTTCTTGGGCGCGCCGGAATCAAGTTGGTCCAAAATGTCCGTGAGCATGGATCCCAAATAAATACTCATGATCGCCGGCGGGGCTTCATTGGCGCCCAGGCGGTGGTCATTGGCCGCCGTTGCAATGCTGGCGCGCAGTAGATCGGCGTGCGTGTCGATGGCGCGAATCACGGCGCATAGGAAGGTGAGGAATTGCAAATTATTGTGAGTTTCCTCGCGTGGATCAAGCAAATTGACGCCGGTATTGGTGGACAAGCTCCAGTTGTTGTGCTTGCCGCTGCCGTTCACGCCAGCGAACGGCTTTTCATGAATCAAGCATTCAAAGCCGTGCTCGCGCGCGGTCATGCGCAGAATGTGCATGCACAACATTTGATGGTCGGCGGCAATGTTGGCGTTCTCGTATGTGGGCGCGATTTCATATTGGCCAGGCGCCACTTCGTTGTGGCGCGTCTTCACTGGAATGCCAAGTTCAAATAGGCGCGTTTCCGCATCAGTCATGAAACTGATCACTCGATCGGGGATGGCTCCAAAGTAGTGGTCATCGAGTTGATGACCCTTTGGCGCGGGCGCGCCAATCAGCGTGCGGCCTGTGATGACCAAGTCAAGACGTTCGTTGAACAGATCGCGGTCGACCAGGAAATATTCCTGTTCGCAACCCAGCGTGGTGATGACTTGCGTCACGCCAGTGTCGGTGCCAAAGAATTTCAGTATGCGAAGCGCCTGGTTATTCACCGCGCGGATGGAGCGCAGCAGCGGAGTTTTTTTATCCAGCGCCTCGCCGGTCCAACTCACGAACGCGGTTGGAATGCACAGCGTGGTGACGCCGCTTGGATTTCGCAGCAAAAAGGCTGGACTTGTGGCGTCCCACGCGGTGTAGCCGCGGGCCTCATAGGTGTCGCGAATTCCACCGGATGGAAAACTGCTGGCGTCTGGTTCGCCTTGGATCAGTTGCTCACCAGAAAGTTTTTCAATCGCCGTGCCATCTCCAAGAATGGAAAGGAACGCGTCATGCTTCTCGGCAGTCATGCCGGTGAGTGGTTGAAACCAATGGCAATAATGGGTGGCGCCATTTTCTACGGCCCAATCTTTCATGGCCACGGCCACGGTGTTGGCAACGGCGGGATCAAGCGAGCGACCATCATGGATGGTTCGTTGAATGCTGGCGTACACGTCGCTGGGCAGACGCTTGAGCATGGTGTCGCCGCAAAATGTCAGCGTTCCAAACACATCGCTGGCGCGAACATTGTTGATCATGGCAGAATTGTGATCCGACGTGCGCATTTGGGACATTTCATTTCCTAATTTGTGTTGATGTGCGTTGCGATCCAATTTGGCCACCAAAGTGGTGACCACATGGACTCAAAGAATAGCAATGTTGGCAAGTGGTTTTATCAATAAAAACAGCGGAATCTTTGGCATTTGGCGTGAGCGCGGCAATTTGCGGGATTGTATGCGCCAAGGTGAATTGGTTTAACCCAAAATGCTGCGGCGGCGATTGACATAGTCCCACACCACGAATCGGTCCAGGTCCTCGCCGCCGGCGAACATCACGCGGCCGCCGGTGGTTTGCGCCATGCGTTGCGCGAAGGAGACATCCTCTTCTGTTTGGCTCCATGAAGGCAGCAAAATAATATTGATGGTGATTCCCTCGCGCTGGCACAGCATGGCTTCACGCATTGTGGCTTTCTCGGTGCGTGGGTCCGGCGGATAGAGAAGGAACAATGTGCTGCCTTCAAAGTGCGCGGTTGGAAGTCCATCAGTGATGAGAATGATTTGCTTGTTGGGCGTGGCTTGCGCGCTGAGAAATTGGCGACCCAATTGCATGGCGCGCTGAATGTTTGTGAAGTGAAGCGGAAGATCCGATTCCGTCACGCGGGGATCGGATAGATCGGCCTTGAGCCTGACCAC
>CANKBX010000188.1 GCA_947480055.1 Planctomycetaceae bacterium
CTCCGCGATGCGGCGGCTGGCCAATTCGGTGGCCACTTTCAAACTTGTGACCACGCCGGGCGTGATTTCATTCTCAATGCCCGCGTACAAGCCCTCGGTATTTTCTCGAACCACCACAAGATCCACATTTTCAAAGCGCGTGGTCACGCCGGCCAAACTTCGGATGGGGCGGACCGCTCCATACAAACCAAGCGTCTTGCGCAACGCGACATTCACGCTGGAGAAACCCGTTCCCACCGGCGTGGTGCATGGACCTTTCAAGGCCACGCGATGCTCCCGAATGGCGGCAAGCGTGGATTCGGGCAAAGTGCTTTTGGAACCGCCCTGAACCGCGGCAAGTCCAGCGTCATGGCGCAGCCATTGGATGTCCACCTTGGCGGCGGCGAAAATGCGACATACCGCCGCGGAAACTTCGGGTCCAATACCATCACCAGGAATAAGAACTGCTTGAATTGTCATAATTTTTTTAGTGAGAGATTGTGCGAGGGAATCAGGATAGCATCCATCAGCGACTTGCTACATGAGTGAGCCAATCCTTATCGATGTCTTGATTGTTGGCGGCGGTGCCGCGGGGCTTTTTGCGCTTCATGCTTTACGCGGCGCTGGCGCTTCTGTGCTTCTTGTTGAAAACAACTCCTTGGGGTTTGGCCAGACCACTTCAAGCCAAGGGATTTTGCACGCGGGTGTGAAATATTCCCTGGGCGGCCTGGCTGGTGACGATGCAAAAGAGGCCGCGGAGGCCGCGCATCAATGGATTCAATTGTTGGATGGAGCGAATGCGGACTTGCGCAACGTTCGGGTGCTCACGCGCCAATGTTATTTGTGGAGGACATCAACCTTGCTTGGCGCGGCGGGAATGTTGGGCGCCAAACTTGCGCTCAAGACCAAGCCAAAAGCTATTGCAAGCATCGATCGACCGAGCTGGCTTGATGGCGTTGGCGGCGAGGTGTTGACATTGGGTGAAACCGTGATCGATCCGCGCTCCCTGCTACGCGAACTTTCCACTCCGCATGCGCATGCGATGCTCAAAGGCAATGTCACAAGCATCACGCCGCGGACAAGCGATGTGGAGGTTGAGATTGAAAGTTCCAGGCGAGTGCGTGTTCGCGCGCGCCATGTGATCTTGACCGCGGGAATTGGCAATCAAGACATGGTGGGATTGTCCCACACGCCCAACGTGTCCATGCAACAGCGGCCGCTTCGACAAGCCATGATTCGTGGAGCATTGCCGCTGGTGTTTGGTCATTGCATTGATGGCGCCAAAACAAGAATCACGGTGACCAGCGATGTATTTGCCGCGCCAGATGATGTGAAAAATGCTGGTCACGCAAGCGCGGCCAACGATGTGGTGTGGCATGTCGGCGGCCAAATCGCCGAGGACGGGCCACGCATGGGCGACAAGGAATTTCTGGAGTACGCCACGGGCGAAATATGCCGCTGCATTCCCGGCGTTTCATTGAAAGAGTGTGGCTTTGCAAGTTACGACGTCACGCGCGCCGAGCCACACACTGGCGATGGAAAGCGACCCCCCACTGGATTCTGCCGCACGCAGGATCGAATCACCACGATTTGGCCGGTGAAACTTGTTTTGGCGCCCAAGATCGCCGCGCAACTTGTGAAAGACATGGAGCCATCCACACACCCTCAAATCACTTTGCCAATGGATCTGCCGCGGCCCGAATTGGCGCCGCGCCCATGGGAAACCGCGCGTTGGAGCGCGCTTGTATGAGTGACCACAATTCTGAGGCGAATACTTTCAACAACACGCCCGCGCCGAGCGCGTTGAATATTCCCACGCGCATGGCATCTCGAATGCATCGCACCGTGCCAGTGATTGGCTGGGGCGCGTTCAAGATTGGCCGCAATCAAGGCGCGAAATATCCAAACGCGTTTGATATTCCAAGCGAGGCCGACGCGATTTCCTTGGTGCGTGAACTGATCAAGGACGGAGTGCGGTTGATTGACACGGCGCCGGCGTATGGACTGAGCGAGGAGCGCTTGGGAAAGGTGTTCGCAAGTTTGCCAACTGAATTGAGATCCGAGTTGTTCATCAGCACAAAAGTTGGCGAGACATGTGTGGACGGAGTTTCCAGCTTTGATTTTTCACCGGCCGCGGTCACCGACAGCGTGGCGCGTAGTGTGGCAAAACTCAATTGCGCCTTTGTTGACGCTGTGTTTGTGCACTCCAACGGAAGCGACAAGGACATCATTCAAGAGAGCGGTTGTGTTGAGGCTCTTGGCGATTTAAAAAATAAATCGATCATTGGAAGCGTGGGCTTCTCGTCAAAAACTATTTTGGGCGGCGAAATTGCTTTGAAACATCCGTTGATCGACGCGGTGATGTTGGAGATTCATCCTGACGCCACGGATATGTTGACATTACTGCCGTTGGCGCATGAACTAGGAAAGGCCGTGTTTGTGAAAAAACCGCTTGCCAGCGGCACGCTGGATCCAAAAATTGCGTTGCCTTGGTTGTTGGCGCACAAACACATCACAAGCGTTGTGATTGGCGGACTGAATCCGCGGCGCCTACGCGATAATTTTATGATGGCTTCGCTGGCGAAGTGACTGGCGTTGTGCTTGGAGAAGTGGTTGGCGAAGTGCTTGGCGTGGTGTTTGGTTTAGTGATTGGAGCCGTTGTGGATGGCGTTGACATTGGAACACTTGCGCCACTCGTTCCATTGGTTGAACCAGGCTTGCTCGTGGATGTGGGGCTTGCAATTGGCTTTGTTTCCAACGTGGACTTTGTATTTGTCGGTGTCGCGGTCTTCACGCCAGCCTGTGGCTTTGCGGGAATAATTAATTTAGTTCCCACCACAAGATTCGCGGGATCTTCGCCAATGACTTTCCTATTGGCTTCGTAAATTAAATTCCAGTGCTTGGAATCACCGTACACCTTGTTGGAAATTTGCGAGAGCGTGTCGCCCGAAACAACTTCATAATCTTGCGCGGCCCCCGCCACCGTTGCTCCGCTTGTTGCTGGCGCTGCAGTTGTTTTTACAATCACAGCGTCCTTGGCTGGAATATTCAGTTTGGCGCCAATCTTCAAAGTGGTTGGAGTCAAACCAGGATTCGCCTTGACGATATTTTCCCAGCCTTGCGAAGTGCCCCAATATTGCTTGGCGATGGACGTTAACGTGTCGCCCGCAGCAACAACATGAACGGTTGCCGCTTGGGTCGCGGTCGCGGAAGTTTTTCCCGAGGCGGAGTTTGTGGAAGACGA
>CANKBX010000189.1 GCA_947480055.1 Planctomycetaceae bacterium
ACATGAGCCACTTGGGTTGGCCCATTGTTGGCGACGACATGTACGACGGCAAGCGACTCACCGCCGCGGAGTTGGGCATTGATGTTGGCGATAGCAAACGCATTGTCATGGATCGACAAGCGCTGCACGCCGCCATGTTGCGCTTTGAACATCCGTCATCACGCGAGAAAGTCACATACACCGGCGCCGTGCCCGCGGATTTCCGAGAGATTATTTTCGCGCTGCGTAAAAGAGGCTACGAGGCCGTTGACGCAGTTGGCTCCACGCTGTCGCTGGAAAAACTTGGCTTGTCACGAAGCGAAAATTGAACGCGCGAAACCACCCTTCGTGGGCAAGTGCGATTGACAACACTCGCCGCCGCGTGAACGCGCGCGACACAAATTAAAATGCCACGTCAAGATCCGTCGCCGCCGCCAACTGCGCCTCATATTGCGCCGCGGGTATTTCAACGCCGCCAAAACTCAACACCAGTGGATTGGAATATTGACTGTCGAGCAGCGTAAATTGCTTGGATTTTAGGTGCGTGACCAGCCAATGCAAGCACGCCTTGCTGGCGTTGCCGGCGCCAGCGTTGCGCAGCACAAACATGCTTTCGCCAAAGAACGCCCCGCCAATGGAGACTCCGTACAAACCGCCAACCAACTTGTCCTCTAGCCACGCCTCCACGCTGTGGGCAAATCCCAACTCATGCAATTTGCAATATGCCGCAACCATGGATTCCGAAATCCACGTCCGCTCTTGACCGGGACGCGGCAACATACATCCGCGCATCACCGGCTCAAACGCGGTGTCGGCGCGCATACGAAATAAACTTCCACGGATGGCGCGCTGGGAAGTGTGTGGAAGTCGAAACGCATCCAGCGGAATCACGCAGCGCGGATCGCATGTGTAATACTCAACCACGCCGGTGTCCACATCCGCCATTGGAAACGCGCCGCCCGCGTACGCGGCCAACAATGACTCCGGCGAAAGATCAGCGTCGCTTGACATGCGCATGATTGTGTCCATTTGTGTACGCATGGCAAGTGCCCCGCGCGCGTTACGCAATTTCAAGTCACGCCTACACTTGAACCGATGAGTTGTACAACATGATGTGTGGCAATGGACATCTTGACGGACAAGTGATTGCGCTCACCACCAAATCAATTCACCATGACCACATTGTGGACTTGGTGGTGCTCTTTGATGGCCAGCCAACCGCGGTGCCGCTTCGGGTTTCCGGCTTGGCGCTACCAGCCGGCGGCGTGGGCTCTGGCAGCCGCATTCGAGTCGCTTGGCTTTCAGGCCAGGTTGAATCGATTCGATTGCTGCAGTCACCCGCATATTTGGTGGCCTGAGTCCCCCAGCATCTTCCTATGAATTCACGGCAAAACACCGCGCATTTTTCAATGCGCCAAGGTCTTGAGTTGAACGGACATTTCGGCTAAAGTTTCTCCCCTCGGGCCGTCGGTGACGAACTCCACAAGAGTCGGCGCCGCACGGGGCGTGCCGTCGCGGCTGACGGGCGCTCCTGCCTTGACGACAGCCGCGGTGCGGGGAATGGTCCCTGAGCCGCGAAAAGAGTTCCGCGCGTGCGGGCTCTTCGGTTCAGGTTGACTTTCTCGGAGCACATTCACAAGCGACACATTCAACACAACTCAACAGACGCTTCTCACAATCCATACATGGATTGATCCGAAATAAAATTCGATATCATTGAAACAGAATTTATTTTGGCCCGTGGTGTAACGGTAGCACAGGAGATTTTGGTTCTCCTTGTCCTAGTTCGAATCTAGGCGGGCCAATTCTGATTACGCAAGAGACAGCGTCCGCGCGAAAGCGTGTTGAGTGTCGCCGCAAATTCAAATCACATCATGAGCAACCACACCACGACCACATCACCAGACTCCGCGATTATTTTGGCGGCGGGCAAAGGCACGCGCATGAACAGCGACTTGCCCAAGGTCATGCACGCGGTCGCTGGTGAACCCATGGTGAAGTGGGTTGTGCAAAGCGCGCGCCAAGTTGGCGCCAAAGAAATTGTGCTGGTGGTTGGCCACCGCGCGGAAGTTGTGCAAGCCGCGTTCGCCAATGACAAGCCCGCGTGCCACTGCGTCATGCAGTCGCCGCAACAGGGAACGGGCCACGCGGTTGATCAAGCGCGCTCGGTGTATGAACAAGGATTGCTGGGCGAAAATGTCTTTGTGTTATGCGGTGACGGCCCGCTGATTCAAGCGCAAACACTGCGGAAATTGTGGCAAAAGCATAGCAGTGAAAACGCGGCCGCAAGCCTGGCCACCAGCATTGTGAAAGACGCAACCGGCTACGGCCGCATTGAGCGCGACGGCGACGGAAAGTTTCTGCGCATTGTGGAGCAGAAGGACGCAACGCCCGCGCAACTGGCACTGAAAGAAATCAATCCCAGCTACTACCTCTTCAACACCAAGGCGTTGTTCGAGGCGCTGAAACTTGTCACCAACAAGAACGCCAATGGCGAGTACTACATCACCGATGTCTTTGAACTTCTGCTCAAGCGCGGCTTGCATATCGCCGTCATGAACGCGGTGCCTGAAGAAGAAGTGCTCAGCATTAACACTCCGGCTCAACTGGATGAAGTGGATGGAATTCTGCGCGCGCGAAATCGCTTACCAATGGAAAGCACATCATGAGCGTCAAAGACAAAGAAACGTTGAAGATATTTGCCGGCACCACTGGTTTGCATTTGGCCAATGGCATTGTGAAATATCTTGAGTTGCAACTTGGCGCGGGCGAGACCAAAGTTTTTCCCGACGGTGAATTGCTGGTCAAGTTGGATGAGGACGTGCGCGGGCGCGATTGCTTTGTGGTGCTTTCCACATGCAGTCCGGTGAACGCCAGCCTGATGGAATTGCTCATCTATATAGATTGCCTGCGCCGCGCCAGCGCCAACCGCATCACGGCGGTCATTCCTTATTTTGGATACGCCCGCCAAGACCGCAAGGACGAGGGCCGCGTGCCTATTACAGCCAAATTAGTGGCCAATTTGATCACCACCGCCGGCGCCCACCGCGTGATGTGCGTTGACTTGCACGCCGCGCAAATTCAAGGTTTTTTCGATCTTCCCGTGGACCATCTCACGGCAAGCCCAGTGCTGCTTGACCACTTCCGCAAGGAGCTTCCTGGGTTCGTAA
>CANKBX010000190.1 GCA_947480055.1 Planctomycetaceae bacterium
CACCGCGATTGGTCCATACTTGGTGCGGGACGCTATCGAGTTGAAGCAGGAGGCGCTTCCGAATCCTTCTCAACTTTTGGCGTTGCATCCTGTCGTTGCGCGTTGAGCAGCAGAATCGCCATGCCGGCGAGCAACATCATGTCGGCGACATTGAAGATCCAAGGAAATAATTCGGTGCTTCCGCCGGGCCAATGCAGCGCGAACGGTAAATGCCAACGCGGCGTCATGAACAAAAAATCTCGCACCGCGCCAAACGCAAGCCTGTCGTACAAATTTCCAATGCCGCCCGCAAGCACCAAGCCAATGCCAACATGCGCCACGCGATTTTTCGCGTCGGTCCACCAACCAAAAATCCACAGAGCGGCCGCCACGGCGATGATGGTGAACGCGATGAAGACCAATCGTTTTTGTTGGCCTAATCCAAACACCGCGCCGTGATTGAGCACCAACCGCAAGTCGAGCAAATCCCACGGAAGCACTTGAAGACCGGTGTGAAATGGAAGTCGATACGACGGGTTGCCCGCGATGTCGTCATATGCAAGTTCAACTGGCTCCGACGCGACATGTGCGAAGGCCCAACTTTTTGCGCCAAGATCAAGAGCAAGGCCAATGGCAAACACACACACAAGCGTCAGCCAAGCCGACGTGGATTTACACGCGGGCTTAAATAAATTAGGCGCACCAGAAAAACTGGAACTCAACGAGTCACGCCACGCTCGATCATGCGCGCCGCCTCGACGGTGTATTTCGCCAATGGATTCGCCTCTAAACGCGTCTTCGGAATCGGCTTGCCAGTCAGTTGACACACGCCGTACGTCTTGGCATCGATGCGCGAAATGGCCTCGTCAATTTCAGCCAACTTCACGCGATCCGATGCCGCCAAATTCAGCGCGAATTCCTGATCAAATGTGTCGGTGCCCACGTCGGCCATATGCAGCGGCATGTTGCTGAGATTGCCACCATTTGATCGAAGCGCCTCGTCTTCAAGACCCTCCACTCGACCAATGAGTTCGTTGCGACGCACAATCAAAATGCCGCGATGCTCCGACAATTCCTTGCTGGTCAAGCGCGTCTTGATGCTGAAAATATCTATTTCCTGCTCGGCTTTGACTTTGTCATTTGCAACCGCCGACTTGGATTTTTTCTTTTTGCCTTTGTCCATGCCCTTGCTGCTGATCATGCGCACGCGGCGACCATTGATCACCACGTAGCCAGCCTGATCGGCCTTCTGTGTGATCGCTGTCGCGGCAACGGAACGCGCGGTGGACATGTCAATTTTAGGAGTGCGCTTGCCCTTCTCCTCCGGTGGAGCTTGCTTGGGCATGGGCCGCGGGGCGTTCTTGCCAATCGGCGGCGGCGGCACGCGGTTGGGATGCTTCTTGGTTGGCGGCGGCGATGGAAACGCGGGCTTGGCGACAACCTTGGAACTTTTCACAACCGTGACTTTTGATTTTGGCGCGGACTTCTTCGAGCTTTTATTTTTGCTCGCGGACTTCTTGGCGGGTGAATTATTTTTGGATTTTTTGCTTGGCACTCTGCATCCTCTGGTCAATTGATTGGGCCGACTTTGCAGCGGTGATGGCTGCCATGCTCTTCACTTTGAAGGACGGGTCATTGTCCTTGCATACGCGGCTCAAGTCAACCCACTGGAATTACGTCGCTGGATTACTTTTATGTGAGCCAATATTGCGAATTTTATCAAAGCGCAAGCGCACCAAGGTGTCGGGCGAAAGTCGTTGCAATTCACGGATGGAATCCACCACCCAACCTTGCAGCCTTTCGGCGGTGGCTTGCGGATCCCTGTGCGCGCCGCCGTTTGGCTCGGGAATAATGGCGTCGATCAATCCGTTTTTAAGATTGCACTCGGCGGTCAACGCCAGAGCTTGCGCCGCGGAATTATTTGTTTGCTCGTTGGCTTTTTTCCACAAGATCGCCGCGCAGCCTTCTGGACTGATCACGGAATACCAACTGTGTTGCAACATGGCGATGCGATCTCCCACGCCAATTCCCAACGCGCCACCGGAACCGCCTTCGCCAATCACAATGCAAACAATCGGCGTGCGCAAACGACTCATCTCGCGCAAGTTCACCGCGATGGCCTCGGAGTGTCCGCGCTGCTCGCTATCAAGACCCGGATATGCGCCGGGCGTGTCAATGAGAGTCACGATTGGCACGTGGAACTTTTCAGCGAGTTTCATTTTCAAAAGAGCTTTGCGATAGCCCTCGGGATTGGCGCAACCAAAGCGGCACTTGATGCGCTCTTCAGTGGAGCGTCCCTTGTGATGGCCAACAAGCAAACACTTTAAACTTCCGATGCGAGCGAAGCCCGTGATCAGCGCGGCGTCGTCGCCGAAGCGCCTATCGCCATGCAGCTCCGACCAGTCGCGGCAAATCATGCGCACATAGTCCAATGTTTGTGGTCGTTGCGGATGGCGCGCCACCCGCACGGTTTGCCACGGCGTGAGATTGGCGTAGGTCTTGGCCAGCAAACTTTCGCGCGCTTGGCGCAATGTGCGCAATTCATCCGCGAAGATTTCGGCGTCGCTTTTAGCCTCCATCAAGCCAATTTGGATATCGATTTGCGCCACCGCTTCCTCAAAATCCAGCGTCACAAGTGCTGCTTTAGACATCGATGTCATTCTAGCAAATTCACTGTTTCAAAGCGCGCCAATAATCAACGCGATCAAGAACATTTTGCACGGTGATTTTTTGCATGCGCCCCTGCCGATGCGCGAATGTCATTTGCGGCGCCTCGCCAGTGTCGTGATAGGCGTCCACCAATAATTTGGGATCGTTGCGAAATGGTCCAACGCGCGTTGGACTGTTGTATCCGTAAAGACCAATCACAGGTTTGCCAAGCGCCACCGCCAAGTGCAGCGGACCCGTGTCCGGCGAAATCACCAAGTCGCAGCCGTCAAGAATGCAGACCAGTTTGCGAAGGCCAGAACCAAGCGCGTTCTTAGGCGCGTGCGCGCACTGCCGCGCCAACATTTCGCCAAGCGCAATTTCGCGCGCGGAATTTCCGCCAACTAAAATAGTTCGCAGCCCTTGCGCCTCAAGCGCGTCGATAAGTTCGCGCATGCGATCGGGCAACCAATCTTTCAATGGATTGCTGGTGCCAGCCACCAACGCCA
>CANKBX010000191.1 GCA_947480055.1 Planctomycetaceae bacterium
ACATACAGCGTGTGGATTTTTTCTTGCGCCTCATCCAACGACTTGCACGCCGCGGCCATTTTCACATGATCGGCGGCAACGGCGGGATCCGCCACGCGCGCCTCCGCAACAAGCCGCTCTTGTTCAGCGGTTTCAACCGCGGTTTCCATGGCGTCTAGTTCGCGTTGCTCCTTAAAACTCAACCGTGTGCGCTTGCTTGTTGCCACACCAGCGGCTTTGGCGGCGCGGTTTCCTTCCATGCGCGTTGTGCGGTCGCGCTCGGCCACTTCTTTTTCCGCTCGCTCTAGGCACGCCATGGCTTGATCAAGACTTGCAACCACAGAAACGCTGGCGTCGGGCGCGCCGATCACGGCGATACTTTTTGCCAAGCGCTTCAACATGGTGCGATCATGCGTGACCAACAACACGGCGCCAGGAAAAGATTCGATCGACTCCTCAAGCACCTCAAGCGTTGGAATATCCAAGTCGTTGGTGGGTTCGTCAAGCACCAGAATGTCGGCTGGCTCAAGCATCATTCGCGCAATGTGCGCGCGCGCACGCTCGCCACCAGAAAGATTTTTCACAGTTTGCAGAAGTTGCGCGTCCTTGAAAAGAAATCTTCGCGACCACGCGGTGATGTGCATGGAGCGACCTTGAAAATCCACAACCTCGCCCAGAGGACAAATAGCGTCGCGCAACAAAGTATTTTCTGGAATGTCGGTGCGTTGCTGGCGCAAAATCACAACGCGCGGCATTGGATCGGCAAATCGAATATCGCCCGTGTCGGGCTTCATGTCGCCGCACAAAATGCCTAAAAGCGTGGTCTTTCCACTGCCATTTGGGCCCATCAAGCCAAGGCGATCGCCTGGCGCAATTTCTAAATCTAAATCGCGAAACAGCGTGCGGCCATCAAAGCCTTTGCTAATACCAGTGGCCACAACCAAGCGACGCGTACGGCGACCACTGGCGGTGAAATCCACGCGCGCGCCACCCGCGCCCGCGGCCTCATTGCGCGCGGCGATGGCGCTGAGCACATCGCGCCGATCCGCGCTCTCATCAATGCGGCTCTTGGCTTTGGTGCCGCGACCTTGCGGACCGCGCGACAACCACACATCGTCCATGCGAACTTCATTGGCAAGCGTGGCTTCGGCGCGGCCTTGCGCCTCTAGAAATTCATCGCGGCGACGAAGGAACTCGCTGTAGTTGCCTTCGATCATGAGCGTGCCTTGCGGATACGCGCGGCTTAATTCCAACACGCGCGTTGCCACGCGCTCCAAAAACGCGCGATCATGTGTCACGAACACGCATGCGCCGGCGCGAATGTCATTTGTGCCGCGCGACAAAAATTGTTCAAGCCAGCGAATGCCTTCAACATCCAAATGATTGGTGGGCTCGTCAAGCAAAAGCAAATCGGGCGTGCCCCCCGCTTCGCACAAACCGCAGGCAATTGAAAGGCGTTTTTTCCATCCACCCGAAAGCAATTCCACAGGCTCATCCATGCGTGAATCCGGAAAACCAAGTTTGCCAAGAATCACACTGCCAAGAACTTCAGCCTCTAGCGCGTCGCCGTGCACGCTTGCGGACTTCAACGCCGCGGCGGTTGCGGCCGTGCGCGGCGTAAGACCCGCAGGAAAATCATCACGCTGACTTACAAAAACAATCACCGCGTTGCGCTGTGTGCGCACCAATCCGTGATCGGGTTCTTCAATTCCTGCAAGCATGCGTAGCAACGTGGTCTTGCCGGCGCCGTTGGGGCCAATGAAACCAACGCGGTCGCCGTCGGCCACGCTAAATGAAACGCCGGCGAATAATTCGCGCAGACCGTGTGACTTGGAAAGTTCTTTTGCGGTGATAAGCATGATTGGTCAACCCAAGCGAAATGCCGGGTCGACGATCATACGAGAAACACGCTTATTCACATCATTGCCTGAAAGCGCCTTGGCGCGTGGCTCAACACCTCTGTCTATTTCTTGCAAATTAGAAATCAATTGTTATATTACAAGAATGATCAAGCGCCTTGCCGATGCAATGCTTCGAAAAAACCTTGCGGATTACCCCGCGGTTGTGATTGTTGGTCCGCGCCAATGTGGCAAGACCACGCTTGCCAAATCAATCGGCGGCGAATACTTCGACCTTGAGCAAGACCGTGATCGGCTTCGACTTGATTTGGAATGGGACCGACTTTGTGCGGGACGAACGCGCGTCATTTTGGACGAGGCGCAAACTTGGCCGGCTCTTTTTCCCCGCTTAAGGGGGGCAATCGACGCCAAACGCCGCCGCAACGGCCGGTTTTTATTGCTTGGTTCTGTCTCGCCAAATCTCATGAAATCAGTCAGTGAATCTCTGGCTGGACGCATGGCCGTGCTTGAACTGACGCCGTTGCTTTCCAGTGAACTTTCCGCCAAAGTCGCGCGTGAACGCCACTGGCTTTGCGGAGGATTTCCAGACGGCGGCGTGCAGACTCCACGAAAGTTCCCTGATTGGGCCAATCACTATGTTCGACTACTTGCCGAACGAGATCTTCCAAATCTAGGTCTTCCATGCGCGCCGCAAATCACCATGCGACTTATTCGCATGCTTGCGGCGCTGAACGGACAGCAGTGGAACGCATCCGACGTTGGACGCAGCATGGGAATGTCATATCAAACAATGAACAGTTACACCAATTTTCTTGAAGGCACATTTCTTATTCGGCGCCTGGGGGTCTTTCACGGAAACCTGCGAAAAAGACTTGTAAAATCTGCAAAATTATTGTGGCGCGACTCAGGCATTCTGCACAGTTTGTTGGGCATTGAAAATCAAAGTTCGCTGCTGATTCATCCAGCCATTGGCGCAAGTTGGGAGGCCTATGTTGTGGAGCAAGCGCTTGGACTTCTCAATGCGCTTGGCGCACGCTACAACGCCACACATTTTCGAACAAGCGACGGCTATGAGGCGGATCTTGTGCTTGAATGCGCGCATGAACGCTGGGTGGTGGAAATTAAATTAACTTCGGATCCCGGAGCGCGTGTGTTTGATCGACTTGACGTCTGCGCTGACTTGGTCAAAGCAACACGTCGCGTGCTGGTTTCACGAGTTCCGCAAGACTCTGTCAATGACACGCG
>CANKBX010000192.1 GCA_947480055.1 Planctomycetaceae bacterium
AGTTATGTCAGCGTGCCTGGCCGTTTGTTGGTGATGATGCCGGACATGGACAAAGTTGGCGTCAGCCGCAAGGTTGAGGACGAGCAACAGCGCCGCGAGATGCGCAAGATTTTGGACTCGCTTGAATTGCCCGAGGGCTTTGGATTTATTCTTCGCACGGCGGGCTTTGATCGCAGTCGCACCGAACTGCAACGCGATGCCGCGTACTTGCAACGCTTGTGGCAAGCCATGGCCAAGCGCATCAACTCTGTGGGCGCGCCCGCGGAGTTGTACACCGAAAGCGATATCTTGCTGCGCACCGTTCGCGAAATGGTTGATGAAACCGTCAGCCACATTATTGTTGACAACGAGGCCGCGTGGCAACGCGTGACCGCGTTCCTTGAAGTGGTTTTCGCAAAAGACGCGCCAAAGGTGCTGTTTTATGATCGTCCCGCGCCCATCTTCTCGGCGTTCGATCTGGATCGACAAATCGACGGCATTCATAGCCGCGAAGTTCCGCTGCCTTCAGGCGGCGCGCTTGTGCTTGATCAAACCGAAGCGCTTGTGGCTATCGACGTGAACAGCGGCAAGAGCCGTTCCGCGCGCGACAGCGAGACCAACGCTTACAACACCAACAAGGAAGCGGTTGAAGAAATTTGCCGCCAACTTCGTCTGCGTGATTTGGGCGGACTGGTTGTGTGCGATCTCATCGACATGCGCATGCCGCGTCATCGACGCGATATTGAAATGCGCATCGCCGAACATTTGAAGAAGGACCGCGCGAAAACCACCGTGGCCCCGATCAGTGCGTTCGGCATGATTGAACTCACGCGTCAACGTATGCGTCCAAGCATTCGCAAGGCGCACTACATGGATTGTCCACACTGCGCCGGCAGCGGCGAAGTGCGTCTTCCTGATTCAACCGCCGCCGATGGCTTGCGACAGATTCAACTTTTGTTGAGCTATCCGCAAATCCACCGCGTGGAAATGGTGTGCGGCGTGCGCGTGGCCAGCGTGATTCTTTCAACGCGTCGCCATCAATTGGTGGAGGTTGAACGCGATTCGGGCAAACGCATTGATGTGCGAATTAGTGAGGCAATTGCGGGAGATCGCGTGGATTTGTACGCCTACGACGATCGCGGCGCGGATGTTGAAATTCCGCGCTTGTCGCATTTGTCGGCGCCGCGGCTTGAGGATCTTCCAACCGAGCCGCCTGAAATGGATGACGCGGGTCCAACTGATTCCGCAAAAGAAGATAAAGAAAATTCACGCGGTCGTGGCCGCGGACGTAGTCGTGGTCGTCGACGGGTTCTGCCCGCCGACGCCACAGCCATGCTTATGAGCGGCGCCTTTGATGATCTTCCAGAAGTGGTCGACGATGAGCCCGCTGTGATTGACGAAGTGCGCGCGCAAGAACTTGAAGAAGGCGAAGAGCCTGGCGATGCAGACAGCGACGCGCCGCGCGATGCGAACACTGAAGGTCGTTCACAACAACGCTTTGAACCGCGCCGCGATCAACGCGGTCGTGGTGGTCAAGGTGGTGGCCGCGGTCAAGATCGCGGTCGTGGCGGTCAAGGTGGTGGTCGCGGCCAGGGTCGTCCGCAATCTTCTCAACCACAGCGTTCGCCTTTGGCGTCCGCGGGTCGTCCAGATGGTTTGACACCAATCGAAGGCGAGCCTGTTGAAGGCGCGGCGCCGATTGATCCAAACAATCCAACACCAGAAGCCACGAATCCAGATGGAAGTCCGCGCCGTCGTCGCGGTCGCCGTGGCGGCCGTGGTCGTCGCGGTGGTCAACTGGATGGCGCGCCAAATCAAAATGGCGGCAATTCTTCGGCAAATACAGGTGAAAATACGGATGGTCAGTCCGATGGCCAATCGGGTTCATCCGAAGACGCCGCGCAGAATGGTGACGGAGAAAATAATTCCAATCCGCCACACGATCCCAACGCGCCAGTGGGCGATGAACCTCGCGGTCGCCGTCGCAGGCGCGGTCGCGGTGGTCAAGGTGGTGGTCGCGGTCGTGATCAAGGACCAAACCGTGAACCAATTATTTATCCCAACGCGTCGCAACGCGCAGCGGCGCAACAAGGTTTGAATCCACGATCCAATCCTGGTTCGTATTCCAATACCCCCGCGAGCGCTTCCGCAAGTTCACCAACAAATTCCGCGCCAACCGCGCCAACAAATGTGTCGGGAAATGTTTCCGGCAATGTGTCTGGCAATTCTGCGGCGGCTCAACCCGCGGGCGATCCGCAAAAGAAAACTGGTTTCTTGCGAAGTCTGTACGGCGCCGCTCGACGTGGCCTTGCGCCAGGCGCCGCCAAAGATGCGCAACGGAAGGAGTAATTAGAAATGACCGCGACTCGACCTGTGCAACGGTTGATCGTGCTTGGTTCGACGGGCTCCATTGGCGTGAGCACGCTCGAAGTTGTTTCACATTTTGCGGCCATGAAGTCCAATGTCAACGCGCCACAATTTGAAATTGTTGGACTGGCCGCGGGCAAAAACGCGGCCTCGCTTGCTCAGCAAGCGCGCGAATTTGGCGTAAAAAACCTTGCAATTCTGGATGCGCACGCGGCCTCGCAACTTGCGGGCTTTGACAAAGTGCACAGCGGTCCCGACGCCGCGCTGAAACTTGTGCAAGACATCGCGCGCCCCGGTGACATTGTGGTTGCCGCAATGGTTGGCTTCGCCGGTCTGGCCCCCACTTTGGCCGCCATTGAAATTGGATGCACCATCGCGCTTGCCAACAAAGAAACATTGGTCGCGGCGGGCGCGCTTATGACAGCCGCAGCCAAACGCGCTGGAGTGATGTTGTTGCCAGTGGACAGCGAGCACAGCGGACTTGCTCAATGCTTGCGCGCGGGCGAACAAAAAGAAATCACGCGAGTTGTTCTCACGGCAAGCGGCGGACCATTTCGCACGTGGAGCCGCGAGCACACTTTCAACGCCACTGTTGAGCAAGCGCTGAATCACCCAACATGGAAGATGGGACCCAAGGTCACCATTGACAGCGCCACACTTATGAACAAGGCGCTTGAAGTGATCGAAGCGCATTGGCTCTTTGATTTAGGCGCGGATCGCATTGACGCCATC
>CANKBX010000193.1 GCA_947480055.1 Planctomycetaceae bacterium
AGAAGTCCCAACTGGTGGGAAGAAAATCATTGGCAAGGCTGGTGACAATAATCACGAAGCGCTCGAACCACATTCCAATGTTCACCACAAGACACAGCGCGAACATGATTGGAATGCTGGTGCGGATGCTCTTGAACCAGAACAACTGCGGCGTGATCACGTTGCAACTGACCATGATCCAATAGGCCCACCAGTATTGTCCAAATGCGCGGTTGATGAAAGCGAAGCGCTCATACATTGCGCCCGAATACCACGCGATGAAGAACTCCATGGAGTAGGCGTACCCCACCATGCATCCCGTGACCAGGATAATTTTGTTCATGTTGTCCAAGTGGCGCAGTGTGATGAGATCCTTCAGGCCGAAAAGTTGGCGCGCGGGAACCGCGAGCGTGACCACCATCGCGAAACCGCTGAAGATGGCGCCCGCGACAAAGTACGGCGGGAAGATTGTTGTGTGCCAACCTGGAACTTGGCTCACGGCGAAATCGAAACTCACGACGGAGTGAACGCTTAACACAAGTGGAGTGCTCAACGCGGCCAGCAACAAATACGCCCGCTCATAGCGATGCCAATGTCGATTGCTTCCTCTCCAACCAAGCGCGAACAATCCGTAGGCGAATTGTTGAATGCGTCCGGTGGCGCGGTCGCGCAACGTGGCCAAGTCTGGAACCATGCCCACGAACCAAAACACAAATGAAACCGTGAAGTACGTTCCCACCGCGAACACGTCCCACAACAGCGGACTGCGGAATTGCGGCCACATGTCCATTTGATTGGGAATTGGAAATAGCCAATACGCCAACCACACGCGTCCAACGTGAATGCCTGGAAAAAGTCCGGCGCAAATAACCGCGAAGATAGTCATGGCTTCGGCGAATCGATTGATGCCAGTGCGCCACTTTTGTCTGAACAAGAACAAGATGGCGCTGATCAAAGTTCCGGCGTGACCGATGCCGACCCAGAACACGAAGTTGGTGATGTCGAACGCCCACATGACGGGATTGTTCAAACCCCACACGCCAACGCCAGTGAAGATGAGATAGTTGACGCAGAAGCCCAGCAAGCCGACAAGACCCAAACTGATTGTGAACGCGGCGTACCAAGCGAACGGCGGCTTCTTGGATTCCGCCACTTGGCAGACTTGGCGCGTGACTTGACCGAAGCGATCCATGTTCAACACAAGCGGCGCGCGAACGCCTGGATTCTCAGCGGTGTTGTCGGATTCCTGAAAACCAGGAAGCGCGGTTTGGCGATTCATGGGAAGCGAACTCATGATTGCGCTCCGTGATTATTGTTGGGGCTTGCTGCGTGCTCATGGGGGGGCGAATATGAATGACCTTCGTGTTGCACATCATCGACCGCAGGATTCATGACCTTCGCCATGTACTTCACGCGTGGCTTCACATTCAACTCCTCAAGCATGCCGTATGAAAGTTTGTTGGCGTGCAACTTGCTCACTTGGCTCTTTGGATCATTCAAGTCGCCAAACACAATCGCCTGCGCGGGGCACGCTTGTTGACACGCCGTGATAATGGCGCCATCTGGAATGGAGAAATTGGAAGTGCCCGCGCTTGTGCCGCCAGCTTTCACCCACTGATTCTTGTACTTGATCTTGGCCGCCGCGATGCGTTGCACGCAGAAGGAACATTTCTCCATGACGCCGCGCATGCGCACGGTGACTTCAGGATTGAATTGCATGCGCACCAAGACGTCCGGGCCAGTCTCAACATAATATTCTGGCTTCACGGCGAGCGGACCACTTTGCTCGCGCACGGGTTCGCGCCGTTGATAATCAAAGAAGTTGAAACGACGCACTTTGTATGGACAATTGTTGCTGCAATAGCGCGTGCCAATGCAGCGGTTGTACACCATGCTATTGATGCCGTCGGCGTCATGCACGGTGGCGGCAACTGGACACACTTGCTCGCATGGCGCATTTTCACAATGCATGCACGCCACTGGTTGAATGGCGAAACCATTTGGCTTGGCGGGATCGGCGCCGCGGAAATATCGATCGATGCGAATCCAGAACATTTCGCGGCCGCGCTTGACTTGGTCCTTGCCCACGATTGGAATATTGTTTTCGGCTTGGCACGCCGTGACGCACGCGCTGCAACCAGTGCATGTGGTGAGATCCACCGACATGGCCCAGCGGAAATGCGCGCCGTCCAAATTATTTTCTTGCCACAACGAAAGTCGATGCGGCATGTGCACAGCATGGCCGGCGAAATCAGGATGGGTTTTGTATGACGCTAAAGAAGTTTGGCGCACCAACGTTGGCAATCGTTCTTGAATGCCGTCGTGGGGAACGCTTGGAATAAGCGCGGCGTCAACGCTTCCGTGATCTTGCGTGTGCGCGAATGTGTAGGTTTCGCCAGTGGGTTGCAAACTTGCTCCACGCGCCAAGCGCATGTTGGAAGTTGTGCGCATTGGATAGGCGTTGAAACCGGCTCCAGCCGCCAATCGACCGGCGGAATCGCCGCGGCCGCAACCCAACGAAATACTTACGCAGTCATCAACCATGCCTGGAACTGGAAACGCCGCGGCCTTCATGCTGCGACCACCCGCGGTCACAGTGACCATGCTGCCTTGGCTCAAACCAAAACGACGCATGGTTGCAACAGACATAAGCAGCGCGTTGTCCCACGTGATTTTGGTGACTGGATCAGGAAGCTCTTGAAGCCATCCACTGTTTGCGAGTGATCCGTCAAACACGCGCGCGTCATTCATGAAACACAATTCAACGCTGGCGTCGCGGTTGGCGGGTTGCGCGTCGGCGAGAGTGTTGACGGCGCGCGCAATGTCGCCGGCGCGTGAGGAAACATTCACGCTGGTGATTGGTTTGCCCGCGATGATTCCAGTGTCAAGCCACGTGCGCCACGCAGCTTCAAAAGTTGATCCATTGAGTCCGCTCATGGCCATGTGCGTGCGGCGCACCATGGCGTATCCATCTTGTGGTTGCGAATCACCAAGCGTGCTTGTCAGCAACATGCCCAGCGCTTCAATGGCGCTGTGTCCGCCTTGCGCTGGATCA
>CANKBX010000194.1 GCA_947480055.1 Planctomycetaceae bacterium
CCGCCAGCATTCTTGGAACGTGTTGTACAGCGGCGCGGGCGCGGCGCGCACAACGCCTGGATGGCGGAAGTCGCACACAATTCCTTTGGGCAGCAGTGTGTCGAATAATCTTTTAGCGGTGGCGGTGCCGCCATCAACCAGAATGGAAAGTTGACAGCCGCGCTCGCTTGTGGCCGTGGGCGTGAGAATGCGCAAATGTTTTGGATCGCGCGCACGCAGTGATAATTCAATAAAGCCACTCATGGCGCGGCTCTTGGCGTTCATGCGCGCCAAGCCGGCGCGGTGAAAAATATCAAAGCTTGCAAGCAGGGGAGCCAGCGACAAGATTGGCGGATTGGAAACTTGCCACGCATCGGCGCCCGCGGCTGGATCAAATGTTGGCCCCATCTGAAATCGCGTGGCGGGATTTGTTCCCCACCAACCTTCAAGTCGTGGCGGCGGATTTGCATGGTGGCGCTCGTGAATGAACGCGCCAGCCACCGCACCTGGACCGCCGTTGAGATATTTGTAAGAACACCAACACGCGAAGTCCGCGTTCCAATCGTGCAGGGCCAAGTGAACATTGCCAATTGCGTGCGCCAAATCCCAGCCGCACTTTGCGCCGTTTGTGTGCGCCGCCGCCGTGATTCGCGCCATATCCAGAACTTGACCGGAGTAATACTGAACGCCACCCAGCATTACCAGCGCAAGGCAATCGCCAGCGCGCGTGATCGCCTCAACAATGTCATCGTTGCGCAGACACTCTTCGCCATCGCGTGGCGCAACTTCAATCACATCCGTGTTGGGATCGCCACCAAGCATGCGCACCAATGAATGCACGGCGAATCGATCGCTTGGAAACGCACCGCGTTCCATAAGCAACTTGCGCCGTTTGTCCGCTGGCTGATAGAAACTCATCATTAAGAAATGTAAATTCGTGGTGAGCGTGTTCATGGCCACCACCTCATGCGGCAGCGCGCCAGCAAGTTCCGCAAGGCCAGGGCGGAAAAATTCGTGATAGCGAATCCACGGTCGAGTTCCATGCACATGGCCCTCGGCGCCCATAGTGGCCCAATCGTTCAGTTCTTCCATCACTCGCGTGCGCGCCGCCTTGGGCATAAGTCCTAGAGAGTTGCCAACAAAGTACGCCTGCGCGGCGCCGTGTTGGTCGCGTGGAATTTCAAACTCGTCGCGGAAGCCGGTTAACGGATCATGCGCATCGCACCACTTTGCAAACTCAAGCGTGGGCTTCAGGTCAGCCGCGGACAATTCAAGAATGGATGTTGGAACAGTTTGAGTCATGTGGTGTTGTTGAGTGAAGTGTGGCAAGGCAAGTGTTTGACGCGCGTATGTATTGAAGGCGGTTTGTGAGTTGAGTGCTTGCAAGGGTGACGTGACTGCGCGCCAGATGCAAACTACGTCGTCTCAAGCGCGCGTTTGTGCAGTGTGTGATTGAGGCGAAAAACGCTTTGAAATACCCAAAAAATCAATCGCTGTGCCCGCCAACATGGTCAGTTTTTGCGCGGGCGAAAGCCAATCCGCATTGCGAATAAGTACGCCTGGCGGATTCTCGCCCAGTGGAAATGGATAATCAGAACCCATGGCAATGCGATCCGCGCCAACGGTGTTCACCAGATAGCGCAACGCTTCTGAGTCATGCACGATGCTGTCGAAGTACAAACGCCGCACGTGGTCGCGCGGATTTGTTTGCGAATGTGTGGCGCATAAATCCGGGCGCGCTTGAAAACCTTTTTCAATGCGGCCAAGCGTGTACGGAAACGCGCCGCCACCATGCGCAAAACATAATTTTAAATTTGGGTGTCGATCAAGCACGCCACCAAACGCCAGCGCGCAGATGGCGCGTGAAGTTTCCGCGGGCATGCCAACAAGCCACGGCATCCAGAAGCGGGGGATTTCATCGCGGCCGACCACGTCCCACGGGTGAACAAAAATCGCCGCGCCCAGTTCTTGCGCCGCCGCGAAAAAATCCGCGAACGCGGCATTGTCCAAGTCCACGCCATTCACGTTGGTTCCAATTTGCGCGCCAGGAAAACCAAGTTGTTTCACGCAGCGCTCAAGTTCGCGCACCGCAAGCGTGGAATCTTGCATGGGCACGGTTGCCAAGGCGATAAACCGATCAGGTGTTTCTCGCACAACGCCCGCGAGGTGATCGTTGAGCAACTGCGACAAATCGTGCGCGTTGGCGGCCTTGGCGCCATACGAAAACATCACCGGAACCGTGGAAAGAACCTGCATATCCACGCCGGTCGCGTCGCAATCTGCCACACGACG
Organism: Planctomycetaceae bacterium; assembly: GCA_947480055.1. Lineage (GTDB taxonomy): Bacteria > Planctomycetota > Phycisphaerae > Phycisphaerales > SM1A02 > SYAC01. The sequence goes on from CANKBX010000194.1 coordinate 2,272, forward strand.
CGCACCGTCCCAACAATTGGATTCAATCTCCCGAAATAATTTTCCGTCAATCATCATGCGCGCCTTGCAATGAGCGCAGTGATCCAGCGAAACCCAACCGCCGCAGCCATACCGCTCGCGCAGATCAGGCCACCGCTCGGGAAGCATGTGCGTGTGCAAATCTATTGTTCGCGGCGCGTGCATTTGAAGATGCTAGCGGGAACTTTCAGGCAAATCATTGTGTGCCAAGGGCGCAATGTATGCCTCGTACATTTCATGGAAGGAAGCAGCTTGCGTTGCACAAGTCAGTCCTGGCGTTGTCTTGTCATGGAACTCAAGTCGCAAGCAACCCGGCGCGCCTAAGCCGCGCACATCTTCTTGTGAACGCAATGCGTGCGCAAGAGAATGAGTTGCGATCATGCGCCGCGCTTGCCCCGCCTGAAATTACTTGGTGCGCGGCGCAGGCTTTGGAACGCGTGTTCCGCAGGATGGACACGTGCAGAGTTTCGGATCAGCCCAGAACGCTTCCATGGCCTTGCGGAAATGATTGACAATGTCGGAGCACGCGAACTCTTGGTCATACACCATCGCATCGCATTTCTCGCAGTAAAAAATCAAGTGCTCGGTTTCGGTGGGCGGACGCCTGCGTTCAACCACAAGGCCAAGCGTGTTTGGCCCGCGTTGCGGTCTGTGCGGCACTCCGCCTGGAACAAACATCGCTTCACCTTCGCGCAGAATGATGTCGCGAATTCCATGCGCATC
>CANKBX010000195.1 GCA_947480055.1 Planctomycetaceae bacterium
CGCCGCGCCTTGCTGCGCATGGAAAGCATGGTGAGTCCAGGCGTGTCGTCGATCCACACCTTGCTGCTCTTCATGGCTTCGCACGCGGCAAGCAACGCGCGATAATCCTCGTTGCGCAACATGTTGCGGCGCAAGCGTTGCGAATCAATTCCGCTTTTGCTGCACAACAAACGCTGCACCAATTGTTGCTTGCCCATTTCCAAACTGAACATAGCCACCGCATGGCCACCAGCCGCGGCATTTTCCATCATGTTCAAGGCGAACGCGGTCTTGCCCATGCTGGGCCGCGCCGCCAACACGATCATTTCGCCCTTCTGCAAGCCGCTGGTGATCTCGTCAAATTCCGCGAAGCCGGTGGGCATTCCATTGAATGATTTTCCGTCGCTGGTGTCGATCATCTTGATGGCGTGGTCAAGCAATTCCTGCAACGTGGAGAATTGCGCCGACTCGCGCCGCTGCGCGATCGCGAAGATGCGTTGCTCGGCGGCTTCCAAAACCTGTTGAGGAAGATCCGTTGAACTCTGCGCATCGGCAAGAATTTCGCCGGCCGCGCGGATTAATTCACGCAAGGTCGCCTTGTCACGCACCAGGCGCGCGTACTCGCTGGCATGCGCCGCGGTGGGAACACTCTCCGCAAGCTCCACCAAATATTCAGTGCCGCCAACATCGTCAAGAATGCCTCGGTCAAGAAGTTGTTGATTCAGTTGCACCACGTCAAGCGAAGCGGTGCGATCCCAAATTCCAACCATGGCCTCGAAGATCGCGCCGTGCGCGGGACGAAAAAAATCGCCACTGGTCCGCACCAACTGCACAACATCGCCAACCACTTTGGGATCGATCAAGATCGATCCCAGCAAACTCATTTCCGCTTCAATGGCGTGTGGTGGCGCCGCGTCCAAAAGACGCTGCGCGTCCCGCATGTCCATGCGAGGCCGTCCGCGGTCGGACCCGCGATATGAAGGTTTGTTTGGTTCCATGTGCAATCGCCAAAAATTTTGAAAAGTGCGGGACGCGCCGAAATTATCTGGCGTTCACAAGTTCTTGAGGCGCAACGCTTTGCTCTCGCATTAAACGACCCGGCTTGAATCGCACGGAGCGCTTGGCTGGCACCTTCACTGGTTCGAGCGTCTTGGGATTTTGCGCCATGCGTGGCGCGCGTTGGCGCACTTCAAACACGCCGAAGTCACGGAACTCAAGTCGGTTGCCACGGTTCAATTCCTGAACGACCGCGTCCAAAAATGCTTGCACAATTTTTCGCGTGTCGCCTCGATCAGCGCCAGTTTGTTGCGCGACTTGTTCAACCAATTCTTTTTTCGTGATCGTATTCATTTTGAAAGTGTCTCCCACATTTTTATAAGCGACAAAAAACTTCGAACCGACAACAGTATGGTCAAAGTGGTGGGTCCGCGTCAAGAGCGAATCTCATCCACGATTTATGAGCGAGTTGTCCCCGATGGTTGTCCACGAATGCGGTGAATGGCATTTGTTGTGCTTAATCCCGCGCGCAAACCTAAAATGTGCAAAGTTGCGTTTATTTTCTTGACAACTCCCATTTCGGGTATTTGTTCCGGTTGATAGTCGCCGCCCTTGGCATACACGTGTGGCCGCGCCGCCAACAGCGTGGCGTCCGCTGTCGCCTCGTCAAACCACGTGACAAAATCCACGCACTCAAGCGCCTCCACAACTTCAAGTCGTTGCTCCAGCGGAAAAACTGGACGATCATCGCCTTTTAATGTACGCACGCTCGCGTCGCCGTTGAGCGCGACCACCAAACAATCGCCCAAAGATTTTGCCTCGCGCAAACTGGCCACGTGGCCCGCATGCAAAACATCAAAGCAACCATTTGTGAAAATAATTTTCTGCCCCGCGCTGCGCCGCGCATCCATCTCAAGCGCAAGATCGGCGCGGTTGCGGATTTTGCCCGCTAAATGTCCGGCCTGAAACAAAACTTGCTTGCGAATTTGCGCCAGCGGAATTGGCTTGGCTCCAAACACCTCCACCTCAAGTCCAGCGGCCACATTGGCCAACTGAACTGATTCAAGCCAAGAGAATCCGTTGCACAACGCGCCCGCGAGCGCCGCCAACACCATGTCGCCGGCGCCAGTCACGTCATACACCTTGCGCGCCAATGTCGGCACATGCACTGGTTGCGCCGCGGGCATTCCCAGCAGCGCGCCGTGGCGATCAAGAGTTAACACAATCGCCGCAAGATCAAGCTGCGCGATCAACTGCTCGCTCATGGCGCGCAAAATCGGCTCGTCAAATCCAGAGGCCGCGCGCAGGCCAGTGGCTTGCTCCGCCTCGCTACGATTTGGCGTGATGGCGGTCGCGCCTTTGTACTTGGCGTAATCATTGATCGCTGCCGGGTCCACCAAAAGTTTTTTATTCGCCGCGCGGCAACGCTGGATTAATTGCGCGCACAACTGCGGAGTGCACACGCCCTTGGCGTAATCCTCCAAGCACACAATGTCGCAGTTGGGCAACGCCTCATCAATAGCCGCCAACAACTGCGCGGCAATCGCGTCGGAAATTGGCTCGCGGCTTTCCATGTCAAGACGAAACATTTTTTGAGGATGGCGATGCTGCGCCAAACCGATCAAACTTTTTTTCACAGTTGTCGGCCGCGAAGAATCCTGCACAAGATGCTTTGATTCACAACCGCCGGACTTCAATAATTCCCGCAAAGAGCGTCCTTCCGCGTCCGCGCCAGTCACTCCAACGCACTGCACGGTTGCGCCCAAAGCCGCCGCGCACAACGCAACATTACTGGCGCCGCCCGCGGTTTCCTCCAGGTCCTGCGCGCCGCGGCTTAACAACACCGGAACCGGAGCGTCGGGGCTTAATCGCTCGGCGGCGCCGGAGAGCGCTTGATCAAGCATGAAATCCCCAATCACCAACACGCGGAATGATTTCCACGCCGCCATTTTCACGACCAAACCTTCGGTTGAGAAACTCATGCCGCGCAGTCTAGCGATGACAGCGACTTTGCCCCACACGAATGGCGCGCG